>CAYPWB010000092.1:0-17073 GCA_964414315.1 uncultured Planctomycetaceae bacterium | reverse complement strand
GCGAGTAGAATGGCGGCATCGCCCTTACACGATCAGGAGTGTAGCCATGAAACGCTTTCGGCGGCGGAACGGTCGCACCGGATGGGTGCCGTTGGGTATTGCAGTGATGGCGGCGGCCGGCTGGGGGTTCGGTTGCTTCTCCGTAGTTTCCTCGGCTTCCGGGCAGGGGAAGCCGGAGGCCGCCCTCTCGCCGCTCGAGGGAAACCGGCGTCAATGGCTTGAACTGGCCGAGGAGGGCAACCCTTTCCGCATCCTTCTTCACCGCCAGTTCCAGCCCAAGTTGGCGCCCTTCGAAGGTCCGGCCGAAGTGACCAACGCATGGCATTACCGTAGCATGGCCGATCGGCTGGCCGCCATCGCATTCGTCGCGGCCGAAGACGATTCGCCGCTGCGTGGACGGAAAGACCTGGTCGAGCATGCCGTGGCCAAGACCGACTGGATGCTGAGCCGGCTTTCCCCGGAAGGCTGGTGGTGGCGCAAGGGGCCGATCGCCGGCGACCCGAACACGAACCGGTTCACGCTGGGCCCCTTGCTCGACGCCGTGCGATTGCTGCGACGGCTTCCCGAGGGGGAGGCGGCGTGGCCCCACTGGCGCGAACCACTCGAGCGGGCGATCGACCTGCAACGCCGCGCCTACCGCGGCGAGGAATCGTGGGATTGGGGCGGCCGGCCCGCCGGAATGTACGCCAACCAGGACCTGTACTACGTGCTCATCATGGCCCTGTCCGCCGAGTTGTTCGACCGGCCGGCCGACCGGGAATTGGCCGAGGACATGCTCCGCCGCGTCGCGAAGAACCTGCTGCCCGACGGCGGCATCCGGTATATCGGCGTGACCAATGAATCGCCCGTGTACCACGCGCTGAACGTCATTCTGATCGGGCGCTACCTGACCCTGACCGGCGATCCGGCAGCGAAAGACTTGCTGGAAGGCACTGCCGACTACTGGCCGCTCGTGCTCACCGCGGAAGGCCACCCGGAGGCCTGGAGCGACGTGTGGTGGAAACAGACGTGGGGCGGCGTTCGTAAGGAGGCCATGGTAACCTCGGCCGGCGGAACGGGCGACCCGCGCGTGCAGTGGCTCATGTGGCAGGTGCTCGACCGTTCGCCACCCGCCGACGTCGGCTGGTGGGCCGTCTGCTGTGCCCCGTACTGGACCGGCACCGAGCCGGGCGAGCCGATGCCCGAGCGGTTCCTGGTGCCCGACCGCAACATGCGCGGGCTGCGGGGGCGCGAGGGCCAATGGTATTTCGGCGTGGGCCAAGGCCGCGGGCTGCGCAATACGTTCGTCGGCGGGTTGATCACGAGCCCCACCGCGGTTCGCCCACTGCTGGCCGCCTTCCGCGGGGCGCACATCGACGTGCTGCCCGAGCAGGTGCCCTGGCGGGGCTACGGGCAGTGGCTTTCCCAAATGGACGACCACGCCGGGCTCGCCCTGAAGCCCGACGCGCGGTGCGCCCTCGGCGTGCGATATACCTTGCAGCCCGGACGGATCAACGGCTGGCCCTCGCCGGAAACGCCGCCCTCGCCCTGGCAAGTAACGCAGGTGTGGCGCGCCGGCGGCGACGGCCACGTAGGCGTGGTAACGCTGGAAGCGACGGCCGACGCACCCGGCGGGTCCGTCGCGGGCCGCTTGGCGCTGGGCCCCGAACCGCCGCAGCAGGTAGCGGCGGGCCTTTGGAAGAGCGGCCCGCTGCATGTGCGGCTCTACCGCCGATTCGGCACGGTGCGTACCGGTCCAACGCCGCACTACACCAGACGTCCCGAAAACGCCTGGCACGGCGTGATTATGGAACAGCCGCTCGACGGCGCAGCCCGCCGCGGCGACCGCTTTGTCTACGCCGCGTGGCTCGGCCCCGATCCGGAGAACGCGCCGGCGGAAATCGACCTGCTGCCCGACGACACGGGCTGGATCGCCACCGGCAAAGACGGCCGACGCCAAGCGGTGGTGTTCAACCCGACGCAACAAACGCAAACTGTCACGTTCCCTTGGACCGAAACGGCGCCTCGCGCGTGGTCGGGCCAAGATGGGAATGTAATAGAGGTCGAGCACGAGGCCCTTGTGGCACGGATGACCCTGGAAGGCGGACAATGTGCCATCGTCGAGTGACGCGTGCGAGTGTTTCGGCTAGAATAGAGGCGGCAAGAAGCAGGTGATGGAGTCCAAACCGGACGTGAAAGGTGCGTAAGTTTCGCCTGTCACGATTGCCCGCCTCGTCCCTCCCGACCAAGCATTGGCCATGCCGCAGAAGTCTCCCATCCTTGCCCGCCACGGTTTCCCGGCGTTTGTGCTCGCAGGCGCTGTCCTGCTGATTGGGTGGGCGGGAGTAGCAAGCGAAACGACTCCTCGCCCGCGCAGCCAGCGGGAAGCTTTGAGCGTCGATCCATTCCAGCACCAGGCCGAAGAGAACATTGCCCGGCTGGAACATGCCGACGACGCCGTCCGGGCCCGGGCGGCCGAAGCGCTCGGCTACCTGCGTTACCCACCGGCGGCCGGAGCGCTGGCGACAAGGCTGAACGACCCTTCGGCCGCCGTCCGCCGCGAGGCGGCCCTGTCCCTGGGATGGTGTGGCGGCCGCGAGTCGCTTGCACCCCTTTGCGAGGCGCTCGACGACGCCGACTGGACCGTGCGCCAAGCCGCCTGGGTGGCGCTGACGAACCTCACGGGCATGGAGTTCCCTTTCAACGCCTTGGCCGGGCCGGCTGCCCGAAGCCGCGAGGCTGCCGTGTGGCAACTTTGGATCGACGCATTGCCCCCGGGACAAGTTCCTCCCGATCTACTCGCGCTGCTGGGCGAATTATCCGGAGAAGACGGCGAGGACTATGCCGCGGGGCGCCCGGCGGAGGTTTCGTCATGTTACATCGGCGGCGGCAGGCTGGGCCGAACATCCGACGCGAAGTCCATTACCGACGGAAGCTCGCGAACGATCTGGATGACCAAGAACGAACCGTTTCCACAGTGGTGTACGATCGATCTTGGCAAGGACCGCCCCGTCGGCTGCGTACTGATTCGCCAGCACGGCCCGTTCGCCATGACGGAGTTTTCGGTCGAGGTGCGGACGGCAGACGGCGAGTTCGTCGAGGTGGCGCACCGGAAGAACGTGTCGGAGGCGACGCAAGCGGTGGTCTTCGACGTCCGCCCCGTGCGATACGTGCGAGTGAAATCGCTCGATTCGGCTAACCGAACCTACCCGACGGCCATCCTTCAAGTCGAAGTCCGGCGGCGGCGGCCGGCCGAGCAGTCGCCGGCGCGCGATTACCACGTCGAGCGGGCCGTCCGCGCGATAGGCGCGTTGGGAGGGGAAGGCGCCGCGGAGTTGGCAATTCGCGCCATCGAACCTTGGCTGCAAAATGAAGACGAAACACGTTTCTCGGCCAAGCGGCGGGTGCAGGCGGGTATCCGCGCCCTCGGACGCTTGGGCGGCGACGACTCGCTCGAAACGCTAATTGGCTTCCTGCGCAACAGCCAGTGGGCCCGATACGCGGCCGACGCGCTGGGCGAACTGGGCGGCGAGGAAGCCGCCGCCGCGCTGCTCGACGCCTATCCCGAGTACGCCCGCGGGCTCGATCGGGCCGCCAACCCGCAACGCATCCATCCGACCGACCGTGCCGGCTTCGATGCCCGCGACCGCATTCCGGCCACACCGTACGCCATCGCGATGGCGCTAACGCGCATTCCATTCGAGCGAGCGGAAAATCTGAAGAAGCTTCGGGCGATTGGGCCGCTGCTGGCCGCCAACATCCCCAGCGACGCCGACGCGATGATGGTGTACGACGAAGAACCACATCAGAAGGCAACGGCCTGGCTCCTGGGGCGGGCCGGCCTGCGCCAAGCGGTGGTCGACGCTGCGATGGAGGCCCTCGGGCAGGATCGCAGCGTGTCCGACATCCCGGAGCGGGAGGTTCTTCGGCAACTGGCCCGCGGGCAACTCAACGCGAGGTTTCCCGCCCACGCCGATTCGCCCCCCTACGCCGGCAATTTCCTGGCCGCCCTGTGCCGGAAGAGGTCGGATGTGCCGCTGCTGCTGGACCTGCTGGAACATCCAAGCCGGTGGGTGCGCATCAATGCGGTCAAGGCCATCATCTTCATGGACGCCCGGGAAGCAATCGAACCGCTCGCGAGGAAACTGGCCGACTCGCCGCCTGAGGCCACGTACGGCTTCTTCGCCGAACGGCTGCACGACACGCCGCAAGTGGGCCAGGACGAGTTCAACGACCCGACGCCTCGCGACCGCGAGGCCTACATCACGGCCCTGGGTAAATTGGGCGCGACCGAGTACGTGCCGCTGCTCACCGAAATCCTGTTCGATGAGCGGAACGTACTGGAAAGCCGTTACGCCGCGGCCCGGGCACTCGACCGGCTCGGCACAGCCGAGGCCATCGAGCCTTTACGCCGGGCCGAAGCGACGCACGATTTCCACACGGTGCGGGCGGTCGCCCGCGAGGCCCTATGGCGGCGCGGCATCGCACCGCAGCTCGACCGCAATCGCGCAACAACCCCGGCCTGCGCAAGACCGGCCCACAACCATCCGGCAGACGCCGCCCCACCCACCCGCTTCGTGTTCATCCAGGGCGACCACAATCCGCACAACACATTCCGCACCGACAACTGGCGGCAGACGCACAACACGACCGATTCCGGTCCCGTTCACCGTCCGGGCAACAACGTGTACCTGCTCGACACCAGCGGCCGAGAGCCGGTGGTGACGCCGCTCACGGCGTTCGCCGGTGGCTACGTGGCCGATGCGAGCGTATCGTTCGACGGCCGTCGGGTGCTGTTCACCCGGCGCGAGCACGACGATCCGTGGTGGCACATTTTCGAACTCGAGGTCGAAAGCGGCAGCCTGCGACAGCTTACCCGGGGACCGTATCACCACGTGAGTCCCACCTACCTGCCCGACGGCCGGATCGTCTTTTCCACCAGCCGGCTGGGAACCCGCGACGAATACCACGGCTATCCCTGCACGGGCCTGGCGGTGATGCGCGCGGACGGGAGCGACATTCAATTCGTCGGGTTCAACCTCGGTCGCGACGCCGACACGGTCGTCGGCCCTTACGGAAACCTGCTGTTCGCCCGCCTGGAAATCTTCTATGCCCGGCTGAAGGTCGAGTGGAACCTGCTGAGCACGCTGCCGGACGGCACGCGGGCGATGACTCTGTACGGGCCGGAACGCCGCGAGTTCTGGAAGAACCGGCACGGCGGGTATCGCGACTGGGGCACCACCGGGTTGCGGCACCGGGGCTTGCGTCTCTCGCAGCCGCAACCGTTCGGCCCGGCCAACTACATCCTCAACACGCCCGTCGGTCCGATCGTCACCGAAGGCCGTTTCGGGGAGCGCATTCTGCGGAAAGATGAGGCGTGGGCCGTCACGTCGCCCTACCCGCTCGATGAGAACACGCTCCTCGTGGCCGCGGCCTCCAAGCCCGAGGTGATTACCCGAGGAGGCCGACCGACCGATACGGTCGATCTGGGCATCTATACCCTGGACGTTTCGACCGGCGAACTGACGCTGGTGTACAACGACCCGCAATGGGCCGATTTCGGCGCCCGGCCGCTCGACCCTCGGCCGGTGCCGCCGGTCGTTCCCGAGTCGCCCGGGGTGCGCGAGCGGCACTTCACCGGCGTGCTCTACTGCGGCTCGGCGTTCATTTCGCAAATTGATCCGGTCCGCGAGCGAGGGAAACTTGTTCGCGTCATTGAGGGGCTGCCCCAGGTGGCCCGCCACCAGACGCACACCAACCACGGCCTGCCCTGGAAGAACCACGGCGGGGCGGTCGGCCGCGTGCTGGGCACCGTGCCCCTGGCCGCCGACGGATCGTTCGCCGTCGAGGTGCCCGCCGACCGTTTCCTGCACTTGCAGGTGCTCGACAGCGATCGGTACGTGGTGGGCAACCAGCTTTTGTGGATGTACGTTCGACCGGGCGAGCGTAAGGGCTGCGTCGGCTGCCACGAACAGCCCGATACGGCGGCCGACGCCCATCGCGCATTTCCGCTGGCCCTGCTCAACCGCCCGCCGGCAGCCCTGCCGACCGGCCACGACCAATTCCGCTACCGCGCGAAAGCCTGGTTCAAGGGCCATCTGCCCGACGAACGCGAAGAGCGCCAGCGAACCGTGCAG
Organism: uncultured Planctomycetaceae bacterium; assembly: GCA_964414315.1. Classification (GTDB taxonomy): domain Bacteria; phylum Planctomycetota; class Planctomycetia; order Pirellulales; family Thermoguttaceae; genus PWXP01. The sequence goes on along the minus strand of CAYPWB010000092.1, from coordinate 10,957 downwards.
TCGATCACCCTATTCGGCCGGCCGTGACGGCGGTGGCATAGACCTTGCGGACGGCGCGGGCTGCTTTCTCCGCTGAATGCGAGGGGACAGTCCTATTTTTGCGGCGACTGCCGACAGGTGATTGATTAGGCAAATCGTCCTTGGTGCGGCGAAATGTGGGAGAGTTCCCTATGAATGGTGGCGTGGCGGGGTAGTTGCAGGGCAATCGGGCGTGGGGTAAGCTACGCTGAGTAGGTGCTGGAAGGTTCGGCGCAGTGCCCCCAATGCGACGCTTCCGGTTTGGCCGATAAGGAGACTGAAAATGCTGGACTCGCTGAAATTGAAAAACTTCACCGCCTTTCGCGAAGCGGACTTCACGTTTGCCCCCGGACTGAATGTCTTCGTCGGTGAGAATGGCACGGGGAAGACACACGTCCTGAAGGTCCTGTACTCGGTGCTTTCGCTGCTCCAAACCGGGGCAAGGAACGCGCCGGCAAAGTCGTACTTGCAGGCTGCAATCGCCGACAAGCTTACCTCAGTGCTGCGGCCGGACGCATTGGGCCGGCTGGTGTATCGCGACACGACGGAACGCCGGTGTGAAGTAACCTGCCTGTTCTCTTCAACCACCGAACCCGTAAAGTTCTCATTCCATGCCACGAGCAAGTCGGAGGTCGCACTCGATAGCGTGCCGTCGGCGTGGACTTGGAAGCGTGCCGTGTATATGCCGACTCGCGAGCTATTGACGATTTACCCCGGTTTCGTATCGCTGTACGAGACAACGCACTTACCCTTCGAGGAAACGTGGCGAGATACGTGTATCTTGCTCGGCGCCCCGTTGGCGAAGGGGGTGCGGGAGAGGCAGATCAAGGAATTGCTCGCGCCGCTGGAGGAGGCAATGGACGGGAAAGTCGAACTGGACAGGACCGGAGGGTTCTATCTGCAAACCAGGGAATCCAGAATGGAAATGCACTTGGTTGCGGAGGGACTGCGGAAGCTGGCCATGCTTGCGCGGTTGATCGCGAACGGTTCGCTGAGGCACAACGGCTTTCTGTTCTGGGATGAACCCGAAGCCAATCTCAACCCGAAGGTCGTGAAGGTCGTTGCCAAGACCATTCTGCACCTGTGCCAGAGCGGCATTCAGGTGTTTGTCGCAAGCCACAGCCTGTTCCTGATGCGGGAACTCGACATTCTGTTGCGGAGCACAGCTTTTCGGACGACGAAAGCCCGCTTTTTTGGTTTGCATCGGGGTGAGGCCGATATCTGCATTCAGCAGGGTGATAGCGTCGACGACGTCGGCACCATCGACGCCTTGCAAGAGGAACTGAGTCAATCGGATCGGTACCTGGAAACGGAGACCGTGTGATGCCGTCGATCACCGAGGGCCGTCTGTGTTTTCAGTTCCCTGATGGCTGGAAGGTAACGACTTTCGACAAGTGGAGCTTCTACCGCAATCAGTTTCAAAGCGTGTGTGGCGGCGCCAAAGCGATCGACCTTCTTGCGGTCGAACCCCGCAATTGCCTCTGGAGTATCGAGGTCAAGGACTATCGACAGCATCGCCGGACGAAGGTGATCGATTTGGCCGACGAAGTTGCCGTGAAGGTGCGTGATACCCTGGCTTCACTCGTCGCCGCGCAAGCGAACGCCGACGATCGCGATGAACGTGCGATGGCCAAGTCCGCCTTGCGTTGCCGCTGTCTGCGAGTCGTTCTCCACCTGGAACAGCCGCGAACCCACTCGAAGCTGTTTCCGCGTGCCATCGATCCAGCCGATGTCCAGCAGAGGCTAAGGCAATTGGTCAAGGCCTTCGACGCTCACGCGCTGGTACTTGAAAAAGGACGACTCGGCAAGGTCCCATGGAGCGTTGCCTGACTGGCGATGCCGCCAAAAAATAGCGACAGTTCCCGGTGAACGGTTACCGCCAACGGTCACGCGTTCGCAGCTTGGGTCAACCGGCCGATCCTTCCAACTCCCCCTTCGGCTTGAAAATGACCGTTGCCAGGGGCGGGAGGGTGATTTCGATGGTGGCGGGGCGGCCGTGGCTGGATGTGGCTTCGGCCTCCACGCCGGGAAAGTTCCCCGTGTTGCTGCCGGCGTAGTGCAGCGAGTCGCTGTTGAAGATCTCCTGGTACCAGCCGGTGTGCGGCACGCCCACCCGGTGCTCCTTGCGGGGCACCGGCGTGAAATTGCATCCGATCACCAAGAAGTCGTCCGGGTTTCGGGCCTTGCGCAGGTAGGTGAACGTGCTTTCGGCGTAGTTGTGGCAGTCGATCCACTCGAATCCCGCGTCTTCGAAATCGAGTTCATGCAGGGCCGGCTCGCGGCGGTAAAGCCAGTTCAAATCGGCCACGAGTTTCTTCACCCCCTGGTGCGACTCCCACTGCAACAGGTCCCACTGGAGGTTGGTGTCGTAGTTCCATTCAAGCCACTGGCCGAAGTCGCCGCCCATGAACAGGAGCTTCTTGCCCGGGTGGGTCCACATGTAACCGAACAGCAGTCGCAAGTTGGCGAATCGCTGCCACAGGTCGCCGGGCATCTGGTCCAGCAGCGATCCCTTGCCGTGCACGACCTCGTCGTGGGAAAGCGGCAGAACGAAGTTTTCGTGGAAGGCGTAAATCAGGCTGAACGTCAGCTCGTCGTGGTGGTACTGCCGGTGGATCGGCTCGTGGTGCATGAAACGGCGGGTGTCGTTCATCCAGCCCATGTTCCACTTCAACGTGAATCCCAGCCCGCCCAGGTACGTCGGTCGGGAAACGCTCGGCCAGGCGGTCGACTCTTCGGCGATTGTCATGGCGCCGGGATGCTGGAGGTGGATCTGCTCGTTGAACTCTTTCAGGAGCGAAATGGCCGGAAGGTTCTCGCGGCCGCCGAACTCGTTGGGAATCCAGTCGCCCGGCTCGCGGCTGTAGTCGAGGTACAGCATCGAGGCCACCGCGTCGACGCGCAGCCCGTCAATGTGATACTTGTCGAGCCAAAACAGGGCGTTGGCAAGGAGGAAATTGCGAACCTCGTGCCGGCCGTAGTTGAAAATGTGCGTTCCCCAATCGCGGTGTTCGCCCTGGCGCGGATCGGCGTGCTCGTACAAGGCGGTGCCGTCGAAACGGCGTAGCCCGTGCGAGTCGCGGGGGAAGTGGGCAGGCACCCAGTCGATCACCACGCCGATGCCGTTCTGGTGCAGCAGGTCGACGAAGTACATGAAGTCCTGCGGTGTGCCGTACCGGCTGGTCGCCGCGTAATAGCCGACCGTCTGGTAGCCCCAGCTTCCCGAAAACGGATGCTCGCTTACCGGGAGCAGTTCCACGTGGGTGTAGCCCATCTCCTGGCAGTAGTCGACGAGTTGATGCGCCAATTCGCGGTAGGTGAGCCACCGGGTGGGATCGTCGGCCGGCCGCTGCCAACTTCCGAGGTGGACCTCGTAGAACGAAAGCGGCTTGTGGAGCCAATCGGTCTCGCGGCGTTGGGCCATCCACGCCGTATCGTGCCACTGGTAGCGGCTCAGGTCGGCTACCTTCGACGCGGTTTGCGGCGGCACCTCGGCGGCGAAGCCGTACGGATCGGCCTTTTCCAACACCTCGCCGCCGTGGCGAATCTGATACTTGTACAGTGTTCCCTCACCCAGCCCGGGAATGAAAAGCTCCCACAGACCGCTGGGAATGTGCTTGCGCATGGGATGCCGCCGTCCGTCCCACGCGTTGAAATCGCCCACCAGGCTCACGCTAGTGGCGTTCGGCGCCCACACGGCGAAATTCACGCCGTCGACCCCGTCGATGGTGCGAAGCTGTGCGCCCAGCCGGTCGTAAATGCGCCAGTGCCTGCCCTCGCCGAACAGATACAGATCGTAATCGGTCAGCAGGTGGGGAAAAGAATACGGGTCGTGCATGGTGGTTCGCTCCCCTCGCTGGTCGGCAGTCCGAATTTGGTATCGTGAAATGGGTTCGCCGTTCGGCGCCGGGCAAAGGGCCTCGAACAGGCCGGCCGGGTGAATCCTTCGCATCGGCCGTGCGGTTTCGGTATGGGCCCGGTCCACTACCCAGGCCTGCTCGGAATGGGGCAGGAAGGCTCGAACGGCCAGCGTCCGGCGCCCGTTGCTGCAAACTTCGTGCGGTCCCAAGACCTCGAACGGATTTTCGTGACGGCCCTCAATCAGTTGTCCTATGGTGTCGAGGCCTACGGTAGTACGCACAGCCACCTCCTTGCAGGGGTTTCATGGTCGTTGCTTCGGCGTTCAGCCTGGTTGGGGCACAAGGCGAGCCACCGCAAGCAGCAACGACTGGGTACGGTACTTTATCCAATCGGCACAAGCTTCGCGAACCCCCGCCTTTCGCTTTTTCCCGCAGTGGCGAGTTCGTTCGCCCAGACCGCCGTGGGGAAAATCGATGCGGCGGACCCCACAGCTTAGCTCGTGAATCTGCATCGCCCGGTCCAGCCGCTGCCACAACTCGGCGTGCTTGATGGCAACCAGACGGCCGAAGCGTTCCCACTGCCAGCCGTTTTCCCGCCATTCGGGCAGCCCGTAGTCGATGCCGTGCCGTAAATACCGGCTGCAGCCGTACGCCGTGACGGTCGACGGCTGGTCGAGGGCTTCCAATCCGCGCACGAGCGTGAGCAACTCGAGTTGCTCGCCGGCAACGCCCGGTTCGTGGTCTTCGATGGCCAGCACGCGATGCCCGTCTGAGGGCCGAAGCACAAAGCGCCAGGCATGCGGGTTCCCGTTGCGTCCCACCTCAAGGGCGAGTTGATACCGAGGAGCCACTAAGTGGGTGTCCACGCTCCCTTGCCCAGCGGTATCCTCCGCGTCATGCGGGGGCCGAGAATGCACGTTTGCCCCGACGGGGTCGCGCAGTGCCAGGATAGGTATGGGCCCGCGGCCGTTGGAGGCCGCCGTTCCACTTGCAACGCATGTCGCCGGAAACTCGGGTGCGGTTTGGGAATCGATCATGGTGTGGTGCCGGAGCGAGCCTGGGGAGGGAAGGTCGCTTCACCTTGCGTCAAAGCTTTCTCATTCACTATCGGCCAACCAGTCGACCTAACTTTACTTGACTGACCAAGCTACCTATTCTTTCCAGATTGAATTGAGAGGCGATTACCTCCCCGTCCGGGGCGGATGCACACGTTGCAAGCCGATCCTTGGCGGGTTTCGGTCTGGAGGATACAATAACGAGGTGATCGGTGCATGCCTCGAAAGCCGTGTAGCACCTGCCGTGCCCGCCGTGCGACGCACGTTTCATGCAGCGATGTACGTCAGGCGTCATCCGATCGCCTAAATGTTTCTCGAAGAACAACTTGCACTCGAACGGAGATTCACGAATTATGTCGATCGTGCTTACCGAAAAGGCCGCCGGTGAAGTCAAACGCTATATGGAGCAGCAGAACCTCGGCGAGGACTCCTTCTTACGCATGACCGTGACCGGTGGTGGTTGCTCCGGCCTCCAGTACGGCCTCGGTTTCGAAAGCGAATACGATCCCAAAGTCGACGCAAAGTACGAGCAGCACGGAGTTTCGGTCATTGCTTCGAAGAAAATGGCCCTGCACCTTGACGGCACGACCATCGACTTCCAGGATGGTCCGACCGGCCGGGGCTTCGCCATCGAAAACCCCAATGTTCCCCGCACCGGCGAATGCCCCGGTTGCCACGGCCACTGATCGCAGCGGCGACTGAGGCAAATCGATGAGGCAAGCCGTCGGCGCTCCGGCCCCGTCGGGGTGATTGATTCGCGGCCTCCAAAGGTGTCGCAGCCGAAATCTGCCGGGCTGCCTGCATACGGGAGTTTCGCCATGCGCAATGTGTTTTGTTGTGTCGCTGCCTGCGTTGCCCTCGGCTTGCTCGTGCGAACCGATGCCCGGGCGAAGCCGGAAGCGACTTTACGGGTGACCGATGATGCCACGTTGCGTGCCGCCTTGAGCCGGGTGCAGCCGGGATGGCGAATCGAAATCGTACCCGGCCGATACCGGCCCGGCGTGATGGTGAGTAACCTGCGAGGGACGACCGAACGACCGATCGTCATCGAGGGGACCGACCCCGACCGGCCGCCCGTGTTCGAGGGCGGCTCGCAAGCGTGGCACCTGAGCAACTGCTCCCACCTGACGCTCCGCAACATCTCGGTCCGCGGCCAAAGCGGCAACGGCATCAACGTCGACGACGGCGGCTCGTTCGACACCCCCGCCCGGAACATCGTGCTGGAGCGAATCCAGGTGGCCGACGTCGGGCCGCAAGGAAACCACGACGGCATCAAGATGTCCGGCGTGGTCGATTTCCTGGTGCGCAACTGCCATATCGAGGGCTGGGGCGGCCAGGCGGTCGATATGGTCGGCTGCCATCGGGGGCTGATTGAGGGCTGTAGCTTCCTGGGCAAGGAGGGTTTTTCGGCTTCAGCCGGGCCGCAAACCAAAGGCGGCTCCAGCGAGATCACCGTCCGTCGCTGCACGTTCCGCAACGCCGGCAGCCGTGCCGTTCAGGTGGGCGGGTCCACCGGCTTGCAGTTCTTCCGCCCCCCGGGAGTTCTTTACGAGGCCAAGGATATTGTGGTCGAGGGGTGCGTCTTCGTCGGCAGCGATGCCGCGGTGGCGTTCGTCGGCGTCGACGGCGCCGTGTTCCGTTACAACACCGTCTATCGCCCGCAGCGATGGATCTTGCGTATCCTGCAGGAGACAACCGCACCGGGGTTCGTTCCCTGCCGCAACGTTCGATTCGAGCGCAATCTGGTGGTGTTCCGGCAGTCGGAGTTGCGGACGCACGTGAATATCGGTCCGAATACCGAGCCGCAATCGTTCCGGTTCGCCGAGAACCTGTGGTATTGTGAAGACCGTCCGGCAGCGAGCCGTCCGGCCTTGCCCAGCGCGGAGCGAAGCGGCGTGTACGGCGTCGATCCGCAATTGGCGTCGCCCGAACGGGAGGTCCTCCGCCCACGCGACCCCCGCGCTGTCCGATTCGGCGCAGCGGCACTGCCGAAGTAGCCGCCCACGCCGGACGGTCGACTCACACGAACAGCCCGCGCTAGGACCGTTTTCCGAAGCGGGGTTGGAGGATCGCGAGGGCGAGCACGAGCGGCACGAGGAACAGGAACAGTTTCGGCTTTAGTGCCACAAGAACCAGGGCGGCCACCGTGGCGCTCAGTAGCCAACGAGGTAAACGGTGCAGATCGCCCCAAGCCACCCAAAGGGCCGCAGTGAGTACCCCCATGCGAACACATGCGGGCAGGAGCCACGCGCGCCAGTTCTGACTTTCCGGCGGCCACAAATAGAAGTAGACCGCTCCGGTCATGAGCGTTAAGGCGAGAACTCCAAGAGCGGTTCGGCGCATGGCTCCTATTGTAACCGGAAATCCGACCCCGTGCAGGGTCACGGTTTCCGGACGATGCCATGCGCGTTACCAAAAGGCACGACGATGGACAACGAACGTTGTGAAGTGCAGTATGTGGGTCACGTCCAGGGCGTGGGGTTTCGTTACACCGTCCGACAGATTGCGGTCGGACACCAGGTTGCCGGCTTCGTCCGGAATCGGCCGGACGGCAGCGTACAGTTGGTCGCCGAGGGCCCTCGGTCGGAAATTCAGTCGCTGCTGGGCGAGGTGAAATCGACGATGGGGCAGTACATTCGCGATGCCCGGGAACAATGGGGGCCCGCGACGGGCAAATTCGGCGAATTTCGAATTCACTACTGAAACATCCCCGGTTCGGGCCGACCTATGACCCTGGCCCTCGCCCGAGGGGAAAGCCCCGTCGATACACCCCTTGCGAACGGCTCCCGAACCTTGCGGCCCGACTCATCGTACTTACATGCGTTGGAATTCCTCTTTAGCGGGCAGGGGAGTGCGCGCATTGAGCAAACCACCCTCAAATCCCCCCTGCTTATAGAAAGCAAATCCCCCGACAGGACACTTTGATGCCCCTTCCAGTACCGCCCCCACTTCCTTTGGCGAATGTCACGACCTGGCTGCGTCCTCTTCCGTGGGTCCTTTTGGGAGCGGTCGTCGCCACGGCGGCGGTCGTATTGTGTTACTGGCTGTTGCGCTTGGTGTTTCCGAAGACGGCGGCCATTGCCCGAACGACGGCGAAAGAGGCGATGTCGCAACCGCTCTTCTATGTGGTGCTCGTGTTGGGCGCCGTTGCCTTGTTGCTGTTTCCGTTCATCCCGTACAACACGTTCGGCGAAGACGTAAAGATGCTCAAGGACGGCAGCCTGACGGTCATCATGCTTCTTTCCATCGCCTTGGCCGTGTGGACGGCCAGCGTGTCGGTTTCGGACGAGATCGAGGGCCGAACGGCCCTGACGCTACTTTCGAAGCCCGTCGGGCGTCGGCAGTTCATCCTGGGCAAGTTCCTGGGCATCGTCGGGGCGGTGGCAATTCTGTTTGTCGTGTTCGGGGCCCTGTTCTTGGCGACGGTTTCTTACAAGGTGGTGTACGACGCGCGCGAAACAGCCAGTCCCGATCCGACCTGGATCGAATGCGGCCAGGAGATGGCGCAAATTGCCCCCGGCATCGCGCTGGCCTTTATGGAAACGGTCGTTCTGGCGGCCATCAGCGTCGCTATCGCCACGCGGTTGCCGATGATGCCCAACCTGGTCATCTGCGCGTCGATCTACGTGCTGGGGCACTTGACCCCGCTGTTGGCGAGTTCGGCCGTGGGCCAGTTCCCCATCGTGCCGTTCATTGCCGACCTGGCGGGCACGGTGCTGCCGATGCTCGACCATTTCAATATCTATACCGCCATTGCGACCGGCAGCGAAGTACCACTGAGTTACGTAGCCATTGCCGGGCTGTATTGCCTGCTTTACAGTGCCTTGGCGATGTTTTTCGCTTTGTTGCTCTTCGAAGACCGCGACTTGGCATAGGCGGACCGGGCAGGATGGATCGAGGGCTTGAACTTGCCGGCCGATACGGTATGCTTGGGTTCTTGGGTCGCGCCCAGGCGTTTCTCAACGCCCCTTGGGTCCGAATTCTGCCCGTCGCTCGGGCGTATCGCGGCCGGAATACCAAAGAGGACTCCACGCCGTCCTGACAAGCCGGCGCCCCGGTGAAGCGCAAATAGTATGCGCAGCCAATAAGGATTGATCGCACCAAGGATCTCTTTCATGAACTCGACACCTTGCACGTCCTGCCGGGAAACGTCCGAACAGGAACGTCTTGCCCAGTTCGACGACGTGCTTCAGCAGTATGCCGGGCAACCGGGGGCGCTCATTCCCGTCCTTCAGATTGCCCAACGGCTATTCGGCTACCTGCCCGAGGCGGCCCTGAAACGCATCGCCACGGCGCTCCACAAACCGTACAGCGAAGTGGCCGGGGTGGTGGGCTTCTACTCGTACTTCTCGACGGTGCCCCGCGGCAAGCATCTGATCCAGGTGTGCCTGGGAACGGCCTGTTACGTTCGAGGGGGGAAGGAAGTGCTCGCCGCCTTGAAGGACGCCCTGCGGATTGAGGTGGGCGAGACCACGGCCGACCGCCAGTTCTCGCTCGACGTGGGCCGGTGCTTCGGCGCCTGCGGCTTGGCGCCGGTCATTATGATCGACGACGACGTTCACCAGCGCGTTCGACCTGCCCGCATCGGACGCATCCTCGACGAGTACCGGAACACGGAGGCCGCGGCCGCCGGCGGAGACCACGCATGACGCTAGCAGACAAACGTATTCCCAACGCCGAAGCGCTCCGGCAACTTCGCGAAACAATCACCACCCGGCAAGCCGGACTGGTAGCCGACGGTCACAAGCAAATCCATATCTGCATGGGGGCAAGCTGCATCGCCTCCGGCGCCGAGCGGGTGCGCGACGCTTTGGAGCAGGAACTGGTCACTCGGGGGCTCGCCCGCCAGGTAGACATTTGCGAGACCGGCTGCATGGGCCCGTGCTCCGGAGGGCCGGTATTAGTTGTTGACGACGTGTTCTACGAGCAGGTGCAGCCCGAAGACACGGCCGAGCTGGTCATGGAGCACCTGACCAAGGGCAACCGGGTCGAACGGCTGAGCCACCGCCGACCGGACGGGCGGAGCGTATCCCACGCCGCCGAGATCGACTTCTTTAAGCGGCAAACAAAGATTGTGCTGCGCAACTGCGGGCAGGTCGACCCGCGCAGCATCGACGACTACATCGCCCGCGATGGTTACCAGGCCTTGGCGAAGGTCGTTTCCGGCGACCATTCGGAGGAGTTGCTGGCCGAGTTGCGCACCTCGGGCCTGCGAGGCCGCGGCGGGGCCGGGTTCCCCACCTGGCGGAAGTGGCAATTCACCCGCGATGCCGAAGGCCGGACGAAGTACGTGGTGTGCAACGCCGACGAGGGCGACCCCGGCGCGTTCATGGACCGCAGCGTGCTCGAAGGCGACCCGCACAGCCTGATCGAAGGTATGGCCGTCGCCGCCCGCACCGTGGGGGCCGCCCAGGGCTACGTATACGTGCGGGCCGAGTATCCGCTGGCCGTCGAGCGGCTCACGCATGCGCTCAACCAGGCCCGGGAACGCGGATTGCTCGGAAAGAACATCCTGGAAAGTGGTTTCGATTTTGAACTGGAAATCCGCATGGGTTCCGGCGCGTTCGTGTGCGGCGAAGAGACGGCCCTGCTCCGATCGATCGAGGGGCATCGGGGCGAGCCGCGCCCCCGACCGCCCTTCCCCGCCGTGTCGGGCCTGTGGGGGAAACCCACGCTGCTGAATAACGTGGAAACCTACGCCAACGTGGCGCCCATCGTGCTGCGCGGCGGCGAGTGGTACGCCTCGCGCGGCACCGACGGCAGCCGCGGCACCAAGGTGTTCGCGCTAGCCGGGGCCATCAAGAACTCCGGCCTGGTCGAGGTGCCCATCGGCATGTCGCTGGGCGACCTGATTTACGACATCGGCGGCGGCATTCCCGACGACAAGCAGTTCAAGGCCGCGCAAATCGGCGGCCCCTCCGGCGGCTGCATCCCGCCTCAGCATCTGAACGTGCCGCTCGATTACGAGTCGCTTTCCGAATTGGGCGCGATCATGGGCTCCGGCGGCCTGATCGTCATGAACGA
>CAYPWB010000091.1:0-17111 GCA_964414315.1 uncultured Planctomycetaceae bacterium | reverse complement strand
AGTTTGGTCTAACAAACCCTGTCCTGCACCCGCCCGTGAAAGGTTAGGCAGGCGGGCCCTACGACGCGCCGTGGCGAAGGGCGGCGAACAGCCGAACGTGTTCGGGCAGGGCGCCGGTCGGAAGGCGGGGAAGGACGCCTTCGGCCGCACCGACCGGCCGCGAGCCAAGGGTCTGTTCGAGCGCGTCGAGCAATTCCGGAGCGAAGCACTGCTGCGGCGTCAGATGATAGCCCGCCTCGACTGCCTGCAAGGCGTGCCGGAGCACCACGCGTTGGGGCAGGCGGCGGGCCGCGGCACACTCGTCGGCTGCGAAGCCCGCCGAAAGCAGTCGCCACGTCCAGTAGTAATCTTCCGAATCTGTCGACGGCAACGAAGCGTCGTCCTCGGCCGAGGGTTGGGGCGCCGCAGGTGCAACGGGGGGCAGGCCGCAAATCTTGCGGGCCAGGGCCGCAGGAACCGGCAGTTCACTCGGCAGCGGCTGCTCGCCGCGCATCACCTCGCCTCCCAACGGGGTAAGCCGCACTACCGGCCGAAACTGTTTGCTGCCGTCGATGCCCTCCTGCTTGATGCATCCGAGCACGACGAGGCCCTCGATCAGGTCGGCTACCTCGCCGGTTTTGAAATTTTCGAGCAGGCCGTAGGTGCTCAGCCGGTTCAGGCCGAGCTTCGTGATGCGCTGCGACTTCGATCCGGTCAGCATCTGCGCCACCAGCGTCTTGCCGCAGGAATGACGCATCGAACGCTCGATGCGGGCGACACCGCTCAGCACGATGCGAGCGGTTTCCAGCAGTTTGTCGTCGCCTGCGGGGGAAATCTTCGGCGTACGCTTGGGGTGCGCTGCCGCCGTGCGGCAGTTGTCGCAGTGGTTGCAGGGGCCCGAGTCGTCATCGCCGAAGTATTGCAGCACGGTCCGCTGCCGGCACTGGTTGCCCATCGCATAGAGGATCACTTGTCGCAGTTTGTTGTACTCGGCGGTTCGGCGCTGGTCGAGGGCGTCGAAGTCGACGGCCAGCTCCTCGAGGGAGGCGTCGGGGCGGAGCATGCGAATGGCCCGGCCCCGGAACGGCGGAATGTACGTGAACGGCGCCAGGGCAGTCAGCTCGCGCAGCGCGTGGGCGACCGACGAGGCATCGAGCCCGTCGAGGCTGGAAAGCTGCCGAGGATGGAACGGCACCAGCTCGTTCCGGCGGTCGCCGACGAGCCGTTCGACGGCCTGGAGCACGCGGCGTCGGACCTTCGCCTGGCGCGGGAGCATGTCGACCAGGGTCGGCAGCTCGCTGTCGATGCGTACCGTGGCGAGATTCTGGGAGGCGACGAGCCGCTCGACGGCGCCGGCTCCTTCGAGTAGCTGCTCGCACGCGCCCACCCCTTCGCCGCCGATGGGGAGCGCCAATTCTTCCTTGATTTGCTGCTGCGTGAGTTGGATGGGGTCCTCGCGGCGCTCGCGCAGGAAGTCCCACACCCGCTCGACGTTCTCGCGCGAGGGGTACGCGCTTTCGATGAAGTACTCCTGGATGTGACGGTCGGAAGCGTGGTAGAAGAGCGTGCATCGCGACGGTTTGCCGTCGCGCCCGGCGCGGCCCGCCTCCTGGTAATACGCCTCCAGCGTACCCGGCATGTTGTAATGCAGCACGAACCGCACGTCGGGCTTGTCGATGCCCATTCCAAATGCGTTGGTGGCCACGACCACGTCGGCCCGGCCGGCCATGAACGCCTCCTGGGCGCGGCGGCGCTGGTCGGGCAGCAGGCCGGCGTGGTAGGCGGTCGCCCGGCGCTTGGTCTTCGCGGCGATCAGCTCCGCAATTTGCTCGGTCCGCTTGCGCGACGAGGTGTAGATGATACCCGCGCCGGGGTTGCGTTCGAGATACTCCAGCAGCAGTTGCTCTTTGGCGGCGTCGGAGTTGGGACGAAGGACCTCCTGGAACAGGTTGTGCCGCGCGAAGCCGGTGACGAAGGTGCGCGGGTCGTGCAGGTCGAGTTGCTCGACGATGTCGCGCCGCACGGCGTCGGTGGCGGTAGCGGTCAGGGCGATGGTGGCCGGGTTGCCCAGCTTGCGGCGGAAGTAGCCCAGCCGTGCGTAGTCGGGGCGGAAGTCGTGTCCCCACTCGCTGATGCAGTGGGCCTCGTCGACGGCCAGCAGCCGCAACCGGGCCCGCGCCACCGCTTCCAGAAACCGCCCGCTTCGAAACCGTTCCGGCACCACGTACACCATGCGGTACTTGCCGGCGGCCATGCCTTCGAGCCGGGCGTACTGCTCCGACAGCGAGATGGTGCTGTTGATGAACGTGACGGGCACGCCCTTGGCGGTCAACTGGTCGACCTGGTCCTTCATCAGGGCGATCAAGGGCGACACCACCAGGGTAAGCCCATCGCCTGCGACGGCCGGGAGCTGATAACAAAGGCTCTTGCCGCCGCCGGTGGGCATCACGCATAGGCAGTCGCGCCCGGCAAGCACGGTGGCAATGACCTCGCGCTGCCCGGGTCGGAAGTCGGTGAGCCCGAACTGCGGAAGGAACGATTCCAGCGCGATGTCGGCCTGATCGGTCACGGGGGCGTTGCTGCCGGTCCTGCGCCAGTAGTTGGTAGGATTAGGGGGTTTACGAAGGACACGAAGGGGGAGAAACGGGACAGGGGCAATTTGCCGGCACGGCCCTCCGGGTGCTTCACACCAATTGGACCTGCCTCGTTTTCCTTTCTGTCCCGTCTCTTTGCGTGCCCGGTAGGCACAGCCCGCCCTACGCGAATTGTGTCTGCCAAGTATAATGCCCCATTGTAGCGAATCGCGGGACCCCTGCCTATGACCGAACCCATTCCCGACCAGGGCGGACGCCGCGGCGCGGTGGCCATTTGCCCGCGCGCCGACGGGCGGCTGCTGGTCATCCGCCGGGCCGCGGGGGTTATTGCGCCGCTGATGTACTGTTTCCCCGGCGGCGGCCTGGAGCCGGGCGAATCGGAGGCGGAGGCGCTGGTGCGCGAAATGCGCGAGGAGATTGCCGTCACGGTCCGCCCCGTCCGGCGCGTGTGGCAGTGCCGCACGGCGTGGAACGTCGAGTTGGCGTGGTGGCTGGCCCGCCTGCCCGAGGGCGCGGAACCGGTGCCCGATCCGGCCGAGGTGGCCTCGATCCACTGGTTCACGGCGGCGGAAATGGCCGCCCAGCCGGCCCTGCTACCCAGCAACCGCGAGTTCCTCGACCTCGTGATGGCCGGGCGGATTACGCTGGCGTTGAGGCGCGACGGCAATCCGACTTGCCCGAGCTGCCACCGAAGGAACCACTGAGAGGCTGTCCGAAAACTCCCCTCTGCCTTTGGGAGAGGGGCTGGGGGTGAGGGCCTGAGGAATCCGAGTAGGATAGGGGTAAGGTCTTCGGCCCATAGCCCTCACCCGAACCCGTTCCCGGACGGAGAGGGAACCTGGAACCGCGCCTTTCCGGATAGCTCCTGATTGACCACGGACAATTCTTTGCCCATGACAAACCTTAAGACGCCCCCATCGACGGCCCCTCGCTTCGTAGTGGGTATTGACTTGGGCACGACGAACTCGGCGGTTTGCTTCGTCGATACGGAGCGGCGGCCGCGGGCGATCGAAACATTCACGGTGCCGCAGGTGGTCGAGGCGGGGGTGGTCGAGCGGCGCGAGACACTCCCCTCGTTTCACTACGAGGCCGCGGCGGCCGAGTTCGCCCCCGGGGCGCTCCGGTGTCCGTGGCACCGCGAGGAGCCGGGCTACGCGGTCGGCACGTTCGCCCGCGACCACGGGACGAAGGTTCCTGCCCGGCTGGTCGTTTCGGCCAAATCGTGGCTGTGTCACTCGGGCGTCGATCGGACGGCGGCCATCCTGCCGTGGCAAGGGGCCGACGATTTGCAGCGGCTCTCGCCCATCGAGGCCGGCGCCCGATACCTGGAGCACGTATGCCGCGCGTGGGATTACGACCACCCGGAATACCCGCTGGCCGAGCAGGACGTCGTGCTCACGCTGCCGGCCTCTTTCGACGAGGTGGCCCGCGAGCTGACCGTGAAAGCGGCCCGCAGGGCCGGCCTGCCGCGCGTCGTGCTCATCGAGGAGCCGCAGGCGGCATTCTATGCGTGGATCGATCGGCATCGCGACGACTGGGACCGGCAGGTCAGCCCGGGGCAGAAGATTCTCGTGTGCGACATCGGCGGCGGCACGAGCGACTTCACGCTCATCCGCGTGCGGCGCGGCGAGGAGGGTAAAGTGCAGTTCCACCGCGTGGCCGTCGGCGAACATCTGATCCTGGGCGGCGACAACTTCGACCTGGCCCTGGCCCGGCACCTCGAAGCCCGGTTGACCGACGGCGGCAATCTCGCGCCGGGCCAGTGGGCCGTGCTCGTTCGGGCATGTCGGCAGGCGAAGGAAACCCTGCTGGGCGACAGTCCGCCGGAGCGGCTTACGCTACACCTGCCCGGGCGCAGCGCTCGACTGATCGGGGGCGGCGTGCAGGTGGAGGTGACCCGCGACGAGGCCCGCGAACTGCTCCTCGAAGGCTTCTTTCCCCGTGTGGCCCTGGGCGAACGGCCGCGCAGCCGGGTGTCGGGCTTTCAGGAGTTCGGCCTGCCCTACGCGCCGGACGCCGCCATTACCCGGTACCTCGGTACGTTCCTGGCCGCCCATCGGCACGCCGGCGACGAGGAGCACGAGGCCGAGGCGGCGCACGATCCGGCCCGACCCGACCTGGTTCTCTTTAACGGCGCCGTCTTCAATTCACCCGAACTGCGCGAGCGGCTGCTGCGGGTGGTTTCCGAGTGGTTCGCCGGCCCGAGCGGCGACTGGCAACCGGTCGTGTTGCGTAACGACCGGCTTGACCTGGCCGTGGCGCGCGGTGCAGCGTACTTCGGGCTCGTGCGGCGCGGCGAGGGGGTGCGCATTGCGGCCGGGCTGGCGCGCACGTATTACGTGGGCGTCGAGGGGGCGGAACCAGGCGCCGAGGCCGCGCAGGCGCTGTGCCTCGTGCCCGCCGGCGTCGAGCCGGGCCAGCAGGTCGAACTCGACCGCGAGTTCCACCTGTTGGTCGATCAGCCTGTCGAGTTCCCGCTGTATGTTTCCAGCACACGGTTGACCGACCGGCCGGGCGAACTGCTGCCGCTCGATCCCGAGAAGCTCACTGCCCTGCCGCCCATCCGAACCGTGCTGAAAACACGCGGCCGGGCCGACGCCGAGAGCATCGCCGTCCGGCTGCACGCCGGCCTGAGCGAAATCGGCACGCTGGAGTTGTGGTGCGCCGAGCCGGGCACGCGTCACCGCTGGCGGCTGGACTTCGACGTACGCGTTGCCACGCAAACCGACGCCGTGGCGCACGGCGGCTTGGGCGAGCGGGAGGGGGTTGTCGACGAAGAAACCTGGCAGGCCTGCCGACAGGCGATCGAGGCCACCTTCGGCCCCGACGTGCGCGAGAAACCGCAGCGTCTCGTCCGCCGGCTGAGCGAGGTGATCGGCGCCGCCCGCGAGCAGTGGCCCGCCTCCCTGCTGCGTCGCATTTGGGAAGCGCTGGTCGAGTACGAGGCCGGCCGGCGCCGCGGCCCGGTGTACGAAGCCCGATGGCTGAACCTGCTGGGCTTCGCCCTGCGCCCCGGCTACGGCTTGGCCGTGGACGACTGGCGCGTGGCGGAAACCTGGCGACTGGTGCAAGGGAAGCTGGTCCACGCTTCGCCGCAAATCCGCAATGAGGGCTGGATCCTGTGGCGACGCATCGCCGGAGGGCTTTCCCCGGGCCAGCAGCAGGCCGTGGCCGATCCTCTGCTCGGGCCTGTCCGTGCCATGCACCGGCAGGCGACTACCGGCAAAGGGCGCGGGGGCGAATTGGGTCTCCGCCCGCCGGAAACGGCCGAACTTTGGCGGCTGCTGGGCGGCCTGGAGTTGCTTCCGGCCGATGTCAAGGAGGCGTTGGGCCGCATGCTGGTCGAGTTGCTCCCGAAGCGGAAGTTCGAGGCGGTTCGCGAGCCGCTGGCCTGGGCGATCGGCCGCATCGGGGCGCGGCAGCCGGTGTACGGACCGTTGAATTGCGTGGTGCCGCCGGCCGTCGCGTCGGGTTGGCTGAAGACGCTGCTCGCAACGCGCGATTCCACCGCCATTCTCCGCCTGGCGGCCATGGAACTCGCCCGCCGCACCGACGATCGCTACCGCGACCTGCCCGAGCCGACCCGCCGCGAGGCCGCTCGCTGGCTTTCCGACACGGGCGCGCCGGCCCACTTCGTCCACCTTGTCGAGCGGGGCGGCCGCCTCGACCGCGACGAGGAAGACCTCATCTTTGGCGAAGCCCTGCCCAAGGGATTGCGATTGGCGTAAGGCACGGCCGATTCCGAGCCGGCACTACACGACACCCCGCTAAGTAAGGGTGCGAAGCGGGTCAATCGTCGAATCCCCTGAAGTCGGCTAAACCTGCAAAATCGTTTCTTCCGATACCGCATGATGATGCCGTCTCGTTCCAGGCATGCGCTGAGTGATTCGGCTGCGAAGCAGGAACGCGGCAAGCGTGCATCCGATGACCACAAATCCTGTGAAGGAATAAGACCATGTCCGGCAAAGGGTTCGTGCCGCTGCTGTTGCTGTTCGTCGTGCTCGCCTCGCGGACCGGCGAGGCGCAGACTCGCCCCTCGTCCGCGGAAGAACCAGACTCCATCCTTGGACGACTGGACCGTTTCGGCCAGGACGTGCTGGGTGGAATTTTCGGCGATAATCGTCCTGGAGGCTCTCAGACGGTCGCCCCTCGCGAGCCCATGGAGTACCAGTCGGCACCCCGCTGGCAGGGCGAATCGCAGCCCCGGGTCGGCGTGCATCGGCCGCCGCTCGCGTCGCCATCGGGCCAACCACGTCCGTCCGGCGTTTCGTCGCTCGGGGGATCGTCGGCCTCACGGGCGCGCTCGATCCTGCACGGGCCGCCGCGGCAATCGCCGGTTGAAGCTCAGCCGGGGGCTCTTTCAAGGGCGAACAGGTTAGAGAATCCTTCCTTCGGGTCGAGCAATACGCAGCCTCGGCGGGAGCCGGCCGCTGACGTTCCCGTGAATACATCGCCTGCCACGCCGCAGGTCGCAAAATCACCGCAGGGTGCGCGCCACATTCCGGCAACGCCGCACCCGGCCCAGCGACCGTTGCACCAGCGGCTGTCGGTGCTCAGAAATTCTGCGTTTATGGCCCCGGAGACGGCTCCAGATGAACCGGAGCACGACGCCGTAGCCCACGACGACACCGTCCCCTCGGACGACCCTGAGGCGCAAGCCACACCAGCTTCCCGACGAGAGGGGCGCCTGGTCATCGCGCAGCCTCCCAGGGAAACACTCCGACAACCGGCCGGCGCGAGTCCCGAGGTTCCCACGCCGGCGGTCCGGCCTTCGACCGGGCCGGCGGCGCCCCGAGTTGCAACATCGCCCACGCGAGCGGCCCCTCCGGCGGTGCGTCAGGAGCAGGGCCCGGGCAGCGGACGTCCCGAGGGCATGCTCTTCACGCAGAAGGGGCCGGTGCTCGGCGTCGAAACGTTCGGCCCGCAGACGATCGCCGTCGGTCGGGAATCGTCTTATCGAGTGGTCATTCAGAACAGCGGGGACGTGGCCGCCGCCGACCTAATTGTCTATGTCCAACTGCCTGCTTGGGCCGACGTGTTGGGCGCCGAAGCCACTACCGGCGCTACGCAACTGCCCACCGGGGGCGAGGGAGCTTTCGTCTGGCGAATTGGGCAGATGGAGGCGCAAAGCGACGAGCGCCTGACCCTGCGGCTCGTACCGCGCGAAAGCCGGCCGTTCGATCTGGCCGTTCGCTTGGAGTATCAGCCCCTGGCACGCCAGGCCATGATCGAGGTGCAGGAGCCGAAACTCCAAATGCAGTTGGAAGGCCCGCGCGAGGTGAACTTCGGCCAGAGCGAAACGTACCGGCTGCGACTGCGCAACACGGGCAACGGCCCCGCAGAAAACGTCGTGATTACCTTGCTCCCCGTCGGGGCCGGAAGCAGCCAGCCCATCTCGCATCGGGCAGGCGTCGTCGAGGCCGGCGCTGAGAAACTCATCGAGGTCGAATTGACGGCCAGGCAACCCGGAAACATTGCGGTTGAGGTCGAGGCCCGAGGTGAAGGAGACCTGCACGCGGAACTGTCGGAGCAAATCCTTGTGCGTCGCGCCGAACTAGAACTTGCGGCCGAAGGTCCCGGCGTCCGGTTCGTGGATTCCGAGGTCGAGTACGAATTGCGCGTTACCAACCCTGGAAATGCGCCGGCGAGGAATATTCGAATGACCGCTGTCATTCCGTCGGGTGGCAAGTATCTTTCCGGAATTGAAGATGCCCATTTGGAAGCCAACGGCACCCGCGTCAGTTGGATGGTGCCGGCCCTCGAGCCGGGAACCGAGCAAACCTACCGACTGCGGGCCAGCCTGGGCCTTCCGGGCAAGAACCGACTGGAATTGCAGGCGAGGGCCGACGACGCACTGACCGCGTCGGCGGAGGCCCTTACGCGGGTCGAGGCTATGGCCGACCTTGCCTTGGAAGTGGAAGACCCTCGCGCGCCGGTGCCGGTCGGCAGCGATGCCGTGTATCGGCTCCGTATTCGCAACCGAGGCACCAAGGCGGCCGAGCACGTCGAAATCGTGGGGTACTTCTCGCGAGGCGTCGAACCGGTGTCGGCGGAAGGCGCTCCCAACCGCATCGGGCCCGGACAGGTCGTCTTCAGCCCGATTGCCTCACTGGCCGCCGGTAGCGAGACCGTCCTGACCGTGCGCGCCCGAGCGGAGCAGCCGGGCAACCACGTCTTCCGCACAGAGATGCACTGCAAGCCGCTCGACAGCCGGCTGGTGCGCGAGGAAACCACGCACTTCTATCAGGACGATTCCAACGTGCCGACGGCCCCCGAAGAGGCCGGGATGAACACGGCCGACCGGCGAGCGGCGGCCGGAGAAACGCTGCCCGCGGAGCCCAACGCCCGGCAGTCGTTCGGCCCGCGCCGATAGCGTTTTCAGGTCCTTCGCCGGGCCAGCCAGCCGAACACGAATCCAATCACGGCGGCCCCGGCCGACGCGCCGCCGAACATCAGCGGTTCGCCGGCGAAGTAATTCACCAGGTTGCCGAACACCGCGGCGGCCGTCAGGAAAACGGCCAACGCAAGGATCCAAACGGCTACGGTCAGTGCGCGCACGTGGCTGCGAATCGACTCGAGCATGGCGCGCAATGCGTCTGTTGCGGGCGGGTCGGGAGGCGAGGAGGGCGGGTTCGTCATGGGCGATCCTGTTCGATGCGAAGTGTTCCCGTGTAGTCGAATCCCTCGACGCCGAGGGGAATTCGAAATACGGCCTCCTTGGCGGCAATGGTCGTGTACAAATAGCCGTCATGGAAGTGACAATTGGTGGCTTGTCCGCCCCCCGCGTCGTATTGACGGATCAACAGCCCCGCTTCGACGTCGACCACGTTGATGACGCCTCCTCGCCACATCGCCACGTACAGGCGGTTCTTGGTGTCGAAAACCATTCCCGCCGGGTCGAACTTTCCGCCGACGAACGTGCCGCGGGTTTCGTCGGGAAAATCGACCAAGACGCGCTGGTTCGCGGCCTCGCCGTCTTCGGTCAGGTCGTACACCAGGACGCGGTATTGCCGGCTTTCGGCAACGCAGAGCCGCTTCTGGTCCACCGTGACGGCAATTCCGTTCGGATACGCCAGGCCCGTGGCAAGCCGAGACACGCGCCCCGTACGGACATCGTAGCGGTAGACGGATCCGGTCGGGCTCTCGGCGGTCGATTCGCCCGCGTCGGTGAAGTAGACATTGCCGCGCAGGTCGAGGGCGACGTCGTTGACGCTGTCGAACCGGTTGCCTTCGGAACGTTCGGCCAGGACCTCCGCCTTGGCGCCGTCGGTTGCGACGCGTAACAAGCGGGCGCCGCCGAAATCGGCTACGATCAGCCGTCCCTCGCTATCGAGTTTCAGCCCGGTAGCCTGAGGGCTCCTTCCCTCAAGAGGAGCAAGATCGCGGAGGTCGGCCAGGATCGAGGCCGTTCCGTCGACAGTGATGCGTCCAATGGTGCCCAGTTCGCGATAATTGGCGACGAAAAGATCGCCTGCCGGGTTCAGGGTCGGTCCTGCCGCAAAGGCAAAACCCGTGGCCGCAAGTTCCGGTTCCACCGAATGGGACGGCGGTAAGTCTGCGTGCTCCTCGCCGAGCGCGTCCAGGCCCGTTGAAAGGAGTACCAGGCAAAACGCAAGGATTGCATAGCGTGGCATCGTCAAACTCGCGGAGGAAAGACCGAGGTGGGTCAACGGGGTTCTTGAGCGCTTCCGTTTGGCGGTGCAAACCGCGTCAACGTGGCAGGCACGCTCCGTCGTGCCGTCCGCCCCCTTGGGCACAAGCGTGGCGTTCGGCCAACTGGCTTGCACCCGGAAGCGTAGGAGTTGGTATTCCTGCTCCCGGCGGTGCACTTCAGTATAGGCGGCTCGCAACGCCGTCGCAAGCTTTTCAGCCAGCGCGTTCCCCTCGGAAGGCTGGAGCGGGTACTGCGAGTTCCGTCCGTCCGGATTATCCCGAGGCGCCCCGGTCGCCCGATAGTCGCCACATGCCCCATTTTCACAAAAAACGGCCTTTCCGGTAGGGCTGCGCGGGGCTATACTTCGCACCCCCTGTCTCCTCGGTGAGCCGTATCGTCGGGAAACTGCCTGCATACCATGGCGATGGACAGGCTGGACAGATACGCCGCCGCGAGTCGCAGCATCGTTTGGAATGACCGGGTCTTGGGCCTGCAGGATATTCATGAAACACGGCGTATGGCTTCGACTGGCGACTGCTGCCCTCTGCGCCGCAGCCGCATGCGGTTGCGGAACGACCAAATGGACCGATACGCGCCGCACCGCCACCGAGCAGGTTCTGCTCTCCAGCGCAATGGATCGGGCGGTAAGCCGGCTCGACTTCCGCGCGCTGGCGGGGAAAGATGTTTACCTCGACCCGCAGTTTATCAAGACGGCAACCGACTCAGAGTACCTCATCAGCGCCTTGCGCCAGCACATGCTGGCCTCCGGCTGCGTGCTGCGGGACAAGAAAGACGACGCCGACTACGTGGTCGAGGTGCGTGTCGGCGCCATCGGCACCGACCGGAACGAACTTCTGTTCGGGGTGCCGGCAACCGAGTTGCCTTCGCTGTTGCCGCTTGCGGGAGTGCCGCGGGCGGTGCCCGAAATGCCGTTCGTCAAAAAGACCGAGCAACGCGGTGTCGCCCGAATTGCCCTGTTTGCGTATAACAGCCACACCGGGCGGCCGCTCTGGCAGTCGGGTACCATCCCGGTCGAAAGCACGGCGAAAGACCTCTGGGTTCTGGGGGCGGGGCCGTTCCAACGCGGGAGCATCTACGACGGCACGCAATTCGCCGGCGATAAGCTGACCATCCCCCTCATCGACCCCCTAACGGGCCGGAATCGGGACGAAGCCTTCAGTGTCTCGGATGAGGCGTACTTTTCCGAGCCGATCGAACGCGACGATTCGGTGGTGGATGCGGCCGAGGCGAACGAAGCCCCGGCCGCGGCAAAGCAGGCCGCTGCTCCCAAGCCGGCGAGAAGTGCCGCCGGCCAGAAACCGAAGGGAGCCGACACCGTGCCGGACGCCGACGTCGCGCCGGCTGGACACACCGAGGTCGTGGAGGACGAGGACCAACCTTGAGGCGGGAGAGGGGCGATGGCGGAAGAAACGGGCGCTGAGAACACTCCACGCTGGGCCGAGAGGTCCATCGTGGCGGTCGATATCGGCAACGCCCGCATCAAACTCGGATGGTTCGATCCGCCCGACATGGCGCCCCCGGTTGGCAGACGGCCGGAAGCGGGCGCCGATCGGGCTCGACCGCTGCTGGAACCCCACACTTCGAGCGCCGGACCGGCCGGACCGCCCGGGGCGCTGCCGGTACCCCGGCGCACGTGGACCGTCGACGGGACGCGGCCCGAGTTCGAACCGCCGGCCGAGTGGCTCGGCGAAGACGCCTCGCCGGGCGTCACCTGGTGGATCGGCAGCGTGAATCGAAAGTCGACCACGATCCTGCTCGACTGGTTGCGGGTGGCGCGAACGCAGGATCGGATTGTGTTGCTCGGATCGGCCGACCTGCCCTTGACGTGTCGGCTGCCGGAGCCGGACCGCATCGGTGTGGACCGGTTGCTCGACGCGGTGGCGGCCAACGCGCTGCGCCCGCCCGGCTGCGCCGCTGTCGTGGTCGACGTGGGCACGGCGATCACCGTCGATCTGGTTGCGCCCGACGGCACGTTTTGCGGGGGGGCCATCGTGCCGGGCATCGCCATGTCGGCTCGCGCCTTGCACCAGTTCACCGACCTTCTGCCCCTGGTCGACATGAACGAGCTTCGCCGGCCGCCCCCGGCGGTGGGCACCTCGACCGTCGAGGCCATCCGCGGCGGCCTGTACTGGTGCGCCGTGGGTACCATCCGCGAGTTGGTTGCCCGAATGACCGCAGAGCTACCACTCGGTTCCGGCAGTGGGGACACGGTCGTGCCGCAAATCTACCTGACCGGCGGCGCCGGTGCCGCCGTGGCGGGGCTGCTCGGGCCCGGGGCGCGCTTCGTGCCGCATCTTACCCTGACGGGTATTGCGCTGACGGCTCGCGCATATACTGCGCGATCGTCGCCAGGAATGCCGCCCGGTCAATCGGCTTCGTAAGGAACTCGTCGCAGCCGGCGTCGAGGCATTTCTGCCGATCGTGGCTCATCGCGTGGGCCGTCAACGCCAGGATGGGCCCTGAGTACCCCCGCCGACGCAGTTCGCGCGTTGCTTCGTAGCCGTCCATGACGGGCATTTGCATGTCCATCAGAATCAGGTCGAACGGCGGGGTTTCGATGTTCGTGTGACGCGATTCGCATTCGGGCCAGGCGAGTTCGACCGCTTCGCGCCCGTTCTCGGCAACGACCACTTCGGCGCCCGCCTTTTTGAGAATCAGGCCGATGAGCCGCTGGTTGTCGCGGCCGTCCTCGACCAGGAGGATTCGGCCGTCGAGTTGCGTTGCCGGTTGCGGTTTGGCGCCCGGCGGCGGCATGTCGTCCGGATCGTCTGGATTCTTGGTTGACGAGTCCAGCATGGGCACGCCTTCAAGATTTCCGGTCGGGAGATTGAGCGCGAACGTACTGCCCCAGCCGGGACGGCTTTCCACGCGGACGTCGCCCCCCAACGCCCGCGCAAGCCGGCGGCTGATGGGCAGTCCGAGCCCGCTGCCGCCGTACTGGCGGCAGGTCGACCCGTCGCCCTGGAAGAAGGGTTCAAACAGGGCTTTTCGGTGCTCCTCGGCAATGCCGATTCCGGTGTCGACTACCTCGAAGCAAATCTGCGGCTCGGCGCCGGTGGTATCCAATCGCACGTTTACCCGTACGCCGCCGGAACTGGTGAACTTGATGGCGTTGCCGACCAGGTTGACAAGGATTTGCCGGAGGCGAAGCGGGTCGGTTCGGATTGTTGTGGGCATCGGGCGGTGGTAGTGGCAGGTCAGGGCAAGCCCCTTCGACTCGGCGCGGACGTCCATCATGCGCAGGACGTCTCGAGCCACCTCGACGGGCGAGCATACGGCCTGATCCAGTGGAAGCCGTCCCGCTTCCAACTTGGAAAGGTCGAGAATATCGTCGATGAGCCCGAGCAGGAACTCGCCGTTGCGCCGCACGGTTTCAAGACTTTCGCGCACTTCAGGATCGGCCACCTGCTCGCGGAGCAGGTCCGTGAAGCCCATGATGGCCGTCATGGGCGTTCGAATTTCGTGGCTCATGTTCGCAAGGAACGCGCTTTTCGCCAAACTGGCCTCTTGAGCCTGGGCCATCGACCGGGCCAAGGCGGCGTTGGCCTCTGCCAGGTCGGCGGCGTACGTCGTCAGTTGCTCCTCGGCCTGCTTGCGCTGCGTAATATCGAGAGTGGCGTGGACAACCCCCGCCACTTTGCCGTTCTCGTGGCAAACCGGGTTGCTGGAGACGAGCCAGGTGCGTCCGTCGGGCAGGGTCACCTCGCCACGCTGTACCTCGGCCGTGTGAATCGCCTTCTCGACCAGGCAGTTCGGGCAAGGCGCGTCGCGCCCGTGCAACACCTGATAGCAGAATCGGCCCGACAACGCCTCGCGCGGTAACTCGCATCGCTCACCGAGTGTCGAGTTTGCCCACAGAATCCGCAAGTCGGGCCCGATGAAGCCCACGCTCACGTCGACCAGCCCGTTGAGAATCGCCTGCTTCTCCTCTTCCGAGTTCCGCAGCAGGGCCTCGGCAATCCAACGCTTGCCGATCTCTTCCTCAAGGCAGTTGTTGGCGCGTTCGAGTTCGTCGTTCGCACGAGTCAACTCGGCGGTGCGCGCGGCAACCTGCGCCTCCAGGCGTTCGCTGTAGTCGCGCAGGTTTTCGTCAGCTTGGGGGAGGTCCATGGCGTTCACCACTTGTGCGAGCGGCGAAAAACGACTTCGCCGGCAGATTTCGATCTGGCCACTCGCTTCGAGGGCTGTTCGGCGGAAATTCACGCGGCAAGATGCTTGAATATGCCGGATTCCCCGGGATGTCTCCGCTGGTCCCCGGCATCCGCAGCCCTCTTGCTGCCCCTTTCCTTCTACTAACAGGACTTCTGCAAATCGGGATCACAAGGTCCCCTCTCCCTCTGGGAGAGGGTTAGGGTGAGGGCTTTTGAAGCGGAAACGGTTTGCCTTGCTTGACTGGATTCGCTATGCCCTCACCCCCGGCCCCTCTCCCAGAGGGAGAGGGGAAAAGTTTGCAAAAGTCCACTACTGATTCATAGCACGCACGGGGAACAGCGCGACGCATGCGGGATGCGGGAAACCACATTTGCAGGGGTATTTTCCGAACCCGTGCGGGTTCGTGCCGCTCGCGCGGGTTGTGCGGCTTTTCTCCGCCGTTGGGGGGCGGCCGGGTGGGGGCCCGACAACTCGGTTTGGTTCGATCCGTCGGTCTGAATGTGGCGATGCCGGCCGTTGCCGCACCAACTTGTGTACAGCAACGACGGCGAATTCTTCGGCCTTGGAAAACGTTACTCCAAGCCCGTTGCCCGCAACTGGGCGACTTGCGCTTCGGTGAACGGAATCGCCGCGCCCGGCGGAGGGGGCTCCGGCACAAGCCGCCCGACGACGGCCCGGACCAATTCCGCGATCCCCTCGCCGCGCAGCGCGCTGGTGGAAAGGGCAGGGGGGCGCAAGCCGGGGGAGCATGGAAGGTCGCTCTTGTTGTCCACGCGAAGGGCCGCCGGCCAATCGCGGAACCACTGTTCCTCCTCCGCGGCGATCGGCAAGGACCGGTCCAAGACGACGATCACCAGATCGGCGGCCGCAATCCGTTCGCAAGCCATCGCCGTTCCGCGCAACAGAATCGAATCGTGGGGTTCCCCGGGCGCCTCGGGGGCGAGCCCGGCAACATCGATCAGTTCGACGGGCCAGCCATCCATCGCGGTCGTCGCGGTGAGCACATCGCGCGTGGTGCCGGCCGTCGGGTGAACGATCGCCCGCTCGTAACCCAACAAAGCGTTCATCAGGCTGCTCTTGCCGACGTTCGGGCGACCTGCCAGCACGACGCGCCACGGGGTGGTCAAGTGTCGCCCCAGTTCGGCTCGTGCCAGCAAACGGCGGACCTTCTCCCCGGCCTCCTCGCGATCGCCTTCCGCAACAAGTTGGTGCACTTGGTCCAGGGCGTTGCCCAGGGCGCCGCCGAATTGGTCGAGCAGGATCGCGGCGGTGCGCTCGGTACGTGCCTGGGCGAGGGCGATTTGCGCCTCGGCCCGGACAGGATCGGGCTGACGGCGGCGCACCCAGTCTCTCCAATCCACGCGTTCCGCTCCGGCGTCGGCCAGGGCGTGCTCGATCCGTTCAATCGCCGCAATGCCGCCGTGGCAGTGCAACTCGAAGGCGCCGTCGCTGCGGCGATGCACCACAATCGGCTCGCCCGGCTCCGAGCCGAAGAATGCCAGACTCGGCCGGTCGACGGGCAAGTCGTCGAGCGGTCGTCCGGAGCGTGCCCGAACGTGTGTCGCCAGCGCGACGGCGGCCCCGCGCCCTTCCACCCGCACCGTGGCGATAGCTCCCGAGTTGCGCGCTGTGAGACGAACGGCGGCAAACGAATCGGATTCGGGCACAGCGTGTTCCAAGCGGTGCGAAGAGGGCAGGTCCATGGAAGCCGGCACGGCTAACGCAGCCCCTTCTCGCGCAGCAGAGCGTCGGCCCACTCGGCGTCGGCCGGGGCCAGAGGCGGAATCGGGGGCGACCGGTAATCCAGCCGGTGATAGCGCCCGTCCCGGTAGCAATCGTCCAGCAGCGGCTGCAATCGCAAGACGACGTCCTGATCGGTCGGCCGCAAAGGAATGGGCACGTTCGGAAGCGGAGCTTGCAGCGATATGGGATACAGTTCCGAACGATCGCCGCGGGCAGCCCGGGTAATGCAAATGAGGTAAGGAGTGCGGCAGGCGTGGGGAAAACGGTGCGGCGGAATGACCAGTGTCGGACTGGCGCCGCGAATCAGGTCGATTTCCACCAGGTTCACTCCCACCATGAGCAGTTCCTGCTGCTTTTGCACGTAGGCTGCCTGGCCGACCAGCCCCACCTTGTTTGCCGGGCTGAGGAACTCGATGACGGTCACCAGTCGCCCACCGTTGCCTGCTTGCGAAATCTGCACCCACCGGTGGATCCGAGGGTCGAGTACCCGGTCGACGACGTACGGCTCCGCTACTGCAACGTTCGCGGGGCGGCTTTCACCGGCCGGCATGCCGGGATGCTCGACGACCTGGACGTCGGGATAGATGGTTCGCGACTGCTCCTCGGTTTCAATAGTGACGTCCTCCTCGACGCTCGCCTGAAGATCGTCGGGGAGTTGTTCATTGAGTTGGTTCCGCGTGTAGACCATCAAGGTGGCATGGATATCGCCCCAGTGCTTCTCCAGGTAGGGGTCCATGCCGGGAAAGGGGCTCTTCATTGCGGGTATCCTCGCGTTGGGGCGCGGCCGGCAGAGCCGCACCCTCCATTATACCAGACGGCGTGGAGGTGTCAGCCCGGCCGGCGCACCTGCCGAAAACGACAGGCCGGCAGCCTATCCCCCGACGGTTCTTGCATCCCCTCGGGGCGAGGTACGATTGGATCGACGGCCGGCCCGAGGGGGAAAACGGGACAGGTCCAATTTGTGCGAA
>CAYPWB010000090.1:0-17180 GCA_964414315.1 uncultured Planctomycetaceae bacterium | reverse complement strand
ATCACTCGGCGAAAGCGGCCCGCGCGGCCGCCACGAAGGCGGCAAGCAGGGTGTGGTCTTTCTTGCCCGGGGCATATTCGACCCCGCCGGCGGTGTCGACCGCGGCGGGCCGGGCCGCGTGGATCGCCGTGGCGACGTTGCCTGGGGTAAGGCCTCCGGCAAGAGCGATCGGCGGTCGATCGGCCGACGCGACGGCGGTGCCCAGCGCTCGCCAGTCGAGCCTTGCCCCCGTGCCGCCGTACCGGCCCGGCACGTGGGCGTCGAGCAAAATCATGCGGGGCAGCGCACCGAGGTCGGCGCAGACAGCGAGGTACGCGTCGACGGGTTCGAAGCCCCGGGCGTCGAGCCGGAAGGCGCGCAGCAGCGGCAGGTCGGCCAGTCGGGCCAAGAACTCCGGCGGTTCGTCGCCGTGCAACTGCACGGCGTCGAGCCCGAGCGATTCGAACGTCTGCCGGACAGCGTCCTCCTCCGCATTGACGAACACGCCCACTTTCGCCACGCGGGGGGGAAGCGGCTCGACGATTTCGCGGGCCCGCTCCAAAGTTACAAATCGCTTGCTGCCGGCGAAGAAGTTCAGACCGACGGCGTCGGCCCCGGCCTGGGCCGCCGCCAAGGCGTCGACCGCCATGGTGATGCCGCAAATCTTGACTTGGAACATGAAACCTATCATGCCGGAAAGGACAATCCAGTGCAAGCGCGGAAGCGAGTTTAAGATACGGCGGATGGGGAACCGATGACGATTGGGTGGGAGAGTGTGCGCCGTGAAACGGCGGACGGCACGGCGGAGCGTGCCTGCTACTTTGGGCGGAAGGCACGGCGGAACGGGTCTGCTATTTTTGGGTGAACGATGGGTTGGTACCGAAAACGTCGAACCGGGCTGGTTGTGTCGCCGTCGCCCTGGTCGATCAATACGGTACTGCTGGTGACCGTATTTGTCGTGACCAGCGCCTTGGTGTACTACTGGGGCTACCCCACAGGCCGCGACGCCCGCTCGAAACCGCGGTTCACGGCAGCGGCGTCGATTCGCCACGCCGAATTGCCCGACGAGACGGACGCCGGGCGCCGCCGCTCGCCGAGCGACGACCTGGCCGCACTGGTCGAGGGGCAGATTCGCTCGCGCGATGCCCTGGAGGCCGCTGCCAGGGCCGCCACCCCTTCCCATGTGCCGAAAAACGCCGCCCGCACCGCCGACCACTCGCCCGCTGCAACGCTGGAACGGCTTCAGAAGGGGCTCGCGGTCGAGGTGGAAGAAGGAGGGGCCGGGCAGCGTCGCGTGCGTATTCGGTACACCGGCACCGACGCACACCGAGCGGCGGAACTGCTGGAAGCCGTAGCCCGGCAATACGTCGACACGTTCCGCCGCGAGTGGCAGCAGCAGACCGAAACCGCGCATGCCCAGGCCGCGACGGCCGCCGAACAGGCGCGGCTCGCGTGGCAGCTTGCCGAGGCCGAGCGGCGGGAGTTCGTCGCGCGGCTCCTGCGCGAGCAGCAGCACGAGGCGCCGGCCACCCCGCCGCGCCCGGGCGATTCTCAACCCTCGGCTGAACCTGCGCCGCCCACGCAGGCCGAGAACCCCGAGTGGTCGCACCTCGCTGAGCAGAGAGCCCGGCTGGAGCGACGTCGGGCCGACTTGCTGTTCCATCGAACGCCCGAACACCCCGAGGTGCAACAGATCGACTACGATCTGGCCGAACTGCAGCGGACGTTGGCGAGTACACCGCGGTGGATTGGCCGGGAAGCGAGTCGGGAGGCCGGCGATGCTGCGACGAAAGGGGCAACCCACCCCAGCGATGGACAGCGACAGGCGGAGCCACCCATGCCCGAACAACCGGAAATGCGGCGACAACTGGAGCAGCTCGACCGCAAAGCCGATCAGGCCCGGAGCCGCTACGAGGAGTTGGCCGCGGCGGAACGAGCCGCGTGGTCGGTGCACCTTCGGGAACCCGCGGTCGAATTGACGTACCTTCCCGCCGTGGAGGGTGGCTCCCGCAGCTTGACCGCCGACCACGCCATGTCGACCTCGCTTCTCGCAGGTTTGGCCATGATGGTGGGCGTGGGCATGTTCGCCGGCGGTGCCGCGATGGAACCGACGCTGCGCTCGACGGACCAGATTCAGTCGCTGTTGCGCGTGCCGGTAGTCGCAACGGTCACCTTGCCGGGACTGAAGCCGGTGGGTTCCGGTTGGCCGCGCGTTTGGCTGCGTCTCGCCACCTGCGTGGGAGGCGCGGTCCTCATCGCGGGATGTGTTGGTCTGCTCTATCGGGCCATGGCCGGGTAATCCGGTTTCAGCATTTGCGCCGGTTATGCCGATTGGAACCTACGGTGCTGTGCGCCCTCGTTCCAGGCGTACAGGGCGGATTCACCCCCCCCAAACAAAGTAGCGTTCGCCGCGCCGAAACCGCAGAATACGCCAACTCGGCAACATAAGAAACCTAAGTTATGTACGAACCTTTCTTCGAGTTCCGAAAACGCCCGTTCCCATCGGTGCCGCAGGCCGACTTGTACTTCCCGGCCGCCGCAATCGAGGCCGCCCGAACGACGCTGGTCCGATGCATCCGACGTGCGGAGGGGCCGGCGTTGGTGATTGGGCCGTCGGGTACGGGCAAAACGATGCTCTGCCACGTACTGGCCCGGGAAATGGGGGACCAGCTTCGCGTCGTGCTGCTGGCCAGCGGACGGCTTGGCTCCCGCAGGGCGCTGCTGCAGGCAATGCTGTACGAGCTTGGTCAACCGTACCGCGGACTCGACGAGGGCGAGGCGCGGCTGGCACTGGCCGACTACATCACCCTGAGCGACGAATGCCCAAACGGCGTCCTGCTGCTGGTCGACGAAGCCCACACGCTGCCGCTGCGCCTGCTCGACGAAGTGCGCATGACCACGAACCTTGCCCACGAGGGCAAGCCCTGGGTGCGTGTCGTGCTGGCCGGCGGTTGCATGCTGGAAGAGCGATTCGCGAGTCCGAAGCTCGATTCCTTCAACCAGCGCATCGCCGCACGGTGTTACCTGGAATCGTTCAGCACCGCCGAAACGCAGCAGTACATTGAAGCCCAAACCAGTTTGGCGGGGAGGCGGGGCGAAGCGTTGTTCTCCGAGGAGGCGTGCCGGGCTGCGCATCGGGCGACCGACGGCACGCCGCGGCTGATCAACCAGTTATGCGACCATGCGCTCCTGCTCGCCTGCGCGGCTGGGCACCAGCAGATCGAGGCGCGGCACATCGAGGAAGCCTGGGCCGACCTCCAACAGTTGCCCACCCCCTGGAACGCCGAGCCGGCGCAAGGCTGTGCCGGCGGCGACGTCATCGAATTCGGGCGGCTCGACGACGAGGCCGAATGCGCGGATGACGAAACACAATGCTCCGACGACGCGGCCGACGAAACACCCGATACCATCCCCGTCCTGCGTATCTCGGCCGAGCCCGACGACCGCACCGAACGTGAGCCGGACCTCGACGGGCAGGTCGAGCACATCGAACAGATGCTCGACCAGGTCGACGCCGCAGATACCGACTTCGAACCGGCCGGTTCCATCGGCCCGGAGATCGAACTACGGTTCGACCAGCCGCACGATCCGTTCGGGGAAGAGTTCGCCGAAGAGGAGGTCGTCGAGGATTGGCCCGCCACGTCCGGTCGATCCCGCGGGCGGGAGTCGGACGCCGAGCCGGCATCGACGCAAGCTCCGGCCGAGCCGGCATCGACGCAAGCCCCGGCCGAGCCGGCCGACGCGGTAGCGTCGGAGGAGGTCGGTCCGGCGCCTGATACGGAACCGGAACCCGAGCCGGAGTGTGCACCGGCCCGCCCGACCGTCGATTTGGAACCGGCGGCAGCACAAGCCTTCGAGGCCGAGGAGACTGTCGAACCCGAGCCCGCCTGCGCTCTTGCCGCAGACACAACGCCCGCGATGGCCGATGCGGCCGAGCAGCCCGCAGCCGCAGCCGAGCAACCGCACCAGGACCCTCGTCCGTCACTGGCGGTGGTTGGCGAGGATGAGCGGGACTCGGATTCGGGCGACGCCGCACCAACGGCGCGACCGGCTGCGCGCGGACCGCGCATGGCCGCGCCGCCGCGCCCGAAATATGCGAGGCTATTCGCCACCTTGCGGCAGGGGTGAGCCCGTGGAATAGGCTTCCAGCCTGCCGAATCCGCCGACAGACGGGAAGCCTGCCACGCGGGGTGGAAATGACAGGCTGGAAGCCTATCCCACGGAGGACCGCTATGGGCCGGATGCTGAACGCACTGAAACAAATCGAGTTGCGCGAGCCGCATACATCCCGCGACGCGCAACCTCAGGTTCCCGGTCCGCCGGCCGAACCCTCGCCTCAAGAGGCGGACGAGGTCGTTGACGTTGCGCCACAATCGCCGCACGAAGCGTCCCCCCCGGCCCGCGATTCGGCGGCCATGGAAACTCTCCTGGCCGAAGCCGAGACGGCCACAGCCGAGGCATTGGCAGAGGTGCCGGCCGACACGACCGAGGCGGCCGAGCGGACGGAGTCGGCGGATTCGGCAGAACCGAACGACCCGGCGGCATCGGCTTCGGCCGATCCATCCTGTCCGTCGCCCGGGGCCGGTTTGGCTGGCGGACCTGACAGAAAGCAAGGCAGGTTTCCCGATCCGCTGGGTGAACTGGCCGAAAGGGTGTTGCACGCCATGCCGCCGGCCCCGACGACGATTCTTTTCACCTCGCCGGACTCGAACAGCCTGGGCATCAATCTGCTGGTGCCGCTGGCGATGTCGCTTGCCCAGCGTATCGATTCGAACCTCTTGCTTATCGACGCGAACCTGCGGCGGCCCGCCTTAGCGGCCCGGCTTGGGGTGGAAGCGTCGCGCGGCCTCAGCGACGTGCTCAGCGGGTCGGTCGTCTGGCAGGATGCGGTCCGACGCACCGTGATGCCGGGCGTGGACCTGCTGCCCGCCGTCCCCTTCTCGACGCCGGCCGGACCGTCGCCGGACCGACTGCACTTGGAGCGTTTGCTTTCCGAGACCGCCGAGCGCTACCCACTGGCGTTGATCCACGCCTCGTCGCTCGAGTATCCCGAAGCGGCGCCCCTTGCGCTGCAAAGCGGCGGCGTGTACCTGGTGGTGCGGCTGCATGCAACCATGCGGCGCGCTGCAGTGGAGGCCGCGTCGCTGCTCCGCCGGTCCGGAGCGAACTTGATCGGTTGCGTGGTGGTCGAATAGCGGCCGAGCTATTCCTCGACATGCTCCATGGCGGCCGAGACGGTTTCCGACCAGGCACCGTTGTGGAACATCGAGCAGTTGCCGCCCGATTCGTAGGCGGAGTCGAGCGATTCCTGCGTCCGTTCGAGCAGCCGCTTCGTATCGTCCGATTCCAGGGCCTTGGCGCCGCCGATGCTCACGGTGAACCGCAACTGCCCGCGATCGGTGGGCAGGCAGCACTGGGCAATCGCCTGGCGCAGCCGCTCGGCAATGCCGATGACGTTCGCCAGCCATGTGCCGGGAAACAGTACGGCAAACGTGGCCGATTCGTAGTGCGCCACCAGGTCCATGTCGCGAATGGCCGCGTTGAGAAACTGTGCGGTTGCCTTGAGCACCAGGCAGCCTGCGCGCTCGCCATACTCTCCGGCGATTTGCGGGAAGTTGTCAATGCGGATCATGATGACCGAGGGGGTAGCCCCCCCGCGGCGCCATTCGGCCAAGCGCCGGGCCAGGATGATGCAGAACTCGGTCCGGTTCGACATGGAGATCTGGCCGACGTACGTTTTGCCGTCGTCGGATTCGTCTTCTCGATGGTCGCCGGGTACGTCAACCCCGCCCTCCTCGTCGGCGTGTCCCGGCGTCGGCTCCTCCTCGACCGGCACCGGTTCGGGCGCGGGTTCGGGCGGCGCCGACGTGGCAGCTTCCGACGCAGTGGGTTCTTCTTTCGACTCCGGCCGCAGGGGATGGATTTCCGTCCCGTCGTGCCAGTGAACGCAGTTGCGTCCCGCTCCTTTCGAGGCGTACAGGGCAGCGTCGGCGCGGTCGACCAGGTGCGTCACGCTCTCGGCTTCGAGCACCTGGGCGACTCCAAGGCTGGTCGTGATGCGCAACTCCTGCCCGTCGCAATGGAACCCGTGTTCGGCAATCGTATGCCGTACTCGATCGGCGCTCAACTTCGCTTCGGCAACCGAGGTACGTGGGAGGATCATCGCGAACTCTTCGCCGCCGTATCGGGCGACGATGTCGTCCTTGCGCGCGGCGCCGCGCAGCAGTTCGCCCATCAGCCGCAACACGTCGTCGCCGGCCTGGTGCCCGTAGGTGTCGTTGAACTTCTTGAAGTGGTCCACGTCGAACATGACCACGGAGAAGGTTTCGCCGAGTTTCTGCCGCCGCTCCAGAGAGTGCCGCATTTCTTCGTCGAAGGCGCGGCGATTGGCCAGACCGGTCAGGGCGTCGGTTCGGGCAGCCGTGGAATGGCGTTTTACCAGGGCCGCCTGCTCTTTGAGCCGTTCCTCGGCCGAGCCGAGTTGCCCTTGCATTCGCGTGTTGGCCTCGATGAGCTGTGCCACCGCCTGGACGACGGCCTCATGCTCGGCACCCGACGTGCCGTGCAATCGCTCGTTGATCGCCTCGACGCGGTCGCTGTGGGCACCCACGTCGCTGGCCACGCGCGTGGCCAATTCGTGCAAGCGGCCAAGCACTTCGCGTGCCTGCTTCACGTCCTCGGCCCCTTCCCCCCGGCCGGCGGGTCGGCCGCGAGTACACAGCCACCACCCCATCGCGAATCCCGTCGCGAGAACGAAGACGCCGAAAAGTAGGTCAACCACAGCAACGGGCATTCGATGATTGCTCCTGTCGGCTCTCGCATCCGTGCGGAAAGTCGACGCTCAAGGTGTAAACCGGCAAAATGGAAACAGGTGTTCTTGCCGGGAGGGCCCTTCGGGTGCTGCGCACAAGGGGTACCCATCCCGTTTTCGCCGACCGCGCGTAAACACTACATTTAGTTAGGTCGTCCTGGCGGAAAGTCAAACCGAACGCTACTGCACCAGCCGGACCTGTGGATTGGTGATGATTTCCTCGAATATTTCCGTCAGCCGGCGTTCGTACTCGGCCGGGTTGCCGGAACCGCGGGAACTCTCTCCCTGGTCGTTTGAGGTTCCCCCCAGACGGGCCATGCGGTCCATGAAGTCGTAGTCGGTGCCCAACCCAACGCCCACGGGAAACAACTGCCACCGGCCCGTTTGCATTTGCATGGCCTGCATGAGAGCCGCGTCGAGCCAGTAGGCACCGTTGGCATAATAGTCCGGATCGGGGTTTTGGCTCATGTGGCGGTCGATTTCGGCCGGGTCGCTCGAGTACAGGTTCGGTACCCCGTCGGTCAAGAGCACCACGATCTTATTGGTTTGCCGCCGTCCGGCGCCGCCTTCGCTGGGAGGCGCCAAGTGTTCGCGCGCGGCAATCAGCCCCGATTCCGTCGCTGTGGTGTAGCCCAGATCGCCCACGGCCTGCAACTGCGTGCAAACCCGCATCGCGGCGTCGTAGTCGCCCGTGAGCGGCTGGCCGACCACGGGCCCGCCGTTGGCCAGCGTATCGAAGCAGATGATCGATACCCAGTCGCGCTGGTTGTGGTCGGGCACGGTGGCGTTTCGTTCCTTCACGACCTGAATGGCGGCGATCATGGCGCGGCGGGCGGCGTGCATGGGCTGTTCCCGCGGTGGGAACTCGAACGTGCCCCCGGCCGTCGATTCCGCGTGCCATGGGCAGTCGGGGCTGTGGATCGAAATCGGGGCGTACTCGTTCCCTACCACCTTCAGATCGCGTCCGTAGTCCATCATGAACTGCACGTACGTTCGATACCCCAGCATGTTCCGGAATCCGTTTGCGTTGCGAGCGTCGGCATACGTGCTCCGGTTCGGGTTGTTGAATCGGGAAATATGCCGCGAACGGTTTTGCCCGGGCGGGACCGTGCCGCGGTTGATTGGCGGCGTGCCTTGCGAGCCGAACAGCACGTGCGGCAGGAACAGGCCCTCCCACGCACCGGGTAATGAGGCCAACTGGCGCGCCGGGTCCTGCGTCGGAAGGGGCAGCGTAGGTTCACGGGGCATGGTTTGCTGCCAGGCAACGAACCATTCCGACGTCTCGTCGGTGGGAAGCCAACCGACCGGCGGCTTCGGTGGCGCCGGGTTCCCGCCTCCGCCGCCACCACCGCCACCGCCTGGATTGCCGCTGGGCGGCCGAATCGTGGCCCAGCGGCACACGTAGTCGATGTACTTCTCCCAATAGGCGTAGTTGGCCAAGGTCGGCGCGGGAAGGGCGTTTGGCATCAGCCGGGCAATCTGGTAGTCGATAATGGCCGAGTACGCCTTCACCTTTCGGGCAGCTTCGGTGTCGGTCGGTCGAATGCGGTATTCGGCCGGAACCCCGCCGCCGCTTAATGGACCGTTGTCCTTGGTCAACTCAGCGTACGTGTACCGGCTGTTCGCGATGCCGGTCGGCTGGCCGATGTATTCCTGCGGGCCGGGAAACGGCCCGAATCCGAAATCGTCGTATACCTGCTGCATCAGCTCGTCACCGATATGCGGATAGCCTTCCGAGCCGAAAATGCGGTCGATTTCCGGCGTGGCCCAGCACGGCTCCGTGTCGTCGTTCATCGAGCCGGAAAGGTCGACGACGAAGGCGATGTCGCGAGGGTTGGCCATGGCCACGGCCGATGCCCGCTGGGCGAACGAGTCGTGCCCGAAAATCCTTCCGAAAAACAGCGCCGCCTCGCCGCCGGTCGATTCCTCGGTGCGAGCGGTCACGCGAATGGCGTTGCCCATCGCGCCCGACGGGGTGAACCGGCGGGTCGTGGCGTCCCAGGTGCCGTACTCGACGTCGGCGCCGAGGAGGTTGACCGGCCGGCCGCCGGCCGTGTGGTACGCGGCATAACGTTGGGCGACGGCCACCATTTCGTCGCGGGGCAGTCCCATCGACGCCGCGCCGGCCATGGCGGCCGAATCGGCGGCCGCCTGCAACTGGGTACGGACCAACACGATGAAGCCGATGTCGGTCCCGAAGGCAACCAAACCCAGCAAAACGGTCAGCAGAATCGCGGCCAAGACAAGCACGGCGCCCCGACGCGAGGGTTCCGCGGTATGGATTCGGCGGCTCATGGTTGACGCCTCTCGGAGTGCGCAGATGCAGCCCTTTGCAGGGGATATGCAAACTCTTAGTCATAGAAGGGCGGGTGTCAAACCGCCTGGGCGCTTGCTGCAAACCCCCCTAGGGCCGCTACGCTCGCCCGAATCGCTGGGCCTGAGCGACAATATCGACCCCGACCAACTCGCTCCAGGCCGCAATGAGGCTCCGGAACACCTCGCCCGGCTTGCCCGTGCCGATGGGGCGGCCGTCGAACCGGGTAACCGGCAGCAGGCAGGGCGACGTGCTGCTCAATAGCACCTCGTCGCTTTGCGCAACCTCAGCGGGCGTGAGGTCGCGGAATACGGTGCCGATGCCCAACCGGCCGGCCAGACGGAAGGCCACGTCGAGACTGATCCCATGCAGAATGCGCTCCAGCGGCGGCGAGATGAGCCCCTCTCCGCGCCGGTACACCAGAACGTTCGCCGTCGACGCCTCCGACACTCGGCCGTCCAGGTCGAGCAGCAAGGCCCGGGCGCCCGGCTCTTGGGCGGCAGCCTCGCGGTCGGCCAGGTAATAGTGCATCCGGCTGCGACACTTCAACTCGGTGGGCCAGCATTCGCGTGGCACCTGACGCACGGAAGCCGTACGTAACGCCTGACCGGTCCGATACTTCTCGGCCCACAGCCGAAACGGCAGCCGATAGGTATGCATGCCAAGCGTTGGCTCCGGCGGGCCCTCGGGCGCGAACGTGGCGTACGTACCGGGAGTTGCGAACACGGAAAGGCCCAACTCCTCCTCGGGCCCGAGCAAGGTTCGGTTGTGGGCGACCAATTCGCGGGCTGTGGCGGCCATCCGCTCGGGGTCCGTTCCCGGATCGACCCCCACTAATTTCAAAGAATGAGCTAGCCGGTTGAGGTGATCTTCCAGCCGAAACAACTCGCCCCGGAACGTGCGCAGTTGTTCGGCCACCGTCACGCCCAGCACGAAGCCGGCATCGGTGGGCGGAAGGCGCATCGCCGAGGCGGGAAGAAACTTGCCGTTCAGATACGCTTGTTCGTCAACCATCGCGGTATTATAGTCGCCGCGAACCGGCAGGCGAGCGGGGGCCGCCCGCGGCAAACACTGCGTCGGGGCGCAAGGATTGCCTACGGCGTCTGCAAGGCATACTTCGTCAGGGCCGCCCGAAGCGAGCCCGAACGCCAGTACGACCACCAGCCGTGCTCCTTGCCCACCTCGCAACTGACGTCGAGCCGGCGGACCTTACCCCGATCGGCCGGTGCGAGCCGGTAGCCCGAACCGAGGTAGCCCAACGCCTCGGGTCCGCGACGGCCGTACATTCTGGGGTAGAAACGCATGACGCGGTCGGCGGGGTTGGCGATGACGAGCATTCGGTCGAGCTGCCCTACCGCGCGGCCGTTGCGCGCGCCGGGCGAAAGCCAATGGGCGTCGAGCGCTGCTGCGATGAGTACGGCCTGCCACGGCGCTTCGTGCGGCACCGGTGCCTCGGGCAGGCGGTATCGGCCCACACGGCCACCGCCCACCAACTCCAGGGCCCCGGTGATGACGCGTGCCCCGAAACTGTAGCCGACGAACGTCACCGGCTGGTCGGAAGGCATTTCCCGCAGGCACTCGGCCAGGTACACGGCCTGGATGTCGCTGTAGTGGGCCTTCAACTGCACATCGGCCCGAACCCTGCCGCATATCTGTTCACTCGGCCACGACCAGATGACCAGCCGAAACGCCCCGTTCCGCCGGGAACACGTCAAGTGCCGCCGGAATGCGGAACCGATCCGCACGGCGTCGTTCGCCCTGGTACGGTTCCCGTGAACCAGGAAGATGGTCGGTACGTTGGGACGGCTCGCGGCGTGAAATGCCTCGCGGTCGGAGGTCCCCCAGGCGTTCTCCTGCAATCGCCAGAACCCGATACGGGCATGGGCGGGATTCGGGGCCGAACCGCGCGGCGCCGCCCGGGTGCTGATGAGCCACACCTGCCGGTCCGGCGATTCGGTACGCGCCGAAGTGCAGGTCAGCAGGACGATGCAGGTCGCGAGGAATAGTCGGCCGATGCGCATCTTTTCGGCGGTATTGCGGTACTGGTTCATGGGGGCAACTCGCTTTTTCACACGACGCCATGACGGTCGCCTGCGAGACGCCGTCCTCCGTTAACAACGTAGCTTACGGTAAACGCGTTGGGTACGGGGGTTGCGGAAAATGTTGAAAAAAATCCGCGCCGTTGAATTTGCACATCATTCGGCATGGTGTAGAGTTGTTTTACCATAGCCCTGTGCGATGGAACGTGTTCGACTCGATTGGAGAAACGAGTTATGAAGAAGCTTCTGATTCTGACGGCCGTTATGCTTCTGGCGTCTAGCACGGTCGGTTGCCGTTGCGGCCGCTGGTTGTGGCGCGGTCCGGCTCAAGAGACGTCGGTCATTACTTGTCCGACGGAGTGTCCGCCGGGCCCGGTGATTACCGACCCCTGCTGCCCCCCTCCGGGCGTGATGCCCGGTCCGGCCGACTACGCGCCGGTAATGCAATAACCCTCCCTTTCGGGCCGGCCCGACGTGCCGGGCCCGACGCACTGCCGTTTACTGCCTCCCCCCCGGCTGTGCCGCTTGTCGCGTCCCGGCCGCGCTATCCTGAGCGCGGCCGGCGCGGCAGGCAGGAAACCAGTGCTTTGTGACTGTTTGATTTTCGGGTGTGTGCCACTGGCGTTCCGCCAGGGCCATTGCTACTGCCAGGCGAACGATGGTACTGGCAGCATGCCGGTGGCGCCCTAATTCTTATGCTGTCGCAAAGCACCAGCCCATGGCTTGCTTGTCGGCACCCTACGTGTCGTGGATGCTCCGGGCTAGCTGCTCGCCGACCGTATTGCATCGCTCTGCAGGCGCCCTTGAGCCCAACGCCGCAGCCGCAGCAGTTGAGTGCGGGGGACCGAGACCGGATAATGCCCAAACCGGACGATCGGCAAGACGTCGGTTTGGAAGTAGCGTTTGTTGGCGAGTGAACCAGTGCCCAGGTCGTAGAGCCGATCGTTGCGTTCGAAGCTGTCGCGAATGGAAAGCGTCCAGAGCAGTCCGCCCACGCCGTAACGCGCGAACTCCGGATCGAACCCGACGCGCAGTCCGCTCACGTGGCCGCGCCAGTGATAGTTGTATGCGAATGCCAGTGGCCGGTCATCGAGCCATAGCAGGTTGACGTCGAGCGTGCCCAGCCGGGCCGCCGTTTCGTGAACATTGCGAAGGAACGGGCCGATCGATTCGCTCGACAGGGTCGTTCCGTCGGTCGCCGATCCCT
Source organism: uncultured Planctomycetaceae bacterium (assembly GCA_964414315.1). Taxonomy (GTDB): domain Bacteria; phylum Planctomycetota; class Planctomycetia; order Pirellulales; family Thermoguttaceae; genus PWXP01. The sequence continues at coordinate 4,830 of CAYPWB010000090.1, read as the reverse complement.
GCCAACTCCGCTCGGCAAGTTGACGGCACGCCTCGAAAAGTTCCCAGCGGGGGTCTCCGTCGGCGTAGGCCTCGCCCCGCGGCCGATACCGTTCGAAACGAAGCTCGCCCCGCCGGGCGAGTTGCTTCTGCCGACGGCGGAAGTTGTTGCGTACCGAAGGGGCCCGCTCGGCGAAATAGCGGGACCAATCGCCCCGCGTATCGACCACGGCAGTTCGCTCCCACAGCGCGGGCTGCGCCTGCATGCCGGCAGCCCGCATCGCCGAGGCGGTATCACTCAGTTCGGTGCCCGGTGCTCCGCACCAGCGCAGTTCAACGAAGTCCCAGTCGCGCCGGGTACGCCGGATGTGTTCCAAGCCGGCCCGGAGCGTGCCGGCCGGATTGGGGCCGATCGGGCCATAGAACGCCCCCCAGTCGTGCAGCGGGTAACTCAGCACTCGCAACCGGCCAACACGCGTTGCCTCGGGGTAGACCACCAGCGGAAGAATGCCGCTCGCCCGGCCCGGTTCGCCAACCACCAGCACGCGGAACCGCATCCCTTCGCCGAAGTGTCGCCAATAGGCTTCCAGCCACTGACATGTCTGGAAAAACGAAGCTCCCGCAGTCTGTTCCAGTAGCGCCCCCCACTCGCTATGGAGTTCGGTTAGCTCGTGGAGCCGGTTGATTTCGCGAACGTGGGTCATTTCAGGTACCTAAGCGAAGAATACCTCACGGAACACTTCCGTGGAGGGAGATCGTCGCCTGGCACCGGTTTGGGGTTGACCGCCGAAGGCGGTCTGCAACGATTCCGCGAGCGGCCGTTCTACTCGGATCCCGGAGTGCGCGCCATGATCACTTTCTTCCGAACCGAAACATGTCCGCAATGCGACGCCATTCAGGAGACGCTCGAAGAGCTGACGCTGGCACACAAAGTTGTCCGATCCTCGCCGGAAGGGCAACCGCAAGAGGCGATTCCAGAGGGGTGCGGTCCTCCCTCGCTGATGGATGACGGCCGTTGTGTTCGCGGTCACCGCGCAATTGTGAATCGGCTGGAAGAATGGCGGGCATTTAGGGCCGATTGGGACCGGTTTCAGTCGGATGCATGCTACTGCGACGACGAAGGCAATCCGATTTGAACCCGGAGCCGTTCCCTCGCCGGCCGAAGGGCCCGAAAAAGTAGCAGGCACGCTCCGTCGTGCCGTCCGCCTTATCCGGTAGAAGACAGCCGTTCGGTCGAATGGCTCGCACCTGGAAAGAGAAGAACCCTTAATGGGGCCCATCGGCTTCCAGCAAATCCGTTGGCCGAATGACGGAGTTCTGCCCAGTTGAGCGGACGGCGCGACGGGGCGTGCCTGCTACTTTGCCGAATGGCTTGCACCTGGGAACGGAAGAACCTTTAATGGGGGCATGGCGGTTACAGTTCTGTACGGTTCGCAGACGGGAAACGCGGCCCGGCTGGCGGCCGATCTGACGCGCCGTTTGCAGCGGGCCGGATTCTCCGCTGCGCGGCACTCGATGAACGACTTCCCGCCCGATCGGATCGCCGAGGCGCCGAACCTGCTCCTGGTCGTCAGCACGCACGGCGAGGGGAAGCCGCCCGACAAAGCCGCCCGCTTCCACGAGTTCCTGCACGGTCCGAATGCGCCGCGGTTGGCCGGGCTGCGGTACTCGGTGCTGGCCCTGGGCGACATCGGCTACGCGCAGTTCTGCGCCGCGGGCCGGCAGTTCGACCGTCGCCTGGCCGAATTGGGCGCCGAGCGGCTGTTCCCGCGCACCGACTGCGACGTCGACTTCACCGAACCGGCCGAAGCCTGGATGCAGGGCGTGCTGGCGGTCTTGCGGCGCGCGGCGGAGGCTGCCGGCGAACCGCTCGGGCCGCCCGCGCCCGATGGCGCGGCGGACCAGGCCGCGCCGGCCGGCTATTCCCGCGCCCGCCCCTTCCCGGCCGAACTGGTCGAACGCATCCTGCTCAACGGGCGCGGATCGGACAAGGCGACCTGGCACCTGGAGTTCTCGCTGGAAGGCTCCGGGTTTGAATACGCGCCGGGCGATGCGTTGGGCATTTTTCCAGAGAACGATCCCCAACTGGTCGACGAACTGCTCCGGGCGATGCGTTGGCCCGACGACGCGCTCGTACCCGCCGGGCGGCAGCAGCGGCCTCTGTGGGAGGCTTTGCAGCGGTATTATGAAATCACGCGGCTTACGAGGCCCTTGCTGGAACAGGCGATCGGCTTCGGCGCGACCGGATTGGCCGACTTGCTGCGGCCCGACCGACAGGCGCAACTCGACGCGTTCCTCGCCGGCCGCGATCTGCTCGACCTGGTGCGCGAGTTCCGCCTTGCGGGCATTCCGCCGGCCGAGTTCGTGCGCATGCTGCGCCGCATGCCGCCGCGGATGTATTCCATCGCCGGCAGCGCGCGTGTCGATCCGAACCGGGTCGCCGTGACCATGGCGACCGTCGGGTATCGCGCCCACGGCCGCGACCGGCGCGGCGTTTGCTCGGCGCACTGTGCGGAGCGGATTGCCGTAGGCGATCGCGTACCGGTCTTCCTGAGCGACAACCCCAACTTCCGCCTGCCCGCCGACCCGGCGGCCGCGATCGTCATGATCGGCCCCGGCACGGGCGTGGCGCCGTTCCGGGCGTTCCTGCAGGAGCGGGAGGCGACCGGTGCGACCGGCAGAAGTTGGCTCTTCTTCGGCGACCGCCGCTTCCGCACCGATTTCCTGTACCAGACCGAATGGCACGCGTGGCTTCGCAAGGGCATACTGACTCGAATGGACGTCGCCTTCTCGCGCGATGCCGCGCAGAAGACGTACGTGCAGCACCGCATGATGGAACGCCGCCGCGAACTGTTCGCCTGGCTGGCGGACGGGGCAACGATCTACGTGTGCGGCGACGAGAAACGCATGGCGCCGAACGTCCACGCCGCGCTGGAATCCATCGTAGCGGCCGAGGGCCGGATGACCGACCGCGCCGCCCGCGAATATATGGCCGAATTGTTGCAGCAAGGCCGATACCAACGCGATGTGTACTGACCGCCGTTCCGCTCCACCGTAGCACGACTCTCCGAGTCGTTGTTTTTTTTCGATCAACGACACGCCAGGGCGTGCAATGTCGCAGCAAACCTCCGAATCATGCTGCCACCCGAAAGACGCCTTATGCCCGACACCTCCTCCATCTCCCAACCCTCCCCAGCCGACCTCGAGCGCATCAAAGCGTCGAGCCGCTACTTGCGAGGCACGATTGCCGAATCGCTGGCCGATCGGCTCACCGGCGCGGTGGCGAAGGACGACACGCACCTGCTGAAGTTCCACGGCGCCTACCAGCAGGACGACCGCGACCTGCGCAAGGAGCGCGCCCGGCAGAAGCTCGAACCGGCGTACGAGTTCATGGTGCGTATTCGTGTGCCCGGCGGCGTGGTGTCGCCCGGGCAGTGGCTGGCCGTCGACCGCATCGCCCGGCGGTACGGCAAGGGCACCATCCGGCTTACTTCGCGGCAGTCGATGCAATTGCACGGCGTGTCGAAGTGGCACCTGTGCGAGGTGTTTCGGGAACTTCACCGGTGCGGCCTGACCACCATGGCCGCCTCGGGCGACCTGAACCGAAATGTGGTGTGCGCCGCCGACCCGCAGCCGCCCGAACTGCATGCCGAGTTGGTCGAGTGGGCGGGGCGCATCAGCGAGCACCTGTCGCCCCACACCACGGCGTACGACGACCTTTGGCTCGCCGAAGGGCCGGCCGACCGCGCCGCGGAAGACACCGAGCCGCTGTACGGCCCGACCTACCTGCCGCGCAAGTTCAAGATCGCCCTGGCCGTCCCGCCGTCGAACGACGTCGACGTGTTCACCCACGATTTGGGGCTTATCGCTATTGTAGAAGACGGCCGGCTGGCGGGCTTCAACGCGGCCGTGGGCGGCGGCATGGGCAGGACCCACGGCAAGCCGGAAACGTTCCCTGCGCTGGGCCGCGTGATCGGCTTCTGCGAACCGGAACACGTGATCGACCTGGCCGAGAAGGTCCTTACCATCGAACGCGATTTCGGCGATCGGACCAACCGGCGGCAGGCCCGGCTGAAGTACGTGCTGGCCGACCGCGGCATCGAATGGTTCCAGGCCGAGTTGCACGCCCGACTGGACCGGACGCTGCAGCCGGCGCGCCCGTATCGTTTCGAACACACCGCCGATCGGCTCGGCTGGACCGAAGGGCCCGAGGGAACGCATAACCTGGCGCTCTTTATTCCCGGCGGCCGGGCGGCCGACGCCGACGATTGCCCGCTGTTGAGCATCTTGTGCGAAATGGCCGGTGGGCACCGCGGGCACTTCCGCCTGACGCCGAACCAGAACCTCGTCGCCGCCGGCGTGCCTAACGCCGACCGGCCGCGCATCGAACGGCTTGTGCGCGAGTACCAACTCGACGACGGCACGCAATCTTCGCCCGTGCGGCATACCGCGATGGCTTGCGTGGCGCTTCCCACTTGCGGGAAGGCCCTGACCGAGGCCGAGCGATTCCTGCCGCAGTTCCTGGCGAAGTTCGAAGCCGTTCTGGAGGAAACGGGGCTGGCCGGCGAGTCCATTGGCGTACGCATGACGGGCTGCCCCAACGGGTGTGTGCGGCCGTATGGGGCCGAGGTCGGCATGGTGGGCCGATCGGCCGGCAAGTACGACCTTTACCTGGGCGGCAACGCGGCCGGCGAACGGCTCGGCCGTCTCTATCGTGAGAAGTTGGGCGAGGAAGAACTGCTCGACGCCCTCCACGGCCTCCTCGCCCGCTATGCCAAAGAGCGCACCCCAGGCGAATTGTTCGGCGACTTCGCCCTTCGGGCCGTACTGTAGGGCGACTCTCCGAGTCGCC
>CAYPWB010000089.1:0-17218 GCA_964414315.1 uncultured Planctomycetaceae bacterium | reverse complement strand
GAACCCTGGCTGTTCGAACGCGGCGAAGGGTGTACGCTCATTGATATCGACGGCAATCGGTATTTGGACGGCGTGAGCAGCCTGTGGTGCAACATCCACGGACACCGGCATCCGCGCATCGACGCGGCCATCCGGACGCAGCTCGACCGGGTGGCGCACGTGACGAACCTCGGCTCTTCGAACTCGACCACCATCCGGCTGGCGCGGCGACTGGTCGACCTGGCCCCGGACGGCCTGGGGCACGTGTTCTTCTCGGACGACGGCGCCACGGCAGTCGAGGTGGCGCTGAAGATGGCCTTCCAGTACTGGCGACAGCGCGAGGACCCACGACCGGACAAGACCGCTTACCTGGCCCTGGGCAACGCCTACCACGGCGATACGCTGGGCAGCGTGAGCGTGGGCGGGGTGGAGCGGTTCCACGCCATGTTCCAGCCCTTGCTGTTCGAGGTGCTTCGCCTGCCGGCGCCCGACCCGGGCCGTCCGCCCGAAGGCATGACGGCCGACAGCCTCGCGGCCCACCACCTGGCCAAGCTGGAGGCGGTGCTGCGGGAACATCACGGGCGCATCGCCGCCATGGTGGTCGAGCCGCTCGTGCAGGCTGCCGCCGGCATGATCGTCCACCCGTCCGGCTACCTGCGCGGCGTGCGCGAGCTAACGCGACAGTACGACGTGCTGCTCATCGCCGATGAAGTGGCCGTGGGCATGGGCCGCACGGGCACGATGTTCGCCTGCGAGCGCGAGCAGGTTTCGCCCGACTTCCTGTGTCTGGCCAAGGGCCTTACCGGCGGCTACCTGCCGCTGGCCGCCACGCTCGCGACCGACGAGGTGTGGAGCGCCTTCCTGGGCGACTACTCCGAGGGGAAGACCTTCTTCCACGGCCACACCTACGGCGGAAACCCCCTGGGTGCCGCCGCCGCCCTGGCGACTCTCGAAGTATTCGACGAAGAGCGGACGCTCGAACAGTTGCCGCCGAAGATCGACCGGCTGGCCGAGCACCTCCGGCGCATGGCCCGGCATCCGCACGTCGGCTTCACGCGGCAGTGCGGCCTGATCGGTGCGGTGGAACTGGTGCGCGACAAGGCTGCCCAAGAGCCGTATCCCTGGGCCGAAAAGCGCGGCATCCGCGCGTGCAATCATGCCCGCACGCTCGGCGTCTTCCTCCGCCCGCTCGGCAATGTCGTCGTGCTCATGCCGCCCCTGGCCGTCACCCTCGCCGAGTTGGACCGCATTTGCACCGCCGCCGAAGCGGGTATTGAGGCGGCGACGGGAGAAAGCGGTTAACCTCCCTACTGTGCCGCCGAACGCGTGCCGTCGGGGGAGCCACTGATGGGGGTGCCTTCGGGAAGGGGGCGGGCGGCGACGGCGAAGCCGAGGTGGTAGAGTTCTTTGCGGAGCCGGCGGAATGCGTCGAACTCGCTCGGGTAGGTCCACAGGGTAACCGTCGTGCGCCCCGGTCTGAACTCGGCCAGTGCCTTGCGGAAGTCGGAGTCGGGCCGCAGCGCCGCATCGATCGGCTCGGCCGGGTAGTCCGCCATCGGCAGGAACTCGGCCAGCGACAACTGCACCACACTGCCAATTTGTGCAACCCCGTACCCGGTGTCGTGGCCGATGTCGCGCCGCTGCAACGTGTATCGCATGCGGAAGCCGTCGATCGGCCCCAGCGTGTCGGTGTACACGGCGCTGTCGAGCAGGTGATTCTTCTTTCGGCCCACTTCGCGTTCGAGCATTTCTACCAGTTCCTTCATCGGTACCCGCAGGATACCGCCGTCGCGAAGTTGAAAGTGAATCTCATTGCCGTGAACGGTACGGCTGATGGGCGTGGGGTAGCTTTCGATCACGACGGTTTCGGGGGGGGCGGTCTCGGCCGCGGCCCGCTGCCGCTCGAGCGTTGCCAGGCTGACTTCCGCCTCCGACAGCTTTCGCTGCAGGTCGAACGCCGCCTGACGGTCGGCGTCGAGGCGTTCGCGTCTTGCCGCAAGCTCCTGCTCGGCTTCGATCTTCGCCGCCGCCAAGGCCAGCCGGTGGCGGCGACGGGCTGCGGCCTCCTCCTCCAGCCGCGCCGCCTCGTCGGCCAGTTCGAGCACCTCGTCGCGAAGCGATTGCTCGGCCGCCAATACGTTGCGGAGCCCCGCGTAGTCCTCGGTCGAAACCGTCTTGGCCGCATCGAGGGGCGCCCGGCCGGCCCGCACCCCCATGACCATCACCAGGATGATGAGAATACCCGTAATATTGGCCAGAATGTCCATGAAGGAATCCTGGCCGGGCGCGTCGGCGGTGTCGTGGCGTTTACGGCTCATAACGTTCCAGGGTGAAACCGCTGCCTTCCAGCAGCACTTCGAGTTCGTGGAAGCGATGCTCGGCGCCGGGCGCCACGCGCACTTCGAGCACGGGCTTCCAGTACAGGTCGCGTCCGGCGATGCCCCAACGGTCGATCACATCCCACACAGCAGCCACCAGGTCGTCGACGGAATCTCGGCTATTTTCCCCGAGAGGAATGGTCCGGCCGCCGGCGGCCCCGGCTCGTGGGGGCAGCACGAGCCGATCCAGGTGGCATTCGATGCGAACCGCCCGGGTGATGGGCGTCGCCCGGGCCGAGGCGTTGGGCAGCGCCCAGTCGCGCCCTTTCTTGTCGGCCAGGGGGCGGAGCGTGTCGGGATCGCGGTACTCGCCCAGTTGGAGAGGCGTTCCGCCGGCGTCGGCAGAGGCCGCCTCCCCCGGATTCCGCATTCCAGCCGACCCGGTTGCCCCCGCCTGAGCGGCCGCTCCGGACGGCGCGCCACCGTCCGGGGCATTGCGCCCGGCCACGGCCCAACCCGCTTCAGCTCGGGCACCGTCGGCCGCTTCGGCACGAGGCGTTTCGCCCCGAGAACGGCCATACGCCGTGCCACCATCGTTGTCTTGCTCTTGCCCGGCGGTCGAACCCCCGGACGCTCCCGTGCCGCGGCCAAACCCTTCGCCGGCATCGGCGCCCGGCCGCGCGGCGGTGCCGCCGCCCCGCCCGTACCGGGGCGCGGGCCGCACCGGCTCGCGCGACGCACCGTCCACCCTGATGCCGCCGCCCGGCGCCGCGCGGTACATCACCTGGCTGCGCTGGGAGCCGTAGTGTCGCGGCGCGGCGGCCGCAAGCTGCTCCTGCCGCAGCCGGGCAGTCTCCACCGTCCGGCGAAGCACTTCGGCCAGTTGCGGGTCGGGCCGGGGAAACTCGATCTGCCAGCCGCTCTCGACCAGCTCGTACCCGAACTCGGAACCCCACGAGTTCATCGCGTTGCGCGCGGCGTAGTAAGCGCCGATCCCGTTCGGGCGGACGATCAGCAGCGGGTACGGTTCGCCGGCCGATCGCGGGTCGAGGTCGCCGTAGGCCAGCAGGTACTCCCGTTTCGCTCGCAATGCGGCGGCCAGCGGGTTGCCCGGCCCGTCGGGTCCGTCGAAGTCGTCGGGCCGCAGCGTAATGCCTTCCGGTTGGAGCACGATATGCTCGCTCCGGCATTCGATGTACATGGGCCGGCGCCGGGTTTCGTTTGGGCCCTGGTAGGGAACGACCGCGTACGACGGCGGACGCTCGGCGGCCTCTCGCTGGGCGTCGGCCAGGGCCTGCTCGGCCGTTCGGATTTCGGCTTGCACCCGATTCAACTCGGCTTCGAGGGCGGCTTTTCGGGACGCGTCGGGTTCCTGTTCCAGCGTTTTCCAGGCACGCTTCAGTTGCAGAAGCTCGGCCTCCAGAGCCCGGGCTTGATTTTCCAGGTGCCCGAGCACGTCGCGCAGGTCGGCCACTTGTTCCAGAGTTCTTTCGTGCGAGCTGTGCAACTGTTCGACGCGCCACTCGGCCATTTCCGCTTGCGCTTCGGCCTCGCGCTGCGCCTCGGCGGCCGCTTCGGCGGCGGCAATAGCGGCTTGCGTGCGGGCCTGGCGCGTGATGACCACAAGCAACACGACGAGCGATCCGATGGTGCAAATGAGCACCGCCAGGAAAGGGAACATCGACAGGCCGGGCGACGAAATAGCCCGCGCCCGACGTCTTGCGTGGCCGGTTCGTTTCATGCCGCCTTGGAAGCGTGGGGCTCCGACTGAAGTTCAACGCCCGGCTCCGAGTCGGGCATTTCCCCGAGCCGGGCCGAAATGAGCGGAATGGCTGCGGCCAGGCTCAGTACGGTCTTCTCGAAGTTCTGCGCGCCCCGCAAGGCGCCCAGGTTGCGGTTCAGAGCCTTTTCGAGCGAAGTCACTTCGCCCGCCGCCGCCACGGCTCGCTCCAATACCTCGGCCTGGTGAGCCAGCGACGCTTGCAGCGAAGCCATCGCGTGGGTGCTTTGCACCTGGGACTGCGCGACCTGGTCCCAGTGGCGCCGCTGTTGCTCGGCAATATCCTTGTGGGCTGCCCGCATTTCGCCGCCGTAGCCCTTCAATCCTTCGACAAGCGCCGCATCCAGGGCCTCGCGCAGTCGGCGGCCGGCGTCTTCGGCCATGCCGGTCCACCGCTCGGCGGCCGCGTCGATCGATTCGCGCCAAACGGCTGCCTGCCGCTCGACCAGCCGTTCGGTCACGTGAACCAGTGCGTCGGTCATCGGCCGGATGGCCGGTAGCCAGTCGTTCCGGCTGGACTCGGCCACCTCGAATCGGCCCTCCAACTCTTCGCGGGCCTGCTCGTCCACGCGCCGCAGCAAGGCGTCTTCGGCCCGGCTGATGAGGAACTGGGCGAACATCAGCACAATCGTCAGCGCCAGAGCCAGGGCGGTCGTGTCGAACGCAACCCCCAGCCCGTCCATCACCGACGGCAGCGAATCTTCCAGCCGATCCGGCGCTAAATTGGCCAGCGCGTGGGTGATTCCGATGACGGTGCCCAAGAACCCCAGGATCGGAATGGCCCAAACAATGACGCGGAAAAGCGCGTAGCCCTGGTGCGTGCGATCGGCCTCGTCGTCGGCCATTTGGCCGAGCTGTTCGTCGAGCGTCTCGGCCGACGCCCGGGCGCGGACGTGTTTCAGCGCGTCGCGCATTCGGCGGACCAGCGCGTCGTTGCCGTGGGCCTCCGGGACGCGTTCGAGCCGCCCCAGCAGTAGGTCGGCCGCCTTCGCCGTTTCGTGATCGTCGGTGGGGGCCCCCAGCAGATTGTGCCCGAGCAGCGGGTACTGGGCCAACAAGTCCATGCCCCGCAGCGCCAGCATGGCCAGCCCGACGAAAAACATCCCGGCGGCCACGTACTCCACCGGATGGCTCGCAAAGTACCGTTCGACGAGGGGGTGGTCGATCACCCCGCCGTGCACCATCCCGTAGAAACCTGCTGTGGCCAGCATGCCCCATAAAATCGGGGATCGATAAAGCATCGCGGTCGGAGAGTTCGCACTTTTCACAAGTTGCCTCTTTTCACAGACTTAGGGGGTTGAGTGCTGTGGGAGAAAGGGGAAACGGGAGAAACGGTAATACGGGACGGATTTGGTCGGAAGCAATTCAAGTTCCTTTCGTCTTCCTTTAGTCCGGATCGTTCCATTTCTCGCCTTTTCCATTTCCCCCTGACAACACCGGTTGCTTCAGTGAAACCGAAGTGCTACCCGAATCGACTCGGTCCGGTCTTCCGCGCGAACAGCGCAGGGCGACCGTATCCCCAAAATCGGCGTAATCGTTAGAGTTTATGAGCCGGATCGGCGCAGGCGGAACAATAGTGGAAGTGGCATAGCCTGGGCAAGACCGGTAATCGATACCATCACGCAAACCGGCAAGCTTTGCCAAAGCCGACCACGCCCGCCTGCCGATATCAAAGCCGGGCAGCAAAGGATCGCGGCCCCAGCATCATGCCATCATACGCAGATTAGGTAGCCATCCTGCGGCCGGCGCCTCGCCGACATTCGCCGGGCCTTCTCGTTCCGCAGATACAACTTTCCCAGGGGGGGAGACAGTCCGGTGCCGGCCCTCAACAGGCCGCCCGGACTGTTGCTTTTTCTTGGGCTGCCGCGAGCAATGACGCGGCGAACCCCACTAACGGGGGCAGGAACGGGCGCGACGGGGCTCACTGAGCGACGGCGATCCATGCCGCCCAGGGGCCTTCGCCGGGGGGCTTGAGCCTGAGGCGACCTTGGGCGTTGGCCCGAACCGGCTGCGGCGGCTGCCAAGTGCTCTTGAGAATGTCGAGCCAGCGCAGTTCCAGGCGGCCCCGGGCGGCCGAGGCATCGAGCACCACCTCGCCCCCGGCCGGTTAGTACATCGCATATTCCTTGCCCGGTTGGGCGAGGCAGTAGGCCTCGTTCGGCGCCCGCTCGGAAAGCAGGTCGTTGTGCGGCGCGCATGCGAACACGTCGATCCTGCCGGTGAGCATTCGCAGGCTGCGGATATGTGTTTGCGCCAGTTCACTTAGCCCGATGGCGAAGTAATGGTGGGAGGGCCCCGGCCGATGGAAACGCGACGACGCGCAGCCGCCGAACACGTTGCGCCAGAATCGCTGCGTTCCCTCCTCGACGCTGGTCGTCCACCGGCCGATTTCCCCGCCGTAAATCTTCACGTTGTTCAGCGGGATGGGGCGCTCGGCCATCTGGTTGCGTATGTGCAAAATGAAATCGTAGTGCCGCTGCCCGTTGTTCGCGTTGTTCTGCGAGATTTCGAAGAAGTCGTAGTGCTCGCGGTCGTGCAGCAGGCGGACCTGCTCCTCCGACTGGAAGTTGCTGTTGCGCCGCATGTCGGCCAGGAAGACGGGCCGGCCCGCCTTCTCGGCCCTGGCGCGAATGAACGTGGCCCAGTACTGCCCCCACTCGGGTGGCTCGCCGATCTCGTTGTTCATGCAGTAGAGCACGTTCGGATACGCCAGCGAGACGGACAGCAACTTGTCGACGAACGCCTCCTGATACTTGCGTACCAGCGGCACGTCGTTCAGCGCGGGAACGGTGTGGAAGAAGACGTGGTCGGTCGGCGTGGACTTCGAGTAGTAGTCGATCTCCTCAGCCAGCCCGCTCTCGGCGGCCGTGTAGTTGACGTTTAGCGCCGGATTGAACGGGCAGCTTTCCCACCCGACGTTGTTCGGCCCGTAGCCCAGCGGCGCCTCGGTTTTGAAGTAGTCCCAGGGGTCCCAGACCTCGATTTGCACGATGATGCCGCGCTCGCGGCACAGCCGCAGCAGCGTTTCCAGCCGGTTCCAGTACTCGTCGTTCCACTGGTTCAGATCGTACAAGCCGCTGTCCAGCTTCCGGAAGGCCCAGGGATTGCCGGGGTCGCGGCTGCTCATCGTGTTGCGAATATAGTTGCCGCCGCAGGCCGCCAGCGTGTCGAGGTGTTCGACCAGCCCCTCGGGATGGTTGAACAGGTTGTCCTCGCGCGAACCGCCCAGCAGCAGCACCGGTTCGCCCTGATACTGCCAGTACCGTGGGTTCTTCGCATCGGGCCGAATACGCTGGTCGACGTCGGCCGCGCTACCGAATTGGCCGAGCAGCACCACCGCGCCCGCGATGGCGAGGCAAAGGCTACGGCTGGAAACCGCACGTAATCGGTCGGGTGTCATGGTTCTCTCCGTTGTTTGGTTGCCGGTTGTGGCCGTCAAGCAATCAGTTCAACCTCCAGCTTCAACATCCGTGCAAGCTCGCACAAGGCTCCCGTATGGTCGCCGTAGACCCACGGCAGGTGGTTGCCGAACTCGAGCCGCTTGCGGAGGAACTCGTCGGTGCGCCCCTTCGGCGGCCGGATGACCGCTTCGACCGAGCAACCGATCAGGTCCTCGTCCCAGCCGCCGGCGCCGACGAGCGTGCCTCGGAGCACGAGCAACTTCTCGGCCAGCGGGTCGACGCGGGCGACGGTCACCGTCCGCTCTTCGCTGTCCATGAAGTTGACCACCACTTTGGTGCCCCAGCCCGATTCGACGAAGCGTCCAAGCTGGTACCGCATGTCGGGCCGGTCGAAACCCTGCATCTTCATGCTCGGCGCACTGTGGTTGATGCGGAACGTGTCGGCGGGCCGCGGGTCGGAATTGCCCTGGTGGCACGACTTGCCCGAAACCGACATCAGCATGCGTACGGCCAGCAGCAGGCCCAAGTCGCCCTCGCAGGAGGAGGCCCGCTGCATGTTCTGCATGAGGGCGTGTACCAGGCACGGGGTAATGGTCCACTTCTCGGCAAGCCGGCTCGAGCACAACTCGAAGCACTCGATGGTGAAAGCGTTGCATCCATGCCGGGCCATCAGGTTTTCGACGGCGTGGTGGAACCGGCAACTGCACACCACGTACTTCCGGTCGAGGAACGCCCGGTTTGCCCGCCGCAGCAGGTCGTCGGCGGCTTGCTCGGCTGCCTCGACGGCTGCCCGGTCGGCGGCGAGCCGGTCCATTTCATCGGCCAGTTCCTTGTACGTGATCTGTTCGACGTGAACGCCCAGCTTCTCCTTCAGCCCGTCGAGGCACCAGATACTACCCACCGAGCAGGAGGCGGGCAGGCCGCGGTCGGTGGGAAACAGCACGCGCGTTTGCCGGAACACCTTGCGCGCCCGCAGGAGCGAAAGCAGTTGAGCCATCTCGGCGTTATCGGCCGCCGCGAAGGCTTCGCGCCCCTTGCTGCGCGTGTAGGCGGCAATATCGACGGCGCGGCAGTTCATGCCCCGGAGGAGAATCGGCTTATCGAACCGTTCGCCAAGCTGAAAGGCGGCCACCGACGAGCCGGCCGGATGGATGAACAGGACGTCGGCCTCTCCAACGTCGCGAGCCACTTGGGCCAGGTCGGCCTTTCGAAGCACGAAATCCTCCGCGAATCGAACGTGGGCCGGCGGCAACAGGCGCACCTCTTCGGATCTGCCCAGCCCGTGCTGCGCCAAGTCGTTCGACCATGCGGCGAAACTCCGCTCGGCGTAAGCCTTTTCCTCGGCGACCGGTACTGCGCGCCACCGGCACGGCCCTTCCCACTCGGCCGTGTGGACGATGTTGGTCATTACCGGCTTGACCACCAGTTTTGTACCGGCAGGGTCGGGCGCCGCGCTGTTGCGGAGCGCTGCCGGATCAGATTGCGCGTTGTTCGACATCTCTTCGTCCGAACGTTCGGTTGCCATTGCAGTAGCCATCGCGCCGCCAAGGCCCGCAGCCAGAAAATGACGCCGATTCATGAGGTTCTCCTTGCTGGTGTTGAAGAACATATTTCGACGACGGGTTGCAGCCTAGCCCGCCGTGTCTGCCCCACCGGGCTCAGGTTGCGATGCAGGCAACACCTCGGCCGGCGGCGATTGCAGGAACTGCGGCCCGGTCACGCCCATCGACACGTAAATGCTCATGAACGCGTCGACCGACAAATCGGCGGGAACGACCGAGGCGGCCGGCACGAAGATGAGGCTCCCGCCGACGGGCACCGGCGCGGAGGGAATGAGCACGGCATGGTAATCGACGTCGCCGATGCGGAACACCGTCGGGGTAGGCAACAGGGCGAGGAAGGCCGCCCCGCTTTCCTTGCCGAACTGGCAGAAGACGACGCGCATTCCCTGCAAGTCGGCACTCTTCTTTTTGTCCATCATGCCGACCAGTTGCCGGGCGGTGCCGTAGATACCGCCGACCAGCGGCACATGATTCGCCAAGGCGTCGAATCGCTCGAAGATGAGCCGTCGCGCGCCGGCCTCGACCAGCACGCCCAGCAGGAAGATCAGGCCCAGCACGAACACCCAGCCGACAATGTAAGCCATCGTCTTGTCGGTGGCCACTTGCAGCCCGAGGCTCCGCAGCACTTCTCCCAGCACGGTGCCCGGGCCGACGAGTTGCCCAAAGAAACCGGCCACCCAAATCACCGCCGCGACCGTGATGACCAGCGGGAGTACGGCGAAAACGCCGGCCAGAAAAAAGCGAACAAGAGGTCGGAAAATCATGGCAGGTCCTGTTGCTCGAGGTAACCATCGAGCGGCGCCCGACGTGCGGTGCCGGTTCCGCTCCGCCGCTCATTATGGCTAATCCGGAAGAATCTGCAACACGGCATCCGTCGGCAACGCGAACGGTTCGGCATACACCTTCACACACTTGACCAGCACGCGGAAGCCGGTTGTGGGCTTCTCCTCGAAATCGAGCGATATCCGATTCGTTCCCGGCGCAAGTGTTGGGAACGATCCGGCCACGTCGCCCGATGCAATCTCGGCGCGCTCGGCATCGAGCACGCGCCAGGCGGACTGGTCGCGGCAGACAAGCCGCTGTCCGTGGCGCAACCGCACGGGGAAGCGGGCCGCCGTATCGCCGATGGCGAGGACGGGCGTTTCCAGGTAGGCGGCTTCCGCGGCGACCTCGCCCTCCTGCTGCGGCCCGGTAACCTGCTGCACCTCGATTTCGACCTCCAGCACGGGCGGCGCCTCCTGTCGGCCGCCGGGCGTTTCCGCACGGCGGAGGATGCTCCACTGGTTCTCTGCGCCGTCGGCTCGGGTAATGACGCGCGGCACGTCGTACTCGCGGTCGAGCCGCCGCCAGTCGATCTCCGCGTCGGCCCGCCGGGCGCCGAACGGCTGCCCCAGCGTGACCACGGTCACCTCCGCCCGGGCGCTGAGGCCGTCGGGCGCGGTGCAGTCGAATTGCAGCCCGTTGTCGCCCTCGGCCAGCGTGGGAAGCGTCTCGACCTGCGGGCGGAATCGTGCAAGCAACTCGCCCCGCTCGTCGTACAGCACGCAGTCGTCGAGGCTCTCCAGTTCGAGGTACTGCCCCGATTGCAGCGTAACCGGAAAAACAACCTTCTTACCTCCGATCTCAATCGCCGGGTTCACCAACTCGGCTCGCCGGCTGGGTAGCGAGCGGATCGGGCTCAATAGAATGTCGACCTCGCCCTCGGCCGGAATTTCGTTCAGCAGCAGGTTAACCTCGGAAATGTGCTCACGGTCGACCGCGCTGCGGTACACCGCGTGGCTGCCGCCCGCGCCGCTGTACGGCCAAACGTAGTCGGTCAGGCGCTCCGAATCGCGCTCGCGCAGCAGCAGTTCCACGTAGCGCCAGCCGGTGAAGTCGAGATCGACGTAGTGGTCGGAAATGCAGCCGTGGTACTCGCGCGGCGAGCGGACCTGGACGTTCAGTACCGCGCCGCTGCCGTCGCCTTGGACCCACAGGCCCATGGCGTCGCCGGGCGTCATGCTGAAGTACGGGTGTTCGTAGGCGGTGCCGATTTGCGCCCACGCGCCGCGCGACGTCTCACCTGCGTTGGCCGCGCGGAACCGCAGGCTGCGTCCACCCGCCTTCACGTCGTCCGTGGTCAACTCCACGTGCGAGGTCACACCCGGCGCGTTGCGGCGGTTGCGCATCGCGTCGGGGTCGGCGAAGTCGGCCAGCGGCACGGCCTGTTCGCCGTCGTAAGGGGCCACGCTGTACAGGGCCTCCAGGCGGACGCGCAGCGGCTGCGCGGCGAACGGGGTCGCCGCGGTCCATCGCTCCGAGCCGTTGCCCATCGCACTGATGCGGTGCTTGTCCAGATGGATGGGGGTGAACTGCCACCGCCCGTCCGCCGCCTGGCGCAGGCGGAACTCTTTGCCCGGTTCACCCAGTCGCTGCACGGTCGGTTCATCGAAGTACCGGGCCAGGCGCAGCCGCTCGTACCAGCCCAGGATGGTAAGCTGCTCGTCCATGCGCGCGTTCCAGGGCCGGCCGACGGCCTGGACGCCCTGGATTGACATCGGCCCGTCGATGGCCAGGTTCTTTACGGCGAAGTACTCCATTTCGTCGGGGAAGTGCCCGCGGGCGACAGCCGATGGTCCCCGCGGCCCCCACCAGCCAAGTTGCGGCTCCAGCAGGTCGCTCTTGCGATACCGCGAGGCGAGCCGGATGTGCTCGTCGTGGAATTGCTTCATCGCCCAAACCGGATGGTCCCACGCGCCGATACGCGAGTGGAACCACCAACTGTTGTGTCCCCATTGGCTGGCCTCGGTCACGCCGCCGTCGAGCCGCTCGAAGATTTTCCACCGCATCGTATCGACGCCGTACCGGCTGCGCATGCCCTCGGAGCCGTCGAAGTAGATCATCGCCATGCCGCACGCGTTGTAGACGCGGGCAATGCGGTCGGCCAGTTCGTCGGCCAAGGGGCTGTCGGGCTCGGGGTAGAAGGCCAGGTAACGCTGCTGGAGGTAATCGACCGGCGTGCCCTCCGCATGGTCGGCGGGCCGGGTGTTGAACGCGCCTCGCTCGCAATCGAGGAAGGCGTAGGGCGGCTCGCGCGAGATGCCCGAGTAGCGAATCAACTCGCCGCCCAACCGCAGCGCGTTGCCGTTGCTCGAGTAGCTCCAGACGACGTCGTGCCCGGCGGCCGGCATTTCGTCGACGTACACGGTCGCGTCATCGGCTGAGAGCGGTCGGGCGAGGGTGTAGGTGTTCGACGCGATCAGGTGGGGTGAGGGCACCGGCGTAACCCAGGGGTCGTTCGTGCTGATGCAGGCGGTCAAGGTGTGGATGCCCGGCTTCAGCCCGGCGGCGCGGAGACGCTCGGCGGTTTGCTTCATCTCGTCCAGCCCCCCGGGAAAGTAGGCTTCGCGGGGCTCGTAATGCCCCAGCGCAGCCCACCAGCCGTGCAGGTGAATGTTTGTGAAGCCGCCGCGACGGGCCAGGTCGATCCAGGCGTCGGTGTCTTTCGCGGCCAGGTTCGCGAACAGGTAGGAGCCGCGGGTTTCCTCCGCGCCCATCGCCCAGGGCCCGCCTACACGCGACTTCGGCACCGGCTCGTTCTCCGCCATCGCGCGGAGCATGGCAACCAGGTGTTCCCGCGGCCCGGCGGCCAGGCCGACACTGTGCCCAACGAGGCCGTGCTCGGCGCTCGTCGAAGCGCGGAACCGCGGCGCCGAGCCGTGGAACGACATGCCGACCTCCAGCGCCAGGCTGCGCAGGCATACGCCCGAGGCGTCGTCCGACGCCAGCCCGGCCATCCGGCCGATGTATTCCTCCGGCGCCGGCTGAAGCTGGAAGAAGGTGAACCGCTCGGCGTCGGGCACGTCGACCGCGACGGCCGTGGCGGTGAAGTATTGGTCCTTCGCTTCGATGCGAATGGCCGCGCTGCCGGCGCCGCGCGGGAAATCGGCCGCCAGCAGGCCGTCCTCCAGGCGCATCCGCCGCGCCTGGAAGCGCCGGCCCGCCGCCTCGACCGCCAGAACGGGCTGAGGCTCGGCCAGCAGTTCGCGCCCGGTGCCCTTCTCCCGGAGCGAGAGGATGGTGCCGTCGTCGCCGACGGCCAATTCGGCCCAACGCGTTTCGAGCCGTACCAGTTCCTTGGCGTCGGACTGGGCGGGTCCCAGGTCCTGGTATTCAGAGCCCTTGCGCCCGGTCGGGTCGGCCAGGACCAGGACTTCCTCGGCACTCAGCGCACGCCGATAGACGCGCACGTCGTCGAGCAATCCCGCATGGCTGACCGATCCGCCCCAGCGGCCCAGTTGAATATCGCCGCGGTGGCCGACCGGGTAGTCCCATTTGGCAGTTCCAACCTTCTTGCCGTTCACGTAGGTGGTAATCTCCGGGCGGTTGACAACGGCTGCAAGGTGGACCCAACGCTTCATGGGCAGGTCGGAAAGCAGCGGCGCGGAAACTTCCGTCCACTGCTCGCCGGCCACTCCGTGCCGATGCCCGGGCCGGCCCATCCGGAACGAGCAGGTTCGATCGCTGACGAACATGAGGAACCCGCCCGGGCTCCACGTTCCGCCGGTGAGAATGTTCGGATACTGTCCCGTGCCCTCCCAATACACCCAAACGGCCAGGGTCATTGCGTCGGAGCCGTCGAGTTTCGGCAGCGACGGCAACGTGGCGTAACTGTCGGAACCGGTCATCCGCAGCGCGGTTCCGAAATCACCCCGAACCCATCGCACGTTGTGCAGTTCGGCTTCGCCGGCCGGGTCCACCGCGCAGGCCGAATACACGCCCTTCCCTTCGTCGAACCGCCACCAGCCGAGCAGGCCGGCGGTTCGGCGGGCATCGGTGTCCTCGGCGCAGGCGGCGGGGATGCACGTAGCCATGCCGATCGTCACGAAAATTGCGGTGAAGCAACGCTTGGTCTGCATGTCTCCTCTCCGATGCGTCGGCCGGGTGAAAGCAGGAAGCATGGGGCTGGGGGGGCACTATCCTACGGCGGCGCCGTTGCCAGCGCGTGAACAGCTTCGATCACGGTTTCTTCAACATCGGGCGACCACACCGTGGGCAGGCCGTAGTACACCATCGCGGTCTTGCCTTCGTAGCCGCCTTCCGCCAGCACGCGGCGCGAGGGGATGTACGCCATGACGTCGTTGGCGTAGCCGGCCACCCAGGTGCGCTTACCGTCGAACTCGTCCTTCAGCCGCAGGGCATAATCGACCACGACCTCGCCGCCAAGGAACACCCACTGGATGTCCTCCCCAAGAGTCCACACCCCGACGCCGTACGGGTACGTGTCGGGAATCGGCTGCCCCGCGTCGAGGCGTTCGAGGAACATTTGCGCGCGGGCCTGCTCGTACCGGTTGCCCGACTCGGCCGCCCGGCGCCAGTGTTCAGCCCCCGGCGGCTCGTCGAGTTTCAGCGGCACTTCGCGGAAGGCGGTACCCAACC
Organism: uncultured Planctomycetaceae bacterium; assembly: GCA_964414315.1. Taxonomy (GTDB): domain Bacteria; phylum Planctomycetota; class Planctomycetia; order Pirellulales; family Thermoguttaceae; genus PWXP01. Next base: position 2,760 of record CAYPWB010000089.1, on the reverse strand, counting down.
GGGCCGGCAGCGGCGTCATCTCGCCGGCCAGCACCTCCGATACCGCGGCGGCAAGCTGTCTGCCGTAGTCTTTCGCCAACTCCAATTGGCGGCGGGGCAGCGGGTTCTGGTCGGCGCCGCAGCCGGCCCAGAACAGGGCAATCGCCTCCGGGTAGCGCTCTCGCAATACCTGCTCGGCATAGCCCGGGTAGTCGCCGCACCACGCCAGGTCGCTCAACACGGTGGCGTGGCACGCATAGCCGAACGCCATTGCCTTCAGCCGCCCGTCATGCGTACGCACGGCCAGCACGGGCACGTCGTGGTCGTGCGGTCCTTTCAAGGCGTTCCGCTTGCGCAGTTCCGGCACCTTGGCCGCCGGGTTGTTCCTGCGGTTGACGGCAAACACGGCCGTGCCCGATCCCCAATGCAGTTCGACCGCGTCCAGGTCCTCGATCGCCTTGCCGACGCATTCGACGACGTGTTGCTCAAGTTCTTTTGCATACTGATCGACAAGGGCCTGCTGCTCGGCGTCGAGTTGCCGGTAGTGGAGCGGCTCCAGATTCTTGCCCACGACCGGCCCCGAATGCGTGTGGGAGAAGCACAAAGCGATCTGCTGCCGCTCGAAACCGAAACGCTCCCGGAGCCGACCGCACAGCGACGACGCTAACGCGCGGTCGATGCCTATGAGGTCGAACGACAGGAGCACGGCGCGACGAAGTTCGGCGTCTTCGAGCGCCAGGGCCTTCAGCCACAAGTCGGAATACTCTCCGGCGGCCGGCTGCGTGCGGCTGGCGTAGCCGGCCATCCACATGGGCTCCTTGGGCGTGATGCACACCCGCGCGGCGCCGGCCTTCCAGCCGTCCCGACCCCAAGCCTGCCGCGGCAATAGACCCAGGACAAACAGGAGAACGCCGGTCAAGAAGCGACGCCGATGAGTAAATGCCAAGAACATGAGATCACCTCATTTGCGTTGTGTGCCTCGGCTTGGGCGGCCGTCCAGCCCCCTCATCTCGTGGCAGCTTACCGGGGCGATGCTGGGTTGTCAACAAGTTCCGGTTCGACTGCCCGGTCGCAAGAAAACCGGTTCTTACGACGACCAGTGGCTTCGGTTGCGGCGGTGCTGAGCTCGACGTTTACGAATCGGCTTGTGGCGGAACCTCACGCGGAGCGTGAGGAATACGTGTGTTCTTCACGCTCCGCATGAAGGCCCAGACGGCGTCGGCCCTCGAAACCAACGCGTGAAGCAAGCCGGCCGGTGCCTGACCGCGGTGGTGCGCAAGCCGGCGGTTACGGACGGGCTTGCGGCGGAACCTCACGCGGAGCGTGAAGAATACGTGTGTTCTTCACGCTCCGCATGAAGGCTCAGACGGCGTTGGCCCTCGAAACCAACGCGTGAAGCAAGCCGGCCGGTGCCTGACCGCGGTGGTGCGCAAGCCGGCGGTTCCGGACGGGCTTGCGGCGGAACCTCACGCGGAGCGTGAGGAATACTTGGCTCATCCTCCGCGGGAAACCTCGCTCGAAGCAACCTTTCCCGAGGCGTGGTCGCAATACAAGGCCGAGCACTTGGGCGTTTCCCAAAGTTCGACCTCGACGACGGGAAGGCCGCGCTGCCTGGCGTAGTCGAAGATCAGCCGGGCCAGGTTCTCCGCGGTCGGGTTCGCGTCGATCAAGACGATCGGCTCGCCCAGTTCGGTCAGGGCGGGAACCGCCGGGTCGTCGCGCCGCAGGATCATCCGGTGGTCCAGTTCCTCGTCGATCCACTGCTGGACGATCTGCTTCATCTCGCCAAAGTCGAGCAGCATGCCGCGAGCGTCCAATTCGGCGCCTTCCAGCGTGATCAGCACGCGCCCGTTGTGGCCGTGCAGATGCCTGCACTTGCCGTCGTAGTTCAACAGCCGATGGCCGTAGCAGAACTCGATTTCGCGCGAGACGCGGAACATGGCAGCAGGCTCCTTCTAAGCGCCTGTCGGTGAGGGCTCGGATGCAGGTCCCCTCTCCCTCTGGGAGAGGGTCAGGGTGAGGGGCGTTGGCCAACAGGGCCAGCCCCTATCTTACTCAAAATTCTACGGGCTCTCACCCCCAGGCCTTCTCCCAAAGGGAGAGGGGAGTTTTCGGACAGACTTCAAGGGGCGTAGACGTAGTCGGTCGGGTCCTCGATATCGGTCAGGCGGAATGCGGCACGTCGCTCCGCGCACTTATTACACCGCCCGCAATGTCGACCGTCGACCGGGGCGATGCAGCAGAACGTCCGGTCGAGCGGAAGAGCGCGCCCCAGCAGCATCACTTCCCGCTTGTTCATACTGGAAAATGGACGGAGAATGCGCACCTGCCGCCCGGTGGCCAGCTTTAGCGCCGCGGTGTAGGCTTCGAAGAACGCGGGCGTAGCGTCGGGAAACGGATTCGTGCCCAGCACCCCCAGGGCCAACTCTTCGATACCGTGGGCGGCACACCATAGAAGTGGCTTGAGGGTCAGCAGGGCGTTGCGTCCGGGCAGGAAAACGGCCTTGTCGGCGCTCGACGCGTCGGGCACGCCGCAGCCGGTGGTGCTCCAGTGTTCGCCGTACAGGTCGTCGGCCGGCAGCGTGAAGGTTACCAGCGCCGCCAGGGCGGGCGAGTCGAGTTCTCGGCAATACTGGCAGACAGCCCCATACTCGGCTTCCTCCCACAGGAGTCCCGATCGCACGAAGAACGGCTGCACCCGGCGTCCCTCCGCCAGAAGATGCCCCAGCAGGATACAACTGTCCAGTCCGCCGCTAAGCATCAGCCCGATCGTCTTGACAG
>CAYPWB010000088.1:0-17271 GCA_964414315.1 uncultured Planctomycetaceae bacterium | reverse complement strand
CTCGAAAAACCGCTAATCCACACGGCGCGAAGTATAGCTTTGCTAGCAGTTGGCAAGGTTACGATCGAGGCTCCCTTGCGCGAGAAGCCGCTACTGCGTCTGACCTCCCCTGGAGGGGGAAAGGGCTGGGGCCGCTGTACAACAACTTCTGTACCAAAAAGCGAGGAACAATACTCTGGGAACACTCCGGGGAACGGCTTTGCCGGTTAGGGCGATTTTGCTTGATAGAGCGACCCTGCCGGGCCGATGATCCTCGGGAGGCCGCCTGTCGCCCTGCCGGCCTTGGAAACTTCTCGTCCGTCTGGAAAATCGCCCATGCACGCCTTGCTGCTGACCTTCTTGGCCCTGGCCGCGGAACCGAACGCGCCGTTGCTTGCTCCACCCGATGGGGGAAAGCTTGGCTTGCACGAGCCACCTGTCGTCGCATACGTCGACGACGCCTTCATGCTCCCGGCCGAGCACGCCGCGCCGGGGGCGGGCTTGTCGCTTCCTGTTCCGGCATTAACGGGCCGGGCGTGGCCGCGCAGCCTGCGGCCACGGCGGCCGGTGCCGCCCCGATATCCGGCCAACCGGCACTACTACCAGACGCACCGCTACGACCCCCGGCTCATGCTCGACTACCCTTGGCACGCGCCTCGGGTGCGTCCGCCGCTTCTTCCCGCCCCTCCAAGCCGCGTTCCCGGCCGCGCATACGAGTTCTAGCCCAGGCGGTTGGGCACCGGTACCGCCGGCAGGCAGTGCGTTTGGCTGCCGTTTCTCTGGCGCGGCTCTCTGCCGCTTCCGGGTGCAAAGTCCGGCAAAGTGGCAGGCACGCTCCGTCGCGGGTAGGTGAAAACGCCGCGGTTTGGCATCACACTTGGGCGACGCGCAGGGAAGATAGTTGGGTGGACTGTGCTCGCTTAGCCCACTGACCACGGCGCCCGGCGGGACAAGCCCGCCGGTGGCCCTTTGTGTGACTCCCACTTATGTACAACAACCAGGGCAACGCCCTGGGAGACGCTGGCAAGTCTTCACCACCCCAGCTCCGTCGTGCCGTCCGCTTTCTCGGGCCCAACGCAGCCGTTCGGCCGAATGGCTTGCACCTGGAAACGGAAAAGCCCGTATTCGCGGGTGCAATAGCTTCGGACGCTCGGCTCATGCGTTTCTGATGAGGCTATCGGGAAACTCCCCTCTCCCTCCGGCAGAGGGGCTGGGGGTGAGGGCTTGTGGGATTTGGGTAAGGGAAAGGCAAATTCTATGGCCCATGGCCCCTCACCCTAACCCTCTCCCGGAGGGGGAGCGGGCGTAAATCCGAAGCTTTCCGGATAGCCTCTAAGAGCAAGCCATCCGCTCCCCTGCTTAGCGGTATTTCGACACGCCGCACGTTGGAGCGTGCCTGCTACTATCTCGCCATCTGCGTCTGGAAGCGGAAGCGTCGGGTTTTTCCTCTTGACGACGGGGGAATGCGTAATCAAGATAAAACGGATAAACTGAGGGCTCCAGGACGACTTCATTGCGAAGCAAACTTCTGGGGCCGCCTGGAACAATCCAGTTGACTTTTACGAACTTTTGGTGTCTGATGATCGAACAGCTTGGGTCGGCCGTCGGCAGGGCAAGGGCGCCGGCGGCTCAGAACAAGGCGATGGTTATGCAACGGGGGCTCCGGCGCCGAGCGATGCGGCGGCCGGTTTTCTGCACCAATAGCGGCGCACCTGCGGTTTCGCTTCCAGGCGAAATGCGTACGCCCTTCTTGCGCCTTGCCCGAGCCGCGCGGCGCGTGGACCGGCGGCAACGACCCACAGGGTCGCGGCGCCGCCAAACGCGGCGCGGCCTCTCAAGCGTGTGTCTCCTTTCTATCCGGCCGGAAACGCCGGGGGCGCCGTGGGCGCCGTGGGCGCCCCGCGCGGAACCGTGGCGGGTGGCAAGGGGTTAATCGGAAGGGCCAGCAACGGGATTTACCAGCACCAGGATTCATTAGCCGAGACGTCGAAGCTCAGCCTTACTTAGGGGATATTATCATGTCGTGGTTGCGATGGAACAAATGGTCGAGTTTGACTGCCGTTCTGAACGGGGGCACCGTGCGCCGCCGCAAGCCGAACCCGGTCAGCCGGAACCGCCAACTCCGCCTCGACCCGCTTGAGGAGCGGGCGCTGCTCACCGTTGTGGCCGGCCACGCTCAAGACCAGTTGATCAACGACCCGATCGTGTACGACCTCGATGCCATGCAGTTCGGCACCGAGCGATACACCGACCCGGCCACGCTCGATGACCTCCCGATGTTCATCCTGCAGCCCGGCAGCCCGCAAACACTTTCCGGGCAGTCGGTGGCGAGCGACAACGACGGCAACTTCGTGGTCACGTGGAGCCAGGTCGACACGATCCAGGAACTGAGCATCCTGCCGAGCGGCGACGTCGAACGGGAATTGTTTACCGGCGACCCGGTCTACACCACGTACGCCGCAGCCGATCCGAACATCTACGCGCGCTACTTCACCGACGAGGTGCAGCGGATTACCCTGCCGGTCGAGGCCCTGGCCAACCCGGGCTCGAATCCGACCGACGTTCCCACGTTCAGCCTCCAGTATGGTGGGAACGAGGTCCAACGGCTGACGGTTTCGGCCACGTATGAGCCGTTTACCGAAAGGTTTTTTCAAGAGGACATTCGGGGCGAGTTCACCTTGGGGTTCGGCGCCGAGACGGCTACGGTGGAGTTCAGTGAAACCCAGCCGATCGTCGACAACGTTCGCGCCATCCAGAACGCCCTGCAGAGCATTGCCGGCGGCGATCCTACGCACCCCCTGTACGAAGTCCAGGTCGAGGGCATCAACCCGCGTACGTACGACCTCCGCTTCGGCGACGCCTCCGGCGGCGTCGCTCAGCCGCATATTGTGGTCACCGACGTCGACTTTTCGGGCTTTTTCAACAGCGGCTTCCTGCCGTCGGTTCAGGTCGAGAAGGTTCGGGAACCGATCGTCGTCGAAGGCATCCCGCTGTTCGCCGATAACCCGTACGAGACGGCCACTGCCATCGAAGAGTGGTTCGAGTACTACGCAACGGGCACCTTCCCGACGGGGCCGATCTATTTCCCCCCACCGTCCGACGTGCCGCCCGTCGGTCCGTACCTCTCACCGGGAAGTTTCAGCACCACGCTGCCCGACATCTCGGTTCGGCCGGTGTTCGGGCTGGGCGACGACCAGGAGTTGATTACGTTCGACATCACGTTCATCGGCAACTCGGCCAAGATCGACCACCCGGAACTGCTCATTTCGGCCGTTCTCGGCTACGACGAAACGGGAGCGCCGGTCGACCTGAGCCCCCTGGCCGAGGCGCCGGTTACGATGAAGGAGCCGAGCCCGGTATTCCGGGTGAACCCCGACGAGCCCGACCTCGCCTTCACGCCGGGCGCCGACAAATTCGACCAGACGCAACCCTCGGTTGCGATGGACGCCGACGGCGACTTCGTCATCGCCTGGCAAAGCGAGGTTCCCAACTGGGAGAACTTCGGCAGCGTCACTGATATTTTCGCACGGCAGTTCTCCCCCGTCGGCGTGAATATCGACCCGGCCCTGGTGGACGGATACCTTGTCCCGGGCGTTCGGGCTTTGGCGACTCCCGAGCCCTACGATCCGGCGACCGATCCCTACACCGTGCGGGTGAACAACTTCACCACGGGGCCGCAAGCCGCGCCGTCGGTCGGGATCGATTACGACGGCAACTTCGTCGTCGCCTGGTCGACCTCGGGGCAGGACATCAGCTTCTTCAACGGCATTTGGGCCCAGCGTTTCAACCTCGACGGCGACCGCCTGGGCACCGAGTGGCGGGTGAACTTCGAGGATACCGAAATTCACACCAGCCCCTACGTGGGCATCAGCCACGACGGGCACTTCCTCGTCACGTGGAACTTGATGGGCAACGTGGTGGGCGAGTTGTACGATCCCGAGGGGAACGTGCTCGTCGACCAGTTCCTGGTCGAAGCCGACAGCGCCGGTTCCACCTCGGCCTTCGATATGGACCGGAACCTCGTGGTCGGCTGGGTGACGGACCGCGACAACGACAACATCGGCGGCACGTCCGTGGGCACCTTTGCCCGGCAGTACTCGGTCAACTACGATGAGGACGGCAATTTCACGGGCATGAACGTCATTCGGCCCACGTTCCGCGCGAACAGCGCGTCGTTCGACCCCAACAGCAGTCCGCTCTGGCCGAACGGCCAGGCGGGCCACCAGGTGGCCCTCGACGCCGACGGCGACCTGATCATCACGTACAGCGGATTCGGGCCCGACGTCTCCGACAACCCCATCATTTCGAGCGCCTGGTTCATGGACGTGATCGGGCGGCCCGAGAATGCCGACCTCGTGCCGTTCTTTCCATTCGTCGGGTTGCCCGCCGGAGGATTCAGCGGCGTCGACCTCACGAGCATGATCGACGAGGTGCTGTTCATTGCCCAGCGCGACGGGGCGACCGACGAGCAGGTGGGGCGGCTGAACGCCATTCTCGACAGCGTTGCCACGCTGGTGCGCGGCGAGGCGAACGGCGTCATGTTCAGTCGCTGGGACGCCGACGTGGAACTCGGCAGTTGGAATATCCTCGACAGCGACAGCATCGTCAACGCGATGCGCGACGGCCACAACAACCGCTACATCATCGCGCTGGAACGGAGCGACGAATGGGTTTGGGACTCCTTCACCCTTGCGGGAGTGCGCGTGAACGTGGTCCGCAACCCGGACGGTACGGTCGACATGGGCGGCACGGCCGGTAATATCCAAACGGCTTTGGCCAATCTGCCGGCGACGGGCGTGAACTGGCCTGGCAGCGGGCCGGTGAGCGTGCGGCCGGTGACCGAATTGGAACTTGAGGCCCGCTTCGACACCGAGTGGGACTTGGTTCCGTGGGGCGTCCGATACATCGGCGCGGGCGACTTGTACAGCGATTACGTGTTCGAGATCTCCTTCCAGGGCGAGGTGCACGACAGCCCCGTAGGCATGGCCGTGACCGACGGGGGTTGGATTTTCGACGAAATCCAGATGCTCGATCTGACCCCGATACCGCCCGGGGCCCCGTTGTCCGGTTGGTACACGTTGTCGTACGGCGATGAAACCTCCGACCCCATTTTCACTTCCGGTCAGTCGGCCGCGCAGCTTGCCAGCCAGATCCAGGGCAACCTGGAGCGACAGTTCGACTTGGACGGGGTCCAGGTCCAGCATATCGACGGCACGACCTACCAGTTTGAGATCTACTTCGGGGGCGACACCGGCGGGCAGAACCACCTGCAGGTGACCGGTTCGCCCCACATCGCCGACGGCGACGACCCGCCTCCCGAACTGAACGCCTCGTTTTCCGGGAACACCGTCCGCGAGGGCGGATTGTTCATCCAGCCCGGTTTGGCCCCGAACCTGTTCGTCCACACGTACGCGACGGAGGGCACGCCGCAGTTGTCGGCTTCAATGGGCATCACGCCCGAGGGATCCTTCGTCGTCGGCTGGACCCAAGTCGACCTTTCGACGAGCGGATTCCCGCTCGGTTCGAGCCTGTACTTCCGCAACTTTGCCGAAACACGCGACACGGCCGGCCCCAGCGTGGGCGATTTGCACGCGCCGGACGGAACGCGGATGATGGAGGAAGCGACCCTGCTCGGGCCGCTCTCCCACATGGTGGTGACTTTCGACGAGGAACTGCTCAACTTCAGTCATGAAGAGTTGGAGTGGGCGCTTCAGGAGCGCGACAATCTACTCGACGCCGGGCTGCCCATCCCGCCGGAGGTTGCCCGCATCCTCGACAGCGCCATCAACCCGGAAAACTACGTGCTCACCCGCAACGGGCTTGCCATCGAAGGAGCGGTGGTCAAGGTCGAGTTCGGCATGAACAAGGCGGCCGACCTGTACGGGAAGATCGATCCGCTCACCGGCGACTTCTACGACGTCGATGCCGTTCCGACCAACAAGTGGCAGGCCGTGTTGACGCTCGATGCCGAGCCCCTGACGGCCGAACCGGAACCGATCCCCGGTGGTTTGTACGAGTTGACGATGCGCCGGCCCCGGATGGCGTCGTCGACCGATCCGGGCAGGTCCGGGCTGCGCGACAAGGTGGGGAACCCGCTCGGATACACCGGCTTCACCGAAGACGACTTCGGCCAAGACTTCACCCGATCGTTCTTCGTTACGATGAGCCTGTCCAACACCGACGACCCGATCGGCGATCTGCCGCCGACCCCGGGGATCGGGGGCAGCGCCACGCACCCGGAAAGCCGGGCGGTGGCCGTCGACGGCGACGGCGACCACGTGGTGGCCTGGACCATGGAAATCGACGGCGTGGACCGCGCCGTCATCCAGCTTTACGATGCCCAGGGCGCGGCCGCCTCGACCGCACCGTTCCTCCTTTCCGTGACCGACGGCGAGCCCGCGTACGACGGCCTGACGCAGCGGTACGCCTCGGTGGCCGCCACGCCGGACGGCGACTTCGTGGTGACCTGGACGCAGTACGACCCGGTGGCCGGAGGCGGCGGCGAGACCGAGGCGAATGTATACGCCCGCCGGTTCAACGCGGCCGGCGAAGCGCTCGGCGACTCGTTCCGCGTGAACACCTACGCGGTGAACCATCAGCAGTGGTCCGACGTGGCCATGGATACGGACGGCAATTTCGTCGTCACGTGGTCGAGCTTGGGGCAGGAAGACAACAACCAGCTCGGATTCGGCTGGGGCGTGTACGCCCGGCGGTTCGACCTGTTCGGCAACCCCCTCTCGCCCGAGTTCCAGGTGAACGTCACCACGGCCGGCAACCAGCAGCTTTCCAAGGTGGCCATGGCCGGCGACGGAAGCTTCGTGGTCGCATGGCAAAGCGATCAGGGCGGCGTGAGCAGCGATATCGTGGCACGCCGGTTCGACGCCCACGGGCAGCCCGTGGCGGGCCCCTGGGGCGGCGAAACCCTGGTGAACACCACCACGCTCGGCAACCAGCGCAACCCCAGCGTTGCCATCAACCTGGCCGGCACGCAGTTCGTCGTGGCCTGGAGCAGCTACGGGCAGGACGGCGACGGCGAAGGCGTGTTCGCACGCCTCTTCGGCGCCGACGCCGGCGCCGAGTTCCAGGTGAACACGTCGACCGACGGCAATCAGATGTATCCCTCGGTGGCCATGGACTACCTGGGCGGCTTCATCGTTTCGTGGAGCGGCAACGGCTACCAGCCGAACGAGATCGATCCGGCCGGCATCTTCTACCAGCGCTACGACGCCGACGGCCAGCAGGTCGGAACGGAGCAGCGCGCGAATTTGGAATTGGCCGGCGATCAGCGCGTGCCGTCGATCGGCAGCGACAGCACCGGCAACGTGGTGATCGTGTGGACCGGCCCCGACGCCGGCAGCGGCGGAACCAACGTGTTCCGGTTCGTCAGCGTCAGGGAAATGGGCGTGCTCGACACGAGCGGGCCCATCGTCGCCCGCCTGCTCCTTCCCGACGGGACGCGCATCCTGTCGGGCGAAGCGTTCGAGACATCGGGCAGTGGATTGCAGCAGTTGACCGTCGTGTTCAACGAGGAAATGAACTCCTTCGTCGACCGGCACGGCGCGCCCCTTACCGGCAGCGTCGAAAACCCGGCCAACTGGGTTCTCTTTAAGAATGGTTCGGAGCTGCTCAGCGGCGTGAGCAGCGTGTCGTTCGCCTTGAACCCCGCCACTCGCAAGTACGAAGCGGTGGTCACGTTCGACGGCAACGGGACCGGCGCCGGCGTGCCGGCACTCGGGGCGGGAACGTATGCCCTGGTGCTCAACGACCTGGTGACCGACAACGCCAACCGCCTGGACGGCGACTTTGACGGCACGCCGGGCACCGACCCCGGTCAGTCGGGCTACAGCGGCTACCGCTTCGATTTCGTCGTGGCCGCCGGCCCGCAGTACGGGGCCGAGGTCCGCGTCAACGAAAACCCGGCGCATGAGCAGAACTTCAGCCAGCCGTACGGCACGGGCACGGGCCAGGAGCAGAGTACCCGCTCGGTGGCGGTCGCCGCCGACGGCAGCTACGTGGTCGTATGGACCAGCTACGGGCAGGACGACCCGGCCGACCCGCAAGGCGCCGGCGTGTACATGCGGATGTACGACCGCAATCACCAGCCGCTCGGCTCGGAAATTCGCGTCAACCAGATGGTGGAAGGGCACCAGCGAAACGCCACGGTGGCCGCCTCGGCCAGCGGCGATTTCGTCGTGGCGTGGGAAGCCCAGGACGCCTCGGGCGACTGGGCCGTTTACGCACGGCGCTACAGCGCCGCCGGCGCGGCCCAAAGCGGCCAGTTCCGCGTGAACACCGACAACATGAACGACCAGCTCAACCCGGCCGTGGCCATGGACCCGTACGGCAACTTCGTCGTGGTTTGGGTCACGCGCGGGCAGTCGTTCAGTTACTTCAACGACGTCAAGGGGCAGGTGTTCGACTACGCGGGCAACCGCGTGGGCGGCGAGTTCCAGGTGAACCAGGAGAACCTTCCGGGCACGGGCCTTCTGCCCGGCGGCACGGAAGTGAACCTGGCCGCGGCCATGGGCGCCGACGGCACCTTCCTGGTGGCCTGGGACCAGATCACCGACCAGACCAACGGCGTGGTGACCGACAGCGAGATTGTCGGCCGGCTGTTCGACCGCTTCGGCGCGCCGCTGGGCGACGAGTTCCAGATCGACACCGGGGTCGGCACCGGCGGCACGGCCACCGACCGCACGGCGCGCAACCCGCAAATCGCCACCGATCTGCACGGCAACTTCCTGGTGGTTTGGGAAAGCTTCATTGACGATACGGCCGTCTACGACGTGTTCTTCCAGCACATTTCGGTGGACGACGACGGGCAGCCGGTGCTCGGCTTCGACGGGCAGGCGAACATGGACGAGTTCCTCGGGCACCAGGTGAATCCCTCGGTGGCGATGGACGCCGACGGCGACTTCGCCATCGTGTGGAACGGCAACGGCGCGCAGCCTCACCCGCTCGACCCGGCCGACCCCGACCTGTGGGCCGACGCCGACGACGAGGGGGTGTTTATCCGGTACTTCCACGCCAGCGGCGATCCGGTGAGCGTGCAGCAGCGCGTCAACCGGACCGAGGCCGGCATCCAGCACTTCCCCACCATCGGCATGACGCCGGAAGGCACGGCCGTGGTCGTTTGGAACGGCCGCGGCGTGGGCGACCAGAACGGCATCTTCGCACGCCGGTACCTCGCTCCGGCCGACACGGCCGGCCCGCGGGCAACCGAAATGTGGGCCAACGGCGCTCGCATTGCCGACGGCAGCCAGGTGGTGGGCACCGTGAACGAACTGCGCGTCGTTTTCACCGAGGCGATGACCGCCACCGGTCCCGGCTCGGCCACGTGGCCCTCGAGCGTGCTGAACCCCGACAACTACCAGATCGTCCGGGACGGCGTGACCCTGCACGATGTGATCCTGTCGATCGACTTCCAGTTCAACGCCGCCACGAACAAGTGGGAAGCCGTCCTCACGCTCGACGGCAACGGCGCGGCGCCCGGCACGGTGGCGCTCCTGCCCGGCGATTATGAAGTGGTGGTGCGCAACACGGTGCGCGACGCCGTGGGCAACCCGCTGGGCCGCACGGGCGTGAACCCCGTCGGCGAACCGTTCCGCATGGCGTTCAATCTGGTCGACGCGGCGCTGCCCGACGTGCCGGTCGGCTCGGTCGTGGCGGGCGGGCAGATTTTCCGCCCGGAAAGTGGCTCGCACAACACCCCGCGCTCGGTGGCCGGCGACGCCGACGGCGAGCACGTGGTCGTGTGGATCGACACCGAAGCGGGCCAGCAAGGCGTGTGGGCGCGCGTATTCAACCAGCTTCGCTGGGAGGAGATCGACGGCCAGCGCGTGTCGACCGGCCCGGTGACGGGTCCGGCCATTCGCGTGACCAGCAACGCCACCGCCACGTTCGCCTCGGTCGCCCGCGACGGCGACGGCGACTTCGTCGTTACCTGGAGCCAGAACGACGGCGGCACGAGCAGTTGGAACGTGTGGGCACGTCGGTACGACGCCCTGGGCAACGCGCTGGGCGACGCCTTCATGGTCAACACCTACACGAACAGCGCCCAGTTGTACTCGTCGGTGGCCATGTCCACCGGCGGCGATTTCGTCATCACGTGGCAAAGCCTGGGCCAGGAGGGCAGCGGCTACGACGTGTACGCCCAGCGTTTCGGACCCGGCGGCGAGCGCCTCGGCGGCGTCAGCGAAATCCAGGTGCTCGAACTCGTCGGCAACCCGGAGGGCACGTTCACCCTTACCTGGAACGTCGACAACGACCCGAACACCCCGGCGGTCACCACGGGTCCGATCACCGCAACGCCCAACACGGCGCTGTTGGCCGAGCGCATCCAGACCGCGCTCAACGCAGTGGCCGGCAGTGGGAACGCCGTGGACGTGCGCGTGCTCGACCTGCGGCGCGTCGGTCTCTTCTTCGTCGAAGAGGGCGCCGCCCGCGACCAGGAGCAGATCCTCGTTACCAACCAGAACTTCACCCGGCCGGCCGACGGAATTACCACGGCCACGCTGGTGGAGGGCAACTCCGGCGAGTTCCGCGTGAACGACACGACCGCCGGCAACCAAACGTGGGCGAGCATCGCCATGGACGCCGCCGGCAACTTCGCGGTCACTTGGACCGGCGAGACCACCGCGGGCGATTCGGATGTTTACGCGAAACGGTTCGTTTCGAACGACGCCTTCCGCCTCGGCTCCGACATGCCCGGCCAGGAAGGACGCATTACCGAGCGCGACCGCGACATCCGCTGGGCCACGACCACCGACGACCCGGACAACCACATCGTTCCCCCGGGCGCCGGGTACGACGGCGTGGTGCGCACCGACAATGGCGGCTCCGGAATCCTGTTGTGGACGGGGCGGCACATCCTCACCGCGGCCCACGTGGTCGATGCGGGCGGCGGCACGCCGGTCGGCATGATCGGCGTCGAGTTCGACCTGCCCGGCGGACTGACGACCATTAACGCCACGGAAATCTACATCCATCCGGGCTGGACCGGCGACATTCTCGACGCCAACGACCTGGCCATTATCGTGCTGCCCTACGAGGCGCCGCCGCAAGCGGAGCGGTACAACATCTACCGCGGCACAAACCCGCTGAACCAGGTGGTCGACTTCGTCGGTTACGGCACGCAGGGCCAAGGGGCCGAAGACTCCTACGACGGCCTGAAACGCCGCGAAAGCAACGTATTCGAGTATTACGGCGAGCAACTCAACGGGTTGCCGCTGGCCGACTTCGGCATGGGCATGGGCACGTTCGATATTCCCGAAGGCACGCTGCTGATTTACGACTTCGACAGCGGACTGCCCGAAAACGACGTGTTCGGCCTGCTGTTCGGCCGCGACGACCTCGGGCTAGGAGACGAAGAGGGCTCGGCCTCGCACGGCGATTCCGGCGGACCGGTCTTCCTCAATGGGTTGGTGGCGGGCGTGACCAGCGGCGGCTTCGAGTACACCAACGCCGATTCCGACGCCATCCCGTTCAACGTCAGCTTCGGCACGATCGGCATGTACAGCAACACGGCCTATTACGCCGACTGGATCGACTCCCTTGCCCAATTCACCAGCGCCGAGTTCATCGTCAACGACACGCTCGAGGGTATGCAGAAGTGGTCCGACGTGGCCATGGACGCCGACGGCAACTTCGTCGTGACCTGGACCAGCGTGGACCAGGACGGCGACGCCGAGGGCGTGTTCGCCAAGCGTTACAACGCCGACGGCACTCCGATCGAGTTCGATACCGACGGCGATCCGGCCACCGCCCCGGTGGGCGAGTTCCAGGTGAACACCTTCACGCCCGGCAAGCAGCAGCACTCGAAGGTGGCCATGGACGCCGACGGCGACTTCACCATCGTTTGGGAAAGCGTGCAGGATCAGTCGGGCGGCTCGTCGGCGAGCTTCGGCGTTTACGCCCAGCGCTATGTGGCCAACAGCAAGCTCGGTTCCAGCACGTACCTCGGGCTCCAAGGCCAGATGGGCGGCGAACTGGCCGTCAACCAGTACAAGGCGGGCGACCAGCGGTTCCCGAGCATCGTACTGGACGATACGGGCGACGCGGTGATCGTGTGGTCGGGTGAAGGTGCGGGCGATCCGCAGGGTATTTTCCTGCAACGCACCTACAAGACCGGCGACGACGCCGGCCCGACCGTCACCGACGTGCACGCCGTGCTACCCTCCGGCGCCCGCGAACGCGTATTCCAGGACGGTGCGATTCGGCAACCGGTAACGCAGCTTGTGGTCACGTTCGGCGAGAACGTGCAGGTGGGCAGCGCCGCGGTGTATAGCGCCGTCACGAACCTGACCAACTGGGAACTGACCCGCAACGGCGAAATCGTCCCGAACGCGATCGTTTCGGTCCAGTTCGGGCTGAACGCGGCGACCAACAAGTACGAGGCGGTCGTGTCGGTCGACGGCGACCCGAACCTCGGCGGCGCCCAGCCGCTCGGCCCGGGCCAGTACCAGTTGAACCTTCAAGACCGCGTGGAGGACCTGTTCGGCAACCGGCTGGACGGCAACTACGACGGGATTCCCGGCGGCCGGTTCGAGCGGACTTTTGTCATTCCCGATGCCTCGGCGAGCGTACCCGACGGCCCGGGCGCCCCGGGGGCCGACCCCGGCGCCCCCGGCAGTACGCCCGGTACCCCCGGCGAACTGCCCGGCGACGAACTGGTCAACTACGAGGAGAGCCTCGACCAGACGACTCCGCAGGTGGCCACCGATGCCGAGGGGAACTACGTGGTTGTCTGGGTTTCCGAGAAGGCCGTTCCTGAACCCGATCCCGACGATCCCGATGCCCCGCCCGTCGATCCCAACGAGGTCGATTCCGGCAACATCATGGCGCAGCGCTATAACCGCTTCGGCGTGAAACTGGGCGGCGAGTTCATCGTGAACTCGTTCCGCACGGGCCCGCAATCGGAGCCGGTCGTGGCCATGGACCAGTACGGCAACTTCGTCGTGGCATGGTCGGGCGTGGGCGAGGACGACACGCACGGCGTATTCGCCCGCGTGTTCAGCGCTACGGGCCAACCGCTTGCCGAGCAGTTCCGCGTGAACCAGGAAGTTCAATACGCCCAGGATCAGCCCGCGGTGGCCATGGACCAAGACGGCAACTTCGCCGTCGCCTGGTCGAGCTACGGTCAAGACCGCCGTACGAGCAATACGACGACCAGCGTGTTCGTCCGGCGATTCAACATCCAGGGCAATCCGCTGGGCAATGAGTTGCTGGTCAACACGTACGAGTACGGCAGCCAGCGGAATCCGCACCTCGCGATGGCCCCGGACGGCCGGTTCGTCGTCGTGTGGCAGGACGACACGCAGGACGGGAACCAGTGGGGCGTGTACGGGCAGCGGTTCAGCGCGGCCGGCGCCAAACAGGGCGGCGAGTTCCGCGTGAACACGCGCACCGCCGACAAGCAGCAGGACCCGCGCGTGGCCATGGACGCCGCCGGCAACTTCATTGTCGTGTTCGCCGACCACGGCGCCGACAACAGCAACTACGGCGTGTACGCCCGGCGATACAACGCCGCCGGCACGGCGCTCGACGCGGCGGAGTTCCGCGTCAACCAGCACACGCTCAACAACCAGTACCAGCCTTCGGTGGGCGTGGATGACGCGGGCAATTTCGTCATCGTGTGGTCGACCTACGGCCAGGACCGCGATGACGGCGAACGCGACTTCGGCGTCTTCGCCCGAATGTACAACGCCGACCGCTCCGACTGGATCAATCCGGCCACCGGCACGGCCATGGGCGAGTTCCGCGTGAACGCCAGCGTGGGCGGCGACCAGGCCCTGCCCGACGTGGCCGTCGCCCCCAACGGCAACTTCGTCGTGGTTTGGGCCGGCCCGGACGCCGACGGAACGGGTATCTACCATCGGCCGATCGGCGTGGCGACCAGCGATCCGGGCGACCCGGGCGATCCGGGAGATCCCGGCCCGGGAACCGCCGCTTCCGGCCTCGATCTGGTCGGCTGGGTGAGCAACCCGAGCGGCGACTGGTGGGTAGCCGAGAGCAACGGCCTCGATGCGTTCGATAACGCACGCTGGGGCCGGTGGAGCGCAAACGTCGCCTGGACCGACGTGACGGTGGCCGACGTGACCGGCGACGGCCTGGACGACATCGTCGGCCGGGTCGAGTCGAACGGCGACTGGTGGGTGGCCGTCAACGACGGAAACGGCGGCTTCACGAACGAGCGCTGGAGCCGCTGGAGCGCGAACGTCGACTGGATCGACGTGATGGTGGGCGACTTCACCGGCGACGGCCAGGCCGATATCGTCGGCCGCGTCAAGACCAGCGGCGACTGGTGGGTGGCCAAGAGCACCGGCTCCGGCTTTACCAACGAGCGCTGGGGCAAGTGGAGTCCTAATGTCACCTGGATCGACGTCAGCGCGGGCGACCTCACCGGCGAGGGCCGCCTCGATATCGTCGGCCGCGTCGAGAGCAGCGGCGACTGGTGGGTGGCCAAGAGTACCGGCACCGGCTTCGCCAACGAGCGCTGGGGCCGATGGAGCGCAAACGTCGACTGGACCGACGTCACGCTCGCCGACTTCACCGGCGACGGCCGGGCCGATCTGGTCGGTCGCGTCGACACCAACGGCGACTGGTGGGTGGCCAAGAGCAACGGCGCCGGCTTCACCAACGAGCGCTGGGGCCGATGGAGCGCGAACGTCGCCTGGACCGACGTAGCCGTGGGCGACTTCAACGGCGACGGCCGGGCCGATCTCATCGGGCGGGTCGACACCAACGGCGACTGGTGGGTGGCCAAGAGCAACGGCTCCGGCTTCACCAACGAACGCTGGGGCCGATGGAGCGCGAACGTCGCCTGGGCCGACGTGATGTTGGCCGACCTGACCGGCGACGGCAAGACCGACGTGGTCGGCCGCGTGGCGACCAGCGGCGACTGGTGGGTGGCCAAGAGCAACGGCTCGAACGGCTTCACCAACGAACGCTGGACCCGGTGGAGTGCCGGGATTGGTTGGAAGCACGTGATGGTGGGCAACTTCGCCGCCGCGGCCCTGCATGCCGAGTCGGCCCCGCCGGCCGACCAGCCCGCAGCCGAGTCGATTACCACGGCCGACTTGCAGCCGATCGTCGAAGAGGCGATCCTCCGCCTGCCGGCGGAACTGGAAGGCATCGCGTTCGAGGTCGTCATTGCCGACCTGCCCGGCTTGAAGCTGGGCCAGACGTCGGGCAATACGATCTGGCTCGATCACGATGCCGCCGGCTTCGGCTGGTTTGTCGATCCGGCGCCGGCCGACGACGCCCCGTTCGCGCCCAGCGGCGCGGACGGCTTGCTCACGGCCCAGCCCGGCTCCGATGCGGCGGTCCGCATGGACCTGCTCACCGCGGTCATGCACGAATTGGGACACCTGACGGGGCGTGGGCACACCCAAGAAGGGCTCATGCAAACGACGCTCGAATCGGGCACGCGGTGGCTCGACGACCTGGCCGCCGAGCGGCGCGACGCCACCAACCGGGAACTCCAGGTCCAGGCCATCGACGAGGTCCTGCAGTTCGATTGGCGGTAGGACAAGCGACGCAGGGAAACGCACGTAACCGTTGGCAGGCGACAGTCTCCTGCCAACGGTTCTCCGCACGGTGGTCAACCGTGGGGCCTACCGGGCTGCCGCGCCGGGAACGGTGGGGTTGGAACGGGCCGCGCCGGTGATGTCGGCTGGTGCGTGGATTGATCGCGGGATGCGCGGCAGCCGTTCGGCGGCGTTGGGCACCAGCCGCAAATCGCCGTCGGCGACCGAGCGGAATACGTCGGCCAGGCCGCGGTCGACCACGTTGTGCGCCATTCGGATATCGCCCTCCGCATGCTCCCGCCGCATCTCGAACCCGACCACGAGGTTGCCCGCCGCGAGCAGCCCCGGGTTCGGCCCGAACATACGCACCGAGCGTCGGCGCGGGTTGTCGGCATCGCAAATGCTGTTGTGCAACAGCCGGACGCCGCGCGTGTAGGCGAGGAACACGGGGTTCATCGGCGCCCTGGTGATGGAGTTATTGCGTACCGTCATATCGGCCGCGTGGAAGGGCGTGCCTTCGGGCCGGTGGGCGTTGCCCAGGGCGATGCCCTGGTCGCAGTCGACGATGATGTTCCGCTCGATCAGGCAGTCGCGCGACTCGAACCAGATGAACACCGCTCCCCGCCCGGTGCGCGTGCGCCCCTGGATGCCCACGAACACGTTGTCGCGAATGTTCCAGCCGACGGCGTCCATCAGGTCGATGGCTCCGACGTAGTTGCCGCCGAAGTTCTCGGGCGTGTCGTGCGGGTCGTCGTCGAAGCGTTTCGGCCGGTCGTTGTAGAACAGGCAGTATTCGATCACCCCGCTGCGCGTCTTCAGTTCCGGCGAGCGGACCGACTTCACTCCCCGCTGCCAAACGTTGTGGACTACGCAATTGCGGATGGTGACGCCGTGCACGGGCGTGTTGTTATTGAGCTTGATGCCGTTGGCCACGACGTTCTGGACGGTCAGGTCGGCGATGGTCACGCCGCCGGCGTTGCGGATGCCCAGCAGCTCGATGTGCCGGCTTTCCGCCCCGTCGAGCACCACCGCGTTGCGGTTGCCCGACTCGCTGCGCAGCGTTACGCGGTCGGCCGCAATTTCGGCGTATCGCGGCAGCAGGTAGCGGCCGTCGGCCACGAGGATGGTCGTGCCCGGCTCGGCGCCGGCCAGCGCGTCGAGCAATTGCTCGACCGTTTGCACCCGCACCACGCGCCCTTCCGGCGCCGGCATCGCGGGTGCTTGCGGGAACCAGGTCGCGTCGGGCGGGCCCGCCCGGGCGAGAGCCGGCGGGCCGGCCAACATCGACAGCACGACCAACGAACCGAGCATCGCCATTGCCCGGCGCCGCAGGTTGAATTGCAACCCATCCGCGCCGACGCGCGACCAATAGTGAACCGGCATGGCTTGGCTCTCCCCGGGCAGTGCGTGACCATGAAAACGAGTTTACCGGAAGTCGGGTCGGCAAGGAAGGCAGAGGCGCGGCCTTCTCTCGCCGGGAAATCAATGGTCATCCGGAACCAAGTGCCCGTGGCAGGAAAGTGGGGCCGACACGACCCCGGCACGACGCCCTCAGCAGCCGGTTAATGCCAAGACGAAGGCGAGCAACAGCATTCCCCAACAGAAACGTTTCATGGCATTTCCTCGAACTTGCAAGTTCCAGCGCTGGGCATGGTAACACGGAGGGCGAGGGTTGAACAGGGAGCACGTTAATCGTCGGAACTGAATGTCCCTCTCACCCCCGCCCGAACCAGTTGACGGCCTGGACGGTGCGTTGGCGCTCTTC
>CAYPWB010000087.1:0-17388 GCA_964414315.1 uncultured Planctomycetaceae bacterium | reverse complement strand
CGGCGCAAGCGATTGAGACCGCAATTGAAAGAAGCAAAGATTACCGAGAGTGGCGAAGTCGTCTGGGTAACTTGGCATTCTCCGGTCGGCCAGCGGTAGAACGCCAGCGATAACCGGGCCGATGGCCCAAAAGGGAAAAACATGGGATTGATGGGAAGTAACAGCGGAGGCTTGATCGGTGGCAGCGGAGAGGGTGAATCGGCTCCGTGTTCATCGCCTTGTTCGCACGCCGGGTGGACACCAGGACCGTGGAAAATCCACGAAAATGGTAGCCGCGCCAATCGGTATCTGGCAGTGATCGACTCCATACCGGACAAGGATGGAAAGGTGATGGCGAATTGTATCTGTCACGTCGCCACAACAAACGAGCAGGCGGAAGCCAATGCCGCAGCAATCGCAGATGTCCCAGCGATGCTTCATGCATTGCGTGAATTAGTCGATTTTGCGGAGGTCGATGAGCATCATCGGTATCACGAGCGATCAAAGGCAGCGTTTGATCGTGCGTATGATTTGCTGGAAAAGCACGGAGGATAGGTCGTGTGAACGCTTAGTATCAAGCGCGCCGGATAATCCGATCAGCGTGGCCGCCACTCATCGCGTGCTGTGCTCAATGGCGACAGCGCAAACGGAATCGATTGTCCTTTGCCAGGCGTCGACGAACCGCTGAACTGTGTTGACGCCCTGCCGGGCTTGCTTGGCTCTAGCTTTCTGGCCGGCAGGATCAGCGAAATCAGCCGCAATCGCATCGGCCCATTGGCAAGGCGTCGATCTATGCGGCACGATTGCAGCGGACTCGGGCGACTCTTCGAGTAATCCAACTGGTGTAGAAATCACGGGCACGCCCGCCAGCATCGATTCTGCCATCGATAGGCCGTAGCCCTCGTATTCCGACGCGGAAACAACCGCGTCGGCGGCAACCAGCATGTCGCCTGGCGGATCAATATTGCCGACAAAATGCACGCGATCACCGGCCAATTCTCGCAGGCAGGCAGCATGATCGGACGACCAGCCGTAGGACGATCCAGCAATGATCAATCGGTACTCTCTCGGCAATACATCCATCGCTTGCACCAGAGCCGCAAGCCCTTTTTCGGGGCTGAGCCTGCTAAATGACACCAGCAATTTGTCCGAGTCGCGCACGCCGAAATGCTCTCGTGCTGCTTGACGCGTGCGACTAGATTTGACTCGCTCTGGATCGGGAGCATTGGCGATCTGCGTGGCCGGGATTCCAGCGGGGCAAGTATTCCTTCCGCTAGGACAAAGAAAAACTGCATGGTCGGTCCAGCGTGCTTGGCCCGCCATCATCTGCCGCGTCCAATCGCTCCGACCGTCGCAGTGGCTAACGCTGATGACTCTTGGCCTATTGGCTGGCAAAATTTCGCCAAGCTGTGATCCAATTCCCCACGCCACGAGCACGTCGACCGACTCGGCCAATGCTCTTGCAGCCTGCATCCCAATCCCAGCGTCGCACGGCAGCCGAGAGAAATCACCCTTGGCCAAATTGGCCTCAAGTGCCACGAAGCCAGCAACGCCATCAAGCCGCGGCAGTAACGTCTGGTGCCATACTTCCGTGCCCCCGATCGGCATGTATGCGATTGCGAGGAATCCGACTTTGCCGCGAGTGAATGTTTGGCGTAGCCGCTTCGGGCATTGCTCATAGCCTGCCCAGTACCGTTCCACGCGGCAGGGCTTGGCCATCTTCATGCAGCCTTTTCCGGGCTGAAAGTGCTCGCACGCTTGGCATTCCGCCGTTCGTGCCCGCAGCATCTGACGATCGATCTTGGCAGGCTTTGGTTTGCCATCGACGCAGCCGCATGAGCAATGCACCGGTGATGCCGTTGGCATTGGCGTCAGCAGATCGCAGCGTGGGCATTTATACATATTCGATTACGATCTTTGCCATGTACTCAGGAAAATCGTTGCCGTAGGTCGCGACGTCTTTCTTGAATTTCTCCCACTTACAGAGCCCCGTCTTTTGATATCGTCGGCCTAGACCATCGTCGCTGTTTGGCGTGTAAAAGCCATCAAGAAAGGCTGGCTTTGGAGTAATCAAGCGAATATCTGAATTTGGCAGTACGGGCAAAGTCGGAACTCTTCTCTGCACGTACACTTTTTCTAAACAATAAATTGGAATCGTTTTGCTTGTCGTTGTGATTCCGCCGTCAGTGCTTTCGTCATATGTAATTTCAGCAAGCACGTTTGGGTAGCGGCAATCTGGGCATTTGGCCGCATTATTATAGGTTCCGTTTCCGCTGATATTGCTAATATCGTGAGTCGTGCTTGGGATGCCCAGGGAAAACGAATAGCTGCTAGTTGGCAAATCGCTGATCGTCACTCGCAGCGTGTCGCCAACGCAAACTCCAGAACTTCCCCCAAATGTATCTTCAACGACGCCGCACAAATGGCAAGGGTCGTCGTTAAATGCAACCAACAACCGATCACGGCTGCCGTACCCAAATTCTGAGTAGGTGCCATTCGTGTTGTCGACGCCCCAATAAGTCCCGCTGGCCTCGACCTGAAAGCAAAACACGTCACCAACGACCACATCGGTTGTGGTCGTGTAAGGATCGCCAGGGCAGTTTTCAACGTGCAAGAATACAGGCAGGCTGCGAGGCACCGTGCTTGTGGTGCCAAACCTGTAGAATTCTTTAGTCGCATCGATACTTGACGTGTCAAGATTGTAAAGCTCGACCGTGTATTTTTGTACGTTTGAATTTGAAGTTGTCGCCCGCGTAACATCGATTCGATAGCCAGTCGTCAGCGTTGCGTTTGCGCCAAAAACAAACGATCCGGCTGCCGCCGAAACGCTATCAAGCGGCTCATAAAGCGAGGTCCATTGCGGCGATGTTGGCATCTGATCGCTGAACAGCAAACCGCCTGTCACCGACGACGTGGTGATCGAAAAGTCGGATGTCGATGTCCAGCATTCGCAGCAGTCGCAGCCAGGGACGTGTCGGTTTGGCATCAGCTGCAATCCTCCGCGATAACCATAAATCGCCCGAACCGCACTCGCGTCACGACAATCTCAGCATCTACCGCAACGGCTGATTCAAACCGATTCAGGCAATCGATACTTGCTTGCTCGACCTGCGCCGTGTCGCTTCCGTTGATTCGATAAACCGTGATCACACCCGAACCAACACCGGTTCCGCTGCCGGCAGAAAGCTCGGTTGTGACTCGTGCAAAGTAGGTTGGCGTTTTATCCAGGGTGGCAAAGATGACGTCGGTGTTGCGTGAATCATCGCCCGCGCAAATAAAAGGCCCGCCGTTATCAGCAAACTCAAAGTCGTCTTCTTGAAAGCCCCACAAAGATCCAAGCGTTGCCGTTGAGCCATCGCCTTTAAGCCGATAGATCGGGCCTGGTTGGGCGAGCCCCCATCCTTTATCGGGCACGTCGCGGCCAGAATTGATAAGCCAGTCGCCGTCGCCGTCGAAATCGATCTTGCCCGCCGTCAGCAAATCGAGATTGTTCGCAAACTCGGTGACACCTGTGATTTGGACGGCACCATAAGCCGGGATCGTTTCGCCGGTGCCATTGTAAAATTCGATGGCTGGCAACAGCGGTGATACTTGCGAATTGCGACCGCCAAGCTGCACGCCACCAACACGAATCGCCCGCGTTGTATCGAGCACAACACGGGCATCGTTTTCGGTAAAGACGCCAAGGCGATCGTCTGCCACCATCAATCCTCAAACGCGTTAACCAGAACCTTGCATGCAGCCGTGTTGGCTTTGAGGTAAAGCGTGGTCGATGGGTTCAGCCTGAACAAAGCCTTCTCGCCCGCTTCCAGTCGGCCGCCATAAGCACCAGTCGCAAATCCCCATTCGACGAAGTTGGTATCGTCGAGGTTATGCAGGATCACCCAGCCCACCGTTGCAAGCTCGCTGAATGCTTCCGACTCTTCTGACGTGCCAATGGTCAAATAGCCGGGCGTTGGCCCGCCCACGGCCGCCTGATTAAATGATGCAGTCGACCCGCCGTTCGGGTAGCTGAAGTTCAGTTCTCCGTTGGCGACTGTGATTTGCTGCGTGACTCTAATTTCGTCTGCCATTAGTCCAGAAGTCCTAACACGCCGTAAGGGAGTGGCTGTGAAATCGGTCGCTCGATCCAAACGCCGTCTGATGCGTCAGCCAGTCGCGTTCCGTTGAGCGCCAACGGTACCGGTTTGTTGACTGGATAGCCCGAATCATCTTTGGCGACAATCAATTTTGCGTAGTAATTGCTGCCGCCGTTGGTGACGGTGACGCTTTCCACCTCGCCGTCTGAATTGACTGTGATCGTACCTGCGGCCCCGCTTCCTGCGGCGTTCCCGCTTCCGTTGTCGCTAGTGATTGAAAGCGAAGGAACACTTGTGTATCCGCTGCCGCCATTGGTAACAACGATTTTGCTGATTTCGTTGCTGGCGTTTGTGATCGCATATCCAGTTGCGCCAGAGCCGCCACCGCCGGAAAACGCAACGCGAACTCCTTGGATTTCACGCATTCCTTCGTTGCGATATCGCAGCCACCACGCGCGAGCGGGAATCGTATTGTAAGCCTCACGAAAATAAATCTTGGCAGTGACTTCTTGATAGCGGCGGTTTCTTGTTCGCACTTCACGAGCCTCATAAGTGCGAAACTTTGCAGACCCCGCCGGCCATCCATCAAACGCGTCGCTGCTATGACTTCGCAAGTATTCACGGATCAAATATGGGTTGACCGTTGCAAAGTTTCTTCGCACGGTTAAAACGAAGTCGCTGACTTCGGTGGTCAAGCCCTCCACTGGATCGCCCACCGAATTCGTGAGCGGGAACCCGTAGAAGTCTTGATCGATCGGTTCGTTGCTCAATACGTTGCCGCGAGTGATTTCGGGCTCGGCGTTTAGCGGGTCTTCGGTAATTTCTTCGCCAACTTCGCCGCTCCACTGTGCCTCGACGATTGAATAAAGCGGCGTGATCTGATTGACTTGGCGATCCACGCAATAAACAGCTGGCAGTGTCGTCGATCCTTCGTTAAAAATCTCACCGAGTTGTGGAACGCGTGAATCATTAAGGATCGCGATGCGGCTTTCGTCCGCATCATGCACGACTTGGTATGCCGAAGTAAATTCGGCGAAATACTTGATCCCATCGGACGATCGGTGGGTGCCGCTCGACCGGCTCCACATTTCGGTGACGCTGCTAATGGTCATCGCACGAGCACCAATTCACGAGCCATGTTACCCATTGGCTTCATCCGCTGCCGCTGTTCGTTTTCGCGACGCAGCATTTTCAATTGCGCGACTGTTTCTTCCGTCGCTTTCCTGACTTTGTCGAGTGGCTGCGAACGCCCGCCGCGAGTCAGTAGTCGGCCTTGCGTCGCCTGGACCGTCGTGTCAACGCCGGCCACCGCTTCATCGATTCGTTGCCGTTCCTCGGCCTGCTTTTGCATCTCTTGCTTTTGTCGCTCAGCCTGGCGTTGCATTTCTTCCTGCCGTCGCTGCCTTTGGCGATCGCGTTCCTTCTCTGCCTGCTCTTGTTGCTTCTGAATCTCAGCTTCTTGCTTGCGTGCAAAAATCTGCTGTTGCAGCAAAGCAATTTTTTGGCGTTCCGCCTCGTTAGATGCGGTCGCAAGTTGCTCGTGCCGCTTGACGGCTTCTTCGCTGCTGTTGAGCACCGCCAATTGTCGACGCAAAGTTTCAAGCGTCTTTTGAGCTGCGTTTGTTTTGTTCGACTCTTCTTCGCTGCCTTGCTTGATAGCTGGCGGTAATGCACGAGCCTCTTCACGCTGCTGGCGAGCGGCTTCGGCGGCACGTTCGGCTTCGGCTCGCATCTCGTCGATTGCGGCAACGTTTCGCGCTGCCGCTGTGCCGAATTCGTCCATCGCCATGAAGCCAGCAATGTCCATCTGTGCCAAGCGAATTGCAGCCTCGCCAAACTCTTCGACGTAGCCAACCGCTACAGCGAGGCCATCAATCATCTGCGGTATCACGGTAGAGGCAATATCTAGAAGCGGCGGCCCCCAAGCACTTAGCTGTTCTGCAATCAAGGTGATGACCGGAGCTAATTCGGCTGCCAGCTGCAAACCAATCGCCTCAAACGTTTGCGATGCCTGAGCCACTTCAGCTCGCATTTGCTCGACCGCTGCCGCCTGCTGATCGCTTAGCGTCGCGGCTGAATTCGCCATACCGTCGAGCGTCGATGCCACTTGTTCCGCATCGGCATTGAACACCGGCAAAATCTTTTCAGCGTCACCGCCGAACAGCTTGTCGGCGATCGAGGCCCGTTCGGCTGCATTGCCAACGCCAGAGATTGCTTCCTGCAACGCCGTGAACTGCTCAATTGGAGCGGCTGTTGATAGGGCTCGCGGATCAAGCCCTAATTGCTGCATGATGTCGAGCTGCTCTTGGCTGCCAATGCCAGAAGCCATCTCGCCAATTCGCAGCTGCATCTCTTTCAGTGCGTCGTTGACCGTATCGGTATCAGTCCCGCCGATCCTAGCAATGACTTTTTGCAGTGCTTGCAGTTCGCCAACGCTTGCGCCAATCGCATTGGCGGTTTTTGCCAGCTCGTTGATTCGCTCGGCCGATTCCATAAGCGAATCAAAGGCAATCTTTGCAGTTGCCGCAGCTGCACCAACGCCGGCCAATGCACCAGCGGCACCGATCGCCACTGGCTTAAACGCTGCGAACGCCCCCGACAAACCACCGCTGACTTTGCCAGCGACCGAATCGATGACGCGCGAAGCTTTGTCGCGTGCTCCGATGACGATGTCGACGTCTGACACTAGCTACCCTTAATGATTTCGCTTTCGATTCGATTGCATTCGCTGCGGAAAAGCCGCCATAGGTCGACAAACCAAGCTGATTGCTCAAGCACACCACCACTCGCAGGCAAATGGTGCTCAGCCAGCGTCGCCAGCCCGATCGCGTCGGCAATTGGCCTGATCAATACGCGGCAACATTGTGTGATTTCCACCGCTCCATCTTTGCAATGTTCGCATCCACTTCCGCCGCAGCTGACGCAGTCAATCAGTGCGACGTCTTCTTTTGTTATTCCGCTTTCGCAGTTTCCGCCTTGGCATCGTTTGCAGATTCGTCCGTGGTAGACTTCGGCTGCAATCCGAACGCTGATCGCTCCCCCGGCGTTAGCGCGGCCCCCATCGTTGCTGCGTTGATCAGCTCCCAGCACTCACGCTCCGTCAGCACTTCTTCGATTGGATCGCACTGTTCGTCTTTAACTTCAGCCACGGCAAGCGTCAGCATTTCTTGCAAAACATCGGCACGATCCGCCGGTACCTTGGTTGCAAGAAAATCCTCCCGCAACGAATTCAGCTTTCCGTTATCGCCGACCGATAGCACACGCAAGGCAAACTGCGGATTTTGCGTGTCGTCTCGGTCTGCTTCCAGCGTGTAAGGGAAACTGCCGCCGGCTCGTAATTTGTCAGGCATTAAGCGTCAACCAATGGAGTGAACACAATCGAGAGCTCCTCGTCGGCTGTCGCACCGTTTTTGTTGCACTGAAACTCAATCTCGTCAGTGACAAGGTTTTCACGTGCCGCCTCACTCATCGAAATAATCTGTGCTTTCGGCGCGTCAAAGCTCAAAACCGCATCGCTGGAGGTTCCCGACGGGCCGCCGCAATCAAGCTCCAGCGCATACTCGTTCAGGTTTTCCAGCATTGCGGTCCAGCGATCTTGCGTAGATCGCGTCACCGCTTCTGGGTTGGCGGTGATGGTTGGCCGGCGGTTGCTGATGATGTAATGCGAATATCCATCGCCAGTCGGGCAAAAGATTGGCTGGATTTCGTTGCCGCTGTTGATCACCGCTTGCTCGACGCACATGTTGACGTCGTTCCACTCCGCAAGCCCTCCAGAAAAACGCAGCTGCGTGTCACTTGGGTATGTCGGAGCGATTGCCGAAACGCTGCCAGGGTCTTCGACGTAAACGCCAGTAAACGTCCAGTCGATGAAGCCGGGACGCCCGGTTGGAAGCGTGATCTGGAAGTTGCCGACAGCCCCTTTGATCGACTTGAACACGATCCCGCTATTGCCGTCGTCTTGATAGGTTCCAATGGTCAGCGTCTTGACGTTGCTGCCCGGTGCCTCGCTCCTCGGCGTGTAGGTACCGCCTGATTTCACCCAGCCACATGCCGGAAAAAACGTATCGGCCCACGATGGCTCGCCCTCGCTGCCGTCCCATTCAAGCATCGTTCGAAATGTCGCTTCGCCGACCTTTGGCCCTCGCTGGCTGGACAAGTAGCCGAAGCTGCTTTGCCCTTCGCGCTGCTCGAAAGCAGGTGTCGCTTGGATAACTGCGTTGTAAATGTTGAATGCGCCATCGGCTGCGGCCAATGTTTCCGCGGTGCCAACGGTCGATTCGATCTTTGCCGCCATTACCTTGCGACGTCGTAGCATCACCATTTAGATTTCTCCCGCTTGTTTAAGTCGCAAGTATCGAGTTCGCTTTTTGATTTGCCGCACGAGCTCACGTCGGCTTTCAAACACGGTCGGACGCTTCAGTTTTCGCTTGATGAACACGCCCCACGGGCTCGCTCCCCATAGCTGCTGAATAGGCAGGCGCGACTGGCCCCTTCGAACAAACACGCGTCCACGCCACGAGGCTTTCATTCGCTTGGGGGTTGGACCTTGGAACGCTCCTGGTGCCAGTCGTCGGCCTTTCTTCTTACTAACTCGATACGTCACACCCTTTTTGGTGTGAGTAGGCCGAAAGTCACGAAGCGGAAGCCGAGCGGTTTCTTTTTGCGTCACGATCGCGGTAGGTATTCGGTCTGCCTTGCCTGCCTTCTTTTTGATCGAGCTTGTTTTTTTGATGTTCTTCTGCGGTGTCGCCAATTCAGTTGCAATTTGCTTTGCGATGCTAGACTTGTTCTTTTTGGCAGTCGCATTAACCGCAATCACCAGTTGCCGCTTGATTTTTTTGCGACTTCCATCAAGCACCTTAGCAAGCTCTTTCGCACCCTTTTCTTCCGCCGTGAATCCAAGCATTACCGCACCACAAACGGGTCAAGTTCTGAAACTCGATAACGGGCTGTCACTTGAAAAATTGCCCCAACATGCCCGCCGTCCGCTTCCATAAACGGCACTGTTTCGCCCACCTCCGCATCAAAGCTCACGCTGTCGATCGCATACCATGTTGTGCTGTTGGTAATTGCCTTGCGGGCCAACGCAGAAAGGTTGTTGACGCGTTCCATATCCGCATTGCTTGCCCGATCTGATTGACGCACGAAACAAGCCACGCCGAACTGAATCTCATATGCCATTGCCGGCGGATTGCCTGGGCAGTCGAGATCAGGAAGCCGCGACGTTTCGCCCTGTTTCAGCACGATCGAATTATTCTTTGGCTTCCAGTCCGTCGCGTCGCGATTGACGCGGTAAACCGTCACCGGCACCACGCCATCCGGCTCATCAACCGTGACTGTTTCCAGTCGGCTGATCAGCGTTGTTGCGATTCGCTCATCTGGAGCGGTTGCCATTAGTTAACCTCAAACCTCACCAACCCGTTCTCGGTTGACTCCACTCGCACGACTTGCCGGACTTGTGCCGTTTCACCGACTCGAAGCGGTACCGCAATCGTGTCGGTGCCTGTGTCGATCCCCGTAGATGCAACGCCGGCTGTCGCGTCATCACGCAAAGTGACAAACGTTGACAATGCCGGGATGTTTTCGTCGGTGATCGTTTGCACGTCACGTTCAACGATCCCTGTCACGCTTCGCCCAGCACCCGAGCCGCCGTCGTAATAAATCAACGACTCGCCAAATTGGCGAACCAAATCCCGAGCGGCGTAACGCTTGAATTGCGTGGCGAAGCGAGTCATCGGCTTACGTCGTCACGTTGCTGAGCAAGTGGCCGGCTTCGGGGTACAGCACGATCTCGTCAACGTCGTGACGCACCCGGATGATGTCGCTGCGGGTTTGCTCTTCCCGATACGACTCGACCGTTCCGCCAGGTGCCGACCCGTCTTGGCTCCAGTGGAACGTTCGGCCAATACAGGGCTCGCGGAAGTCGGGCGATGTCGCGACCTTGCAAACCATCGCATACTCGTCCGACCAAATCTGGCTGATTGAAGCGTCCTGCCCTTCGTTGGCAGTGTTCTTCGAGGTGCCTGAGACGATGACATAATCGAGCGCAAACGCTTGGGCGAGCATTTCGACCGTTACATCGGATGCCTTGCTTGGCGATCCAGCCCCCGCCGAGTTAATTCGATCGATAACCTGATCAGCGTTTCGAAGGTTCCGAAAAACCTTCTTGTTGATGATCAGAGCGTTTGCCCACAATCCGCTGTTGTCGTAAATCTGCTGAACAGCAGCTTCGACGTCGGTCAGCGGAACAGCGTTGGTTGCGTCATCCCATTCATGCGTGATCGCAGTGGTCAGCGACGAGCCCGTCCAGGTTGTCATATTGAAAACTGCGTCCGCAACACGCTGTTCAGCGTTTCGCAAAACGGCAGAATAGGCACGCATCGTCGCGATTAATTCCGCGTCGAAGTATTCGGCGTACATTTCGCGTTCGCGATCGTCGACTGGTTCCTCGTGACCGTGCTCTTGGCAGGCATAGGAAGCGTCATCGAACGTGAAGTTGGAGCGGCTGTAGCCGCTGCCTGGCGCTCGCTTGGTATTGCTGTTTTGCAGCAACTGTTCGACCGGGATCTTGCCGAAGTTCCCGGCCTGGCTGGCCACTTCAACAATCGGAAAAACCTGGCTCGCGATCATGCCGCGAGCATCGGCCTCCAAATCAAACTCCATGAACGACTGGGCCAAGTCCGGCCGCAGAGTTGCAAGACTGGTGACTGGCGAAGGCATTGCTTCATCCCTTTCCCCCAAGCAATGCGATCAAAAATTAAAAACCCGCCCGTTTCAGTGGCCACATCCACGGGCAGGCGCTTGGGGTTTGGTTAGCTGGCGGCAGTATCGCCAGCGTTGTTGTAGAGCATCTCCACAACATCATCTTCCGCAGTTGCAGCTTCCAAAGCGGTGCCTTCAACAAATGCAGTCGCCTGCGCGGTGTCCTGCACTTCTCCATCAGCTTCGCTGTACAGGGTCGCGCCCGCGTCAAGGGCTTCTTTGACCCGCACTTTGTGAGTTCCAGCAGCAGACCGAAGCTTGACAGAGACAAAATCACCCGCAGCAATTGCAGCTGCCGTTTGCAGCGTGCCGATTGACTTGTCGGTCAATCCTGCATTCGTGATCTTGCCATCCGAGTCAAGCTTCACCCGGCTGTAAAGGGCGATCGCTTCATCGGCCTCATAGGTTTTGAAACCCGAATCGTCACGCTGTGACATTGTTGGTTCTCCTTGTTTGTGTTCTGTTTCGTTTTCGACAGTGAAGGCGACTACCTACGCGCGGCGTCGGCGGATCGCGTTTTGCTCTTCGACCATCGCGGAACGAAGGCCAGGGTTGTTGCGGTTAGCCATCGCCAGCGCTTTCATGCGATTGCCACCGCATCGCTTCATTGCAACAGCCAGTTCGCGATTCCAAGACGCGGTTGCGGAATCTTCGTACTCCGCATCCTCTTCTTCATCTTCCATCGCCTGCTCGTCGTCTTCGTCTTCCATCATTTCGGGATCATCTTCTGCCCGAAACTTGCCGCGACGCTTGCCGCTGAAGCTCACTGGCTTTGCCCCTGGCTTGCTTGCCCGACGTTCAGCCTCTTCGGCTCGTTGCTCTTCAGCCTCAGCGCGAGCCTGCATCACATCGGCATAGTTCTCGGTCGCCTCGGCAACCGTCCAACCAGCCTCGATCGCTTTCAGTCGCCAATCGGCAGACGACTTCGGAAAACGCTCTTTGAGTTCCTGTGCCGTAGCCGGCATGGTGGCGTTGTCGTTCGCCATATCTTCACTCTCCTCGACAATGCTCGCTGCCGGGTAAGTTGGCTGCGATAGGGATGCTTCGAACCGTTCGAATGCTTGCTCAAATGTTTCGACTTGATCGACCAATCCAAGGCCAACCGCGTCTTGTGCCATGTGGACTCGACCGTCTGAAACCGCTTGCAGTTTCTCGCTTGCCAGGCCACGGCCGCGCGAAACCGCATCCAAGAAGTGAACGTGGATCGCATCAATCAGCCGCTGCGTTTCTGCGAGCTGGTCTTCTGTAATTTCTGTGCCTGGAGTTCCTGCACCTTTGAAGTCTCCCGTTCGGATGACATGAACTTTCAGCCCTTGGTCTTCGGCTGCGGCGCTGGCGTCGACGACGACTGTGTAGACGCCGATCGAGCCGACCATTGCGAGCCGGTTTGCGGAGATGCTGTCGGCCTGGCTGGCCACCCAATAGCCCGCCGAAGCCGTTAAGTCGCTGCAATAAGCGAGCGTTGGTTTCTCAAAGTTTGCAAGGTCTTCAGCCAGTTCCATCGTGCCCGCAACCGTGCCGCCTGGCGTCTCGAAATTGAGGATCACGCCACGAATTGCATTGTCAGCTGCGAAGTTGCTAAGCCGACGCCTGACCATTGCGGTTGAACAGCTCATGCCGAAGCTGGACGCGTGCTTCATCATCGGGCCGGTGATATTGATCACGCCAATGCCATTCGTCACCGAGAACCGGCTTTCAGTGGCTTTTAGAAGTTCACCCTTGTCGACCTCGGCCAAGTGGGCTCGGACGCTGATGGTTGCAAGTTGCTCACGCATCGCGTGAAACGATGGCTCGTGCATTGCCCATGCACCTAGCCAGTTGCCCGCGTGCGGAATCTGCGACAAGGGTGCGTCAAGCTCAATCTTCATTGCTGGTCGCTCCCGTTGCCGGCTGGCTGGCTTGGATCGGCACCGTCAGTTGCATGCCATCTGGCGTTGGCAGAGCAAGCAATTCACGCCAATGCACTTCGATGCCAAGATCCTGTTGGATTCGCTGCGACTCTTGGATCGCAAGTCGCACTGCATAACTGTTGTCGGAGACCGTCTCGGCTGCAATTTCTTCCCATTCCTGGGACATTTCTGCATGCAACCGCCGTGGCGAAGTCAAGCCGTTGCGGACTCGCAAAAGCTGGCCAGCAGCATCATCGACTGGCTGGATGTAAGGCCACGACGGCGGCGAAAAGTAGTGCCCGAAAACATTGATCCCGCTGCGGCGCGATGCTCGCTCAAGTGCAGCATCATCGGCGAGCCACTGCCGGACCTTCCATCGATAGACCGGTTCGTGGAGATGCTCACGCAATCGGACTTGCAGCTTTCGCCAGTTGCGGCGAGCAGTGTCGAGTGCTCCACGGAAGCCGGAAAAGTTTGTGCTCTCCGCGTCCATCATCATTTCAACATAGGGCACGCCGATGTTGATTCCGATCATCATCAGCAGCATTTTTGCTTGCTTGAAAAACTCAGCGTTCGGAATGTTAGGCGAGAACCCTTCGAGCTTTTCGCCGTAGTCGGCGGTGTATTCCATCCCTGGGGCCAAGTCCTGCGTCACCCGGCTTGTCGCGTTGTCGACCGTTTCGGGGCCGTAGGTCTTGTTGATCGATGGCAAGCCAGCGGAGCCAGCATCCTTATAACGAAGCACCGCAAAGCAGCTGGCAACTTGCTGCTGAACAACTTTTGCGAAGTTGATGTCTTCGAACATGCCGCCGATTTGAAACACCGGCGCAAGACAAGTGACGCCGCGAGTCGATGAAAACCTGGATCGATCGTAGACGTGAAACACCTGCTTGAACCCGTCGCTGTCGCGCACGGGATAGGCTTGGCTTGTCGAGTTGCTTGGCGTCTTATATGGATCGTTCGGCTCGCGGCGAACGTGGTATCGAGTCGGCCGGCGGTAGCGGCTTAGCTCAACGCCAATGACCGTGTTGACCTTGTTTTTCTTGTATGCGTAGGGGTTGCGGACCAAGTGCCCCTCAATCATTTGCAGATGGCCGCCGCGCGTGCCAATTGCAAAGATGTCACCATCACGAAGGATCGAAGCGACCGAAAGGTGCTCGATTTCGTTGAATGTTGCTTCGCCTTGAATGTCGCAATCGTCCGCGGACGTCGCCCACTCTCGCCAGCGTGCTTGCAAGTCGCGATCGAGTTCAGAATCGCCAGTTTTGGCGGAAAGAATGAACCCGCTCTGAACGCAGTTCGTCGCAGCCTTATCGATCGTCTTGCCGATGATGTTGTCGTTCCTGGCGGAATCGCGTGCTTTTTCGATAAGCCGCAAATACTGCGTCTCGCTACGAATGTGATAATCGGCGGAACCACCCAGCGGCGCAAGCCCAAGCCGCGTGCGGACGAATCGCGATTCACGCATCGCGTCGTAATCCGCTCTGACGTCTGAGAAATCAGACGAAACGTCGGGTTTTCTGCTTGGTGCGATCAATGCCGAAAGCCGGAGCCAATGCCAAGGTGCCGAATGCCGCCAGAGTCAGAAGCGGCGGTCTCGGTTGTCACGTAAACTTGGGCTTGCCGCATCATCTCCAGCACGTTGCTTTGGTCGTATCCCATCGACGAGCCCTTGTCGGATTGCGACGAAGGCAATGCAAGGAAACGCCGGCAAGCGGTGATGAACGACTTGGCTCGACTGACCGAAGCGACTTCTTCGTAATCCGAAAAGTCGTTGAGGTTGTCGAGAATCGTGTCGAGGTCTACGGCAGCCATGCGGAAAGTGTAAGCATGACGAGCCGATTAAATCAGAAAACAATGCAACATTGTCACAATGTCATGCCGTAGTGTTCTTCGATTGCGTCGGCGATCTTGTCAAACAAAATTTGCATCGCCTGAGTGTGACGGCTTCCTTCGGTCAGGTTAACAATCGACTTCAACGCTTTCGCTTGGCGGGTGGTCAACCGCTTGCTCATGTTTAACTGCTTACTGATATGAATAGGGCCATCCAGTAACGCCGGCAGAACATCAATCTCAACAACCACCGTTGACTGGCTCAGTGAGGCTGGCGCGACCGGTGCCGGCGGCTCCTTCTCAACTTTAACCTCTGGCCTCGATTCTTGCTGCGGAACCTCCACTTTTGCACGTTCCATCGTCGGCAATCCTGCCTGCTTTCGCTTCGCCATCGTCTAACCTCTTTGAGTTGCAACAAACTTCCGGCCGTGCAAACCCGACATTGCCGGCTTCCTGTCTTCGATCGTCTTGACTCGTTCGCTCACCGACTGCGTTTCACGCGCGACGAGCCGCATTCCAACGGCACCCGCCGCGCAGCATGCGTAAGCCGTGGCGTCGAGCCAGTGATTGTTTCGGCTTAGCGGTGCCCAGCGTCGCCGCTCACCCTTGCCAGGCTCAAACGTCACCTGCAATTCTTCGGCGGTGATATGCTTGGCAAAGCCCATGTGTTCCTTACTCGATTGTGGCTGCCACAATGCGAGCGAACCATCATTTCGCTGATCATCGATAAATGCGTCGGTCACAAACCGCTCGTGCGTCCAGTTCTTCCAGTACCACGAATCAAGGTTGTAAAGCCAAATGCTCGCGTGCTCGAGCCATGACGCGTAAGCCGCCTCGAAAGGTTGCTTTGTTTTACTGGCTTCCGGCGTTCGAAAACTCCAGCCCTCATACCCTTTGCACGGGAAAAATGACTGACCAGCAGCGCGGCAAAACTCGTAAATGACTTCGGTGTAGTCGCCTGAGTCGACCAGAACCAGCAATGGCTCACCGGCCTGTGTGATTTCCTCCGACCAGGCATGAAGCGAGGCTAGCAACGCCCGCTCGATCGCTTGCGGTGATGACTGGACAGTCAGCCCGTGCGTCTCCATCACCCCATAATCCACGATCGAGCCGACCGCGTTTTTTCGCCAAGCAATCTTTGACCAGTGCGATGCATACTTTCCGATATCCAGACCAACGGTAATCACTTCGGTTTCGTCTGGCACTTCCGCCCGCGGGCGTGGTTCGGTACGGCTCATCACCATTCCGGCTGTGATGCCGACGCTCTCAACCTCGGCCTCTGGTTCTGGCTCGTTTTGATACTCAGCCAAAAAAGCCGGCAGACCGTGATCGGAAATAAAGTTGTAGCAATGCTGGAGGTTGCTGTGCTCGCGTGGCTGTCCATCTGGGCGTGGCCGGCGATCAAACCTGCCAGGGTTGATGACCTCCGCGCCTGCGTCCATCTCGCTCCGCTTGGACAGATACAGCTCCGTTGCCCGGCTGCCATAGGGGTCGCCTTCATTTTGGTCGACCTTCCGTTGGGCAATGTAATCGTCCCACAACTCGCCGTTGTCGGGCCACTTGGCGATCGCAGCAAACCGCTCGCCTTCATACGCCGGCTTGATTTTGATACCGCCCTTATCTTCGCCAGTGAGCCGCCAACTCAGCGATTTGCGGTTTTGGCAAGTCGTGATCGCCACAACTGAAACGTTGCCTTCTTGCCCGCCGAGGCCAGCCACGTCGCGATCGAGCATTTGTTCGCGTTCGCGAATCTGGTGATCGCTTTTTGCTGACTCGCGTGTTTCGGGATCGTCCACGAGCACAAGCTTCGGCCGCTTGCCACGAATTCGCACGCCGCGGATTGCAGCATCGAGCCCGTAATAGCTCATGCAGTAACCGCCGTAGGGCGAATCGGGGACGCTTGGAAACACCAACTGTTCCTTACTCCACTCGATTCGCGTCAGCGTTCCGTCGACATGCTGCTTGCCGGCTCGCTGCGGTGCGCCCTGCAACGCTTTGACGGGCTGGCAAACCTCTGGAAAATCCTCGCCAAGCGTTTCACTGTTCTCAAAGTGGTATTTGAAATCCTTGAATATATCGCTGGCCAATTTTGTCGTCGCTGCGATCGGCACTGTGTAATCAACCAAGCAGGCTAGCATCACATAGACGAGCATGCCGGTGCAAATCTCGGTCTTGCCGTCGCCTCTCGGCGCAGCGTAGGATTTGCTGCCTCCGTACTTAGCCCGCTCATAGATGCCTTCGATCATTCGTAGTTGATGAGGGTAAAAGTTTCGCGTAAATCGATAGTCAAGGTAGGTGCGAAGGAATCGCTCGGGATCGGCAAGGCAAGCTTCACGCCGCGGCCAATCGACCGTGCTCCAATCGATTTCGATGCGAGCGGCTTCGCTTCGTTTTTCTCGTTTGCGTGATGCGTCTTTCTCTCTTTCGCTTGGCGTGCTAGTGAGGAGCGGTTCAACTAGCGTCGCTGTTCTCGGATGCGATGCGAGCAAGCTCATCAGGCTCGATGTGTCGAGCGAGTTCAAGAAGTCGTAATCGGAGTTGCTGTTCGTCACCAAACTTTTTCAGCTCCATCAGTTCTCGCTTGATTATTGCCTCTTCGTTTTTGATCGCGATCTCATCTGCCTTCAACAGTCGGTCAACCGCATCCATCATCAAATCTGGATCACGCCGCTGAACAATCTCCATCAATGCAGCGGTGACTTCCTTGCGATCGTAATCCCAGCCTTCGCGAATCGCTCGGCCGATCATTCTCACGTCTTTTTTTGTCTCGGCGCGGAACACCCCTTTACCCCATTACCAATTCTGTACGCCGGACTATGTGTACAAAAACTGAGACCTTGATTCAC
>CAYPWB010000086.1:0-17391 GCA_964414315.1 uncultured Planctomycetaceae bacterium | reverse complement strand
AGCCTTGTCCTCGCCGCGCCTAAACAAGGCCATTTATTCCTTCGCGAGCCCTTACGGTTTCGGGTCTCCGTTCGCCGGCTGACACGCGCGTTGGATTGCGGTATGCTGAAATGTGGTTGACCGACCTGAGCGGTCGAAGCAATCGGTATTTGACTCCGGCCCGAGGCACGGGCGAGGGTGGTATGTGCGGACGCCCCGTACGCCCCAAACCGAAGGAGAAGTTGTCATGAAGCCCATCACACGTCGCGAGGCCCTGGCCGCCGGAGCGGCGACGGCTGCGTTTACCGGCTTGGGCGAGCTTCCGTTACTGGGGAAGCCGGCGCCGGTCTCGGCCGCCGAAGCGACGCTCGACCCGAGCGTGGTTCGGCTGGATTCGAGCATCGAACCGACCGTCCGACTGATCGAACAGACGCCTCGCGAACGGTTGCTCGAAGAGGTGGGCGCACGCGTTCGCCAAGGGCTCAGCTATCGGGACCTGCTGGCGGCGTTGCTCTTGGCCGGAGTCCGCAACGTCGAGCCGCGTCCCACGGTCGGCTTCCAGTTCCATGCGGTGTTGGTGGTGAACTCGGCCCACCTGGCCAGCATTTCGTCGCCGGCGGAACATCGCTGGCTGCCGCTGTTCTGGTCGCTCGACTACTTCAAGAGCGCCGCTGAGCGGGACCGGCGGCAGGGCGGTTGGACGATGGGGCCCGTCGACGAGGCGACCGTTCCTGCGGCCCACAAGGCACTTGCCGCGTTCCACGAAGCGATGGACACCTGGGACGAGACGGCCGCCGACGCCGCCGTGGCCGCCCTGGCTCGCACGGCCGGAGCCGACGAAATCTTCGAGCCGTTATTCCGCTACGGCGCACGCGACTTCCGTTCGATCGGCCACAAGGCGATTTTCGTGGCCCAAAGCCGCCGGACGCTCCACTGTATCGGGTGGCGGCATGCCGAACCCGTGCTCCGATCGCTGGCGTATGCCTTGCTCATGCACGAAGGCGACAATCCGGCCGGGCGCGACGCCGAAGCCGACCGGCCCTACCGCCGCAACCTCGAACTCGTCGAACGGATCGGTCCCGACTGGCGGGGCGGAACACCGGACTCCGGGGCGACCGACTCGCTGCTCGAAACGCTTCGGAGCGGCTCCGACGAAGAAGCGTGCGACCACGTCGTCGAATTGCTCGGCAAGGGCGTTTCACCCCAGTCGATTTGGGACGGGCTGTTCGTCGGGGCGGGCGAACTGTTGCTGCGTCAGCCGGCCATCGTCCCCTTGCATGCCGTCACCACGACCAACGCATTAAGGTTCGCCTTCCAGACCGCGGCCGACGACCGGACGCGGCAACTGCTCATGCTGCAGAACGCCGCGTTCCTGCCGATGTTCCGCGACGCGGCCGGTGGACGGGGCCGGCTCGAAGCGATCGACATCGGCGACCTGCGGCGACAGGCCGCCGATGCGGACGCCGATCAGCCGCTGGAAAGCATCTTCGCCGAACTGGACCGCAATCCCACGGCGGCCGCTTGGCAGACGCTCGCCTGGCTTCAACGCGGCGGCGACGCGCCCCGGCTGATCGACATGGCCCGGGCACTCATCTTTCGGAAGGGAACCGGCGCGCACGACTACAAGTTCAGTTCCGCCGTGCTGGAAGACTATTACCACGTTTCGCCGGCATGGCGGAACCTGTATCTGGCGTCGAATATGCCGAAGCTGCGCGGCTCGGAAACGGCCGACAACCCGCTTGTGGCGCGCATCCGGGCGGCACTGAAATAGGGCAGGGGGGGGCGAAGCGCGAGAGGCCGCTTCGACCCCGGTGCTGTTCGCCGCGGAACCAAGCGGTATCGGCACGGAGTCGCCGTCCACCCAGATGTCTCACGGGGGCGAAACGCTTTATCGGAAATACCCTATGGGAGGGGTATTTTCGCCCGGCAGCGGGGAATTTGCGATGGCCCGCGGCCCCAAATGACGAATATTCGGAAGGTGCGCCCCCTTGTGTTGTGGCTTGCCGCATGTTATACATTACTAAAATGACTTATTATATTATAATGTAGCGAAAGCCAAACTCTCGTTTATGCGCGGTCGGGGGAGGCAACCATTCCCCTGGATACAGCGGTTTTGGGTCGTTGGGATGGTTCGCCCGACCGCCGCTCGCGCAAGCGTCACTCAAGCCCTCGCATCGCCCATGGATCCCAAATACGCCCGCGTTCCGGCGCCGACGCCTCGCACGCCGCCCTCCGTCAGTGAAGGAAGTTGCTGCGGTTCCTGCCAGAGCGGCGGATGCCCTGCGCCGTCGCAGCCGGCAGCGGAAGCACCGACGCAGGCTTGTGACGGCAAACGC
Organism: uncultured Planctomycetaceae bacterium; assembly: GCA_964414315.1. Lineage (GTDB taxonomy): Bacteria > Planctomycetota > Planctomycetia > Pirellulales > Thermoguttaceae > PWXP01. The sequence goes on along the minus strand of CAYPWB010000086.1, from coordinate 15,076 downwards.
ATTGCATTGACGCCCGACGCCTATCCGGTGACTCAGCCCACGCCTGAACTGCTCGCCGAACTCGAGGAGGCCAGCCGCCTTCTGGAGGGGAAGTCGCCCGAGGAGATTCTTGCCTGGGCGGTCGAGCGTTACTATCCGCGGTTCACGATGGCCACGGCCTTTGGGCCGGAAGGGTGCGTCATCTTGTCGATGCTGGCGAAGGTTGAGCCGCGTACTTACGTGTTCAACCTGGAAACGGGCTATCAGTTCCGGGAGACATTGGAACTGCGCGATCGGATTGCGGAAAAGTACGGAATTGAAGTCGACTTTCAGCACCCGGACACGACGGTCGAACAGTACGAGCGGCTGCACGGCGGCCCGCTGTATACGACGAATCCGGATCAGTGCTGCTTCGACCGGAAGGTGCGTATCCTGTATCGGGTCACCCGCGACTTCGACGCTTGGACCAGCGGCATCCGTCGCGACCAAAGCCCGATTCGGGCTGATACGCCGATCGTTCGCTGGGACAAGAAGTTCGGGCTGGTGAAGGTCAGCCCATTGGCCAACTGGACTAAGAAGGAGGTGTGGAAGCGCATTACCGACGAGCAGGTTCCGTACAATCCCTTGCACGACCAGGGTTACCCGAGTGTGGGCTGCTGGCCCTGCACCCGGCGTGTGCTCGACGGCGATTCGGACGAGCGCTCCGGACGGTGGACCGGCTTCGCCAAGACCGAATGCGGCCTGCACACCGACTGACGGCGGACGTCGGCCGGCGAATCGCCGCTTTTCGCTCTTGTGGCAAGGTAACGGACCGTGGACAATAGGCCGAATTGTCGATGGTTCTCGAAATCGGACACGCCATGTCGCTTGCCCTGCCGCCGCAAATTGCCGGAATGCTCCAAGACCTGGGCTTGGCCGACTCCCGGCGGCTCAGGCACGCCTGCGGGCATGTCCGCCGTCTTGGCCGTCGGCTCCCCCAATTTGAGTCGGTTTGGGTTGACGCGCTCGCGCAGTGTGGTATCATAACACGCTGGCAGGCGGGGGAGCTTTCCGCGGGCCGGGTCTCGCAACTAAGGTTGGGGCCCTATGTTGCCCTGGAGCCGCTGACCGACTGCCTGTACGCCCCAGCCTACCGGGCCCGGCATGTCGAGTCGGGCGAGTACGTCCGCCTGGTGGCGGCCGAGCGGAACGGCCGGGCGGCCCGCGAGGCTGCCGGACGCCTCCGCGAATTGGTCGAGGCGGGCGACGGACTGGCTACTGAACATTGTGTCTTTCCGATCGCTGCCGGTCAGGTCGAGCAGGATTCCACCCCGACGGCCTCCCTCACCGGGAGGCCGGAAACCTGCCGACCGACCGGCGCGGTTCGGCTCTGGATTGCCGCGCCGTGGATTCCCGGCCTATCGGCTGCCGATTGGCTTATTGCCCACGGCCGAATGCCCGCAGTCGCCGTGGAAGAAATTGCCCGGGCGATGGTCGTTGCGATTGCCGATTTGCACACGGCGGGCCTTTGCCATGGCGACATCGCCGCATCGAGCGTTTGGTTGGCCTCCGATGGACGCGTTGTGCTGCCCATGCCGGGCGTGCGCGGCGTGCTGAGGCCCGAGGAGGGCTACTCGCGCACCGACCTGTTGCCCGAGGCCTACGACTACTTGGCGCCGGAGCGGGTGGCTCAGGGGACGCCGCCCGACGCCGCCTCCGACCTGTACGCATGTGGCTGCGTTTGGTGGCATTTGCTGTGCGGACGGGCACCGCTGGGTGGCGGCGACAGCCTGATGAAACTCCGGGCGGCGCACGAGGCGCGTATTCCCGACCCACGCGAATTGGCGCCCGAGACCCCAGCCGTGTTGGCCGAGGCGATTCTTGCATGTACCCGGCCGGAGCCGGAGCGCCGGCCGCGGACCGCCGCCGAGTTGGCCACGCTCCTCGGGGCACCGACGTCCCACGGCCGCCGGTTGCTCGGCGGTGCGTTGCGTGCGGCCGAGCGGCCTGGCTTGACGTGGCCTTCGATGCGGCCGCCGGTCGTGCCGCGCCGACCGTGGCAGGTCGGCCAGGCGACGGCGATGGGGATTGCCTTGGCTGCCGCGTTGCTGGTGGCCGCATGGCCCATCTATCGCGCCGTACGCGAAAAGAGTGACGACGCGGGAAGCCGGCGCCCCGTTGCCGCACAACCGGAGCGCGCCGAGCCGCCGACCGACCATCCTCCCGCTCACCGTGAGCCACTCGCCGGAACCGAATCGGACACGCAGGAAGGGCGAGTCGTGCCGGCCGCGTATCTGGCCGAACTTGGCAACGACGGGAATCCCTTGCCCATGCGTTCCGTCGGCCCGTCGCCTTCCCAGGACGGAGCAGACGATCTCAACTTGCCGGCCGAAGAACGGATCATCCACTCGGGCGAATTGGATCGCGTGGAGCGGCTCGAGTTACGCCCCGGGCAGAGAGTGGCGGGGCCCGAGGGTGCTCGCATGCTGGTCCTGTTGCCGTCCGGCGGGCTGCACGTAGTCGTCGCCGGCGTCGACCCCGACTCGCTGCCGGTTCGATTCGAGGCGATCGACTTCGTGTGGGACCACGCCGGCGGCGAGGGGCAGGCATTGGTCGGCGTCGCCGGCGGGAACGTGCGGTTCCGGAATTGCACGTTCCGCGCGCTATCGCCCGGCGCCGCGCCGCCCGTCGCGGTACGATGGCGGCACGCCGCAGCCTCTCACTCCGACGCGTTGGCGTTGCCCAGCGGGACGCTCCGGTTCGACGACTGTGTATTTGACAGCGTCGCCGCCGCGCTCGACCGTGAAGCCGAAGGCGCCGTGCGGGTCGAGTTCCACAACGTACTGCACCTGGGTCCGGGACCGCTCGTGCACTCGGCGGCGCCGCGGGCCGACGAGTCGATGCATCTGGTGCTCGAACAGGTCACGCTGCGCGGGGCGGCTTCGTTGTGGCGGTGCCGCAATGTCGGGACATCGGGCCGGGCCGGCCGGATATTGGTTCGGGCCGAACGCAGCGTGTTCGCCCCGGCCGAAGGGGGGGCGTTGCTGTTGTTCGATGGCGAGGGCGACCCGGTCCCGGTTCTTCACAATCTGACCTGGGAGGGCGAGGGGGCTTTGGTGACTCCCGGCATTCCCGTTGTGGTGCATCGGCGTTCGGGGGGGGCGCCCGAGCGGCTCGACGACACCGACGTCGCGATTGCCGGTCTGGTGCTCAGTCAGGTTGAGTTCGCCGGTCCGCCCGGCGACGGCCCGTTGGGCAGCCGACTCCTGCGCTGGAACGCCCCGCTGCGCACGGCCGACGCCCCCGGTTGCAATCCCGAACACCTGCCCGTCGCTCTGGAACGCTAACCCGCGCCATCTCTTGCAGGACCAGAGGAGGGTAGGCTCAGCCCCCCGCCCCCGGCCTTCGCTCGCCCGTCATGAATCATCCGGCCCAGCCGCCTGCGGATAGTCCGGGCTAGAATTGTGGAAGGCGGGCTTCCGGGCATACGCTCCTGAGCGGACCGAACGCGGCATTTCCAAAAAACGCGCCGGTTCAAAGGCCGACTGCGCAAGCCGCTCACTCGTCGAACAACCCCAAACCGGGAGTTTTCGCATGTGTTCCGCAAGCGTCTTCATCACCCTGCTCGTTGCCGGTGCGTTCGGCGTCGCCGACGCGGTTCCCTTTCCCGGGACGATATCGCTGCGGCTCGACGGGCAGACGATCGAGGGCCGACCGCTCGCCTGGGATTCGCACGAGGTGCGGTTGGTGGGTCGCGACGGACGGCTATGGCAGTTCCCCCCGGGCGAAGCGACCGAGTGGCGGCAGCTTTCCACCCGATTTACGCCGGCGACGGTCTCGGAACTTCGGGCCGACCTGCTGCGCGAGTTAGGCCGCGAGTTCGAGGTGACCACGACCACGCGTTACGTCGTCGCGCATGCCCGAGGCCAACGCGACCGGTGGCCCAAACGCTTCGAGAACCTTTACCGCGAATTCGTCACGTACTTCGGCCGGCGAGGCTTGAACCTTCGGGAGCCGGAGTTCCCGCTGGTGGCCGTCGTGCTGCCGGGCGAAGCCGAGTTTCACCAGTATCTGACGGCGTTGGGTTCGCCGGCTCCCCGGGGGCTCCTCGGCTTCTACTCGCTGGAAACGAACCGCATCGTGCTGTACGACATCGGGCCCTCGGACGGATACGATCAGTGGCATGAGACGGCCACGACGATTCTCCACGAGGCCACGCACCAGACGGCGTTCAACACGGGCATCCACAGCCGTTTCGCACCGCCGCCGCTTTGGGTAGCGGAAGGGCTGGCCACCCTGTTCGAAGCCCCCGGCGTATACAACGCTCGATATCACACGACGCAGGCCGACCGGATCAATCGGGCCCGGCTGGCCGACTTCCGCCGTGTGGTTGCGCCGCAGCACAAGCCGGAGCTGCTTGCTTCGATCGTTGCCGAGGATCGGCTGTTTCGTTTGCATCCCGGGGCGGCGTACGCCGAGGCGTGGGCCCTGACGTTCTATCTGATCGAAACGCAGCCGGCTCGCTACGCGCGTTACGTCGCCCTAACCGCCGCCCGGCCGCCCTTTTCCGATTACACCGCCGCCGAACGCACCGCCGATTTTGCTTCCGTTTTCGGCGACGACTGGGCCATGCTCGAGGCCCAACTGCTCCGGTTCACGGCCGGGCTCCGTCCCTGACCGTTCCCGCCGGCTCCAACCGTTCCCACGGCGGCAGAGGTTGCCGGCGCACCTTGGGCCGGAAAACTCGCGCCAACCGGTAAAGGCCGAACCGTCATTTTGACCGGCGGGTCAGAGTAACCTATACATCAGATAGGGAACTCCCTTGCGCAGTCCCCCTTCGGGCGGGCCGTCCGCGCCGTCCATCCCGGCGGTGTGCGCGTACCCTGTACAGGAATGGCTTGGAGCCGTCGTCCATGGATGCTTCGCATCTTTCCACTCCCGAGAGCACCGACCACATCGAACCGTTCGATGTGGCCTTGCGCAGAGAGCGCGCGGTAGTGCAGGAGTTTCTCGCGTCGAAGCAGGGGCAACTGGACGAAGCCCAGAACCGCCTGCTCGACTACCTCGATCACCTGGCCGCCGAGGCCGTCGACGGTCGGACCGGCGCTGAAACGGCGCGCGGCGATGTGGAAAAGCGGGCCGCCGAACTCGCCGAAGAAGCCGAACGTCTGGAACAGCTTCGCGCCGAACTCGACGCCCGCCGTGCCGAGTGGCAACGTACGGCCGAGCAGACGACGCACCACCAAGAATCGCTCCTGGAAGCGCTTCAGCAGGAGCAGCAACGGCTTCAGCAGCGGCAGGCCGAGTTGGAACGTCGGCAGGCCGAGGGCGTCGAATTGGATCGGACCGAGCGGGACGCGCTCCGGGAGGAACTGAAGGAAGCGCACCGGCAGCAGGAGCGGCTTGCCGAGGAATTGGCGGCGCAAGGCGCCCAGTGCGAGGCGCTGAAGCGGGAAGCCGCCGCGGCCAAGACGGCCACCGCCGAACTTGAAGCCCTGCGCGGCGAACGCGACAGCCTCGCCGCTGCGCTCCGCGAGGCCGAGCTCCGGCTGGAGCAGGCCCAAAAGCAACTCGACGATGCCGAAAATCGGCTCGTCACGTGCCTAGGCCAGTTTGCCGACGATCTGGCCGCCGGCCGACAGAGCATGGAATCGGGCCAGGACGCCGACCGGCAGGCGGCGCGGCTCGCTCGCGAGGCCGAGCAGCTTGAACAGCTTCGCGCCGACCTCGAAGACCGCCGGGCGGAATGGCAGCGCACCGCCGAGGAAACCTCGCGCCACCAGGAATCGCTCCTGGCAACCCTTCACCAGGAGCAACAGGCACTCCAGCAACAACGCTCGGCCATCCAGCAACAGCAGGCGGATTTCGAGCGACGGCAGGGCGAACGCATCGAGGCGGATCGGGCGGAACGCGACGCCCTCGAACAACAGCTTGCCGAGGCGAAGGCCGAACACCACCGGCTGCAGTCGGAAATGGCCGCACTGCAGGCACGGTGCGCCGGGCTGGAACAGGAAGTGGCCGCCGCGAAGACGGCCGCCGCGGAACTCGACGCGCTGCGCCGCGAGCGGGACGACCTCGCCGCATCGCTTCGCGAGGCGGAACTGCGGCTGGAGCATGCCGAGAAGCAACTCAGCGATGCCGAAAACCGGCTCGTGACCTGCCTCGGCCGGTTCGCCGACGACCTGGCCGACGGCCACCGAGCGGCGGACGCCGATCGAGACGTCGACGAGCAGGCGGCACGCCTTGCACGCGAAGCCGAGCAACTCGCGCAACTTCGCGCCGACGTCGACGCCCGACGGGTCGAGTGGGAACAGACCGCCGCGGAAACCTCGCGGCACCAGGAATCGCTCCTGGCAACGCTCCGCCAGGAGCAGCAGGCGCTCGAACAGCAGCGAGTCGCGCTCGAGCGGAAGCAAGCCGAGTTCGAACAGTGGCAGAACGAATGCTCGGCGGCAAGCCGAGCCGAGCGCGAATCGCTGTTGGCAACGCTTCAACAGGAACGGAACGGGCTCGAAAAGCAACGATCCGACCTGGAGCGGCAACGGGATGAATGGGAACGACGCCGGACGGAGGCCGAAGCCACCGAACGCGCCGAGCAAGAAGCCCTCGATGCGCAGCGCGCCGCGCTGGAGCAGCAGCGCGCGGAGTTGGAACGGCAGTACACCGAAACGGAACACCGGCAGGCGGAAGCCCAGGCGGCGGAACGCGACCAGCGGGAGTCGCTCGAAACGCAACTCGGCACGGTTCGGGAAGAGCGGGATCGCTTGGAAGCGGAAATAGCCGAACTGCGATCTCGTTGCGAACGACTGCAACAAGACGCCGTCGCGACTCGGGACGGCGCCGAGGATCTCGACGCGATTCGACACGAGCGCGACGCGCTCGCCGCCTCGCTCGACGAGGCCCAACGGCGGCTCGCGCAGGTGGAAGAGGATCTTGCCGAATCGGAACGGCGTGCGGCCGAGGGCATCCCGGCGAGCCCGCAGGAGCCCTCTTCGGTCGACGCCGACCTCAAGCGTCGCTACGAGATGGCGTTGGAGGACCTGCGCGAAGTGAAGCGGGAGAACGCACGTCTGCGTGAGGAATTGCAAGAGACCCAAAACACTCGGCCGGCCGGCAAACCGGCACTGCCCAGCGGTGGACCTTTGAACTGGGAGGCCGAGAAACAACGTATCCTGGCCGCGCTCGAATCGGAGGCGGAGAACGAGGACGAAAGCGAGGAGGATCGCCGGGAGCGGTTGGAAATCGAACAGGTCGTCGCTCGCACCGATCAATTGATTGCCGAGAAGGATGCTGAGATCGTGGAACTGAAACAGTTGCTGGAAAATCAAAGCGCCAGCGTCGGTTCGTTGGCGGTCGGCGCGTCCGCGCTGGGCGATCTGTTCGACAAGGACGCCATCATCCAGGAAGAACGGCAAAACTTGGCGCAATTGCAGGAAGAGTGGCGCGAGAAACTGCGCCAAGCCGAGGTCGAGCTGTCGGTGGAACGTGCGAAACTCGGCCGGCAACGCACCGAGGTCGAGGAAAAACTCCGCCTGCTCGAGGAGCGAACCGCCAAGGGCGACGCCGGGGCAGGCGACGGGACCGCCCAGAAGCCGCCTCGAAGTCGTTGGCTCAACCGGCTCGGACTGTCCGACTCCGAGTGAGATATTCACGGCCCCCGTGCCTGACAACGGCGGTCCGGCACGCTAGAATGCTGCGAGTCGGGTCGCTTGCCCATTGGCGGCGTCCGGACGAGTTGCCTCCCGGGGCCTCCCGGAGTTGCCCGGCCTTACCCCACTTTCCCACCCGAGGAGTCCAGAGCATGAACCCGAACGTCTCTCGCCGTCAGTTTTTGAAGAAGTCAGGCGTTGCCACCGGTGCGACGGCGGCCGCGTTGAGCATCGCACGCGGCGCCCACGCGGCGAGTAACAACGAACTGAAGATTGTGCTGATCGGCTGCGGCGGCCGCGGCACCGGCGCGGTGAACGATTGCATGAAAGCCGCAACGATTCTCAACCAGCCGATCAAGCTCATCGCCATGGCCGACGCCTTCGAGGATCGGGCCCGCGGCTCGCTCGGCCGGTTGCAGAAGGACTGGGCCGCCAACATCGACGTGCCTGCGGAACGTATCTTCACTGATCTGGACGGCTACCAGAAGGCCATCGACTGCGGCCCCGACGTGGTGCTCATGGCCTCGCCTCCCGGCTTCCGGCCCTCGCAGTACACGGCGGCCGTGAAGGCCGGCAAGCACGTGTTCATGGAGAAACCCCTCTGCACCGACGCACCCGGCTACCGGGCGATGGTCGAAGCCAACACCGTGGCCGATCAGAAAGGGTTGAAAGTGGTCGTGGGTTTGCAGCGGCACCACCAGGCGGGCTATATCCAAGGAATCGAGGAAATTCATGAGGGCAAGCTGGGCGACATCATGTTCCTGTGCGTCTACTGGAACGGCTTGGGCGGCGGCGCTCGCGACCTGGGCCCCCGCCCCCAGGACGATCCCGACGAAATGCGGTTCCAGGTACGCAACTGGGGCTGTTTTCGGTGGCTGTATGGCGACAACATCGTCGAGCAGCACGTGCACAACATTGATATTGCCAACTGGGTTATGGCGAAGGATGGCGATCCGAAGACGGCCCACCCCGTCGAAGCGAACGGGATGGGCGGCCGTGTGAATCGCGGCAATTACGGCGATATCTTCGACCATCACTTCATCGAGTTCACCTACGCCGACGGCACGAAGATGTTCAGCCAGTCGCGGCACCAGCCGGGCACCTGGAATCAGGTGAGCGAATTCGCCCACGGCACCGAGGGGAGCCGCGGCGTTTCCGTCGGTGGCGGACCGCAGCTCGAAAGCGGCAACCCCTATGTGCAAGAGCACGTCGACCTGATCAAGGCGATTCGCGACGACAAGAAGCTCAACGAGGGCTGGCATGGCGCCGTCAGCAGCATGACGGCCGTACTGGGCCGCATGGCCTCGTACTCGGGCCAGGTGGTCCGCTGGGACGACGCCGTGGCCAAGGGCCCCAGTGAAAGCCCCGAACGCATCGCCTGGGACGCCGAGCCGCGCAGCCTGCCCGGCGAGGACGGCCGCTATCCGTACCCGACCCCCGGCATGTACAACCCGTACTGAATTGAAACTCGAGGTCTTCCGTTTCTGGGTGCAACGCCCGGCAAAGCAGCAGGCACGCTCCATCGTGCCGTCCGCTTGATTCGGCGAAACGCAGCCGTTCGGCCGAATGGCTTGCACCTGGAAACGGAAGGACCGAAACTCGGAAGGCGAACCGCCTACCTCGGCTGCGAGCCCGATTCCGCCACGATTTCCAGATCGATCGAAGAATCGCCGATCTTCTGCCCCTTGAGGTCTTCGATCGTCAGACGCAGTGTATGCTTGCCCGGATAGACTCGCTGCGGAAGATGGAAGTCGTACACAATGAAGAAATCGCGCCGCCGGTTCTGGCACACTTCCTCGGTGGAAGCCAGTTCCTCGTCGGCCACGCGCTGCCCCCGAGCGTCGAATAGCTGGTAGCTGCTCTTCAGCGACGTATGATACCCTCGGGCGTTGCTTTCGCTCGTGAAATTGTCGACCTCGGCGTACAGCAGCACGCGCTGCTCGGGCGTGAACTTGTACGAAGGGAAGGCTTCGAAGCAGCCATAACTGTGAACCCGGGTGCAGAATGCCAAATTGCGCACGACCAGCGGCGCCAATTCGCCCAATTTCGACGCGGCGTCGGCCAGCACCTGCTTGGCCTCGGCCCTCCGGCTCGGGGCGTCGGGGTTTTTGGCCTCGTCCAGAAGGGTTCCTAGTCCGTGGAATTTGGCCGTCCAAAACTCCTGCTCCCCAGGGGGCAGGGCGGGGATGGTCTGCACCGCGTCATCGTAGCGCCGCGCCGCAAGGTACAGCATGCGTAATCGGATTTCCTCGTCGGCAGTGTTCGTCGAGGCCTTCTCCAGAAGTTCGATGGCGGAATCGACGTGGCCGGTCCAGTCGAGCGGACTTTCCGTGGAATACGAGGCCAACCGGCCCTCCGCCTGCGGCCGCGGGCCGGACGTTTCAGGTTCCGGGCTGGGAACGTCGGTGCCTGCTGCGGCATCGGGCGCGGCGCGGGGGGGCTCCGCCGACGGGGCTTCCTCCTCCTGGGCGGGAACGCTCGTCGGTGCGGCGATTCCAGACTCGGGCGACGCTTCGGAAGGCGGAAAGCCGGTAGTCGGATAGTGTTCCCCCGGTGCCCCGTCGGGGGCGAGTGCCGCCTGCGAAGGCACGGGTAAGCGATGGATCGGAGGTGAAGCGGGATCGTCGCGACGCACCGGGTTGCTTGCAAAAGACGCTTCTCTCGCCACGGGCGTTGCAGCCAACGCTCGATCGTCCGCCATCGCCCCCGGTCCTGCGGCGAAGCCGTCCGGAGTTCCCGCAGCCGGCTCTTGGGAGTTGTGCGGTGGGTAAGCTGCTCGCTGCCGATAGGCCGCGACGGCACGGGCCTGGTGCAACAGCCCGGGCCAGAGGGCAGGATCGGTCTGTTGCAGATCGGCGGTGAGTTGGTCGCGGGCAGCCGGATCGAGATCGCCCAGCCGTTGCAACTCGGCCATGACCTGTTGCATCTGCTTGGAGTCGGCCGATGCGTGCGAGATTGGCGAGCCGCCCTGCGCCGTTTCCGATGAGGCTTGCGCCGCAGGTCCGGCCGGTTTCGGCGCGTTTGGGGTGGAAGTCCAGGGCGACTGCGATACGCAACCTGCCACCGCCGCTGCAACCATACAGAGCAAGCCGATGAGCAGTGGCGAACGGAGGCGATCGGTTTCCATACAAGTTTCCCAGAACGAAACGTCGCGATCGGTGGTCGCCCGTGCGAACCCGCGCTCCGGCCACTTCCGGAACCGTCGCAGGCCGCCGGCCACGCCCGAAAGGTCGTAACCGTTGGTCGCGCACTCAAAACACCCTGCATCGACCGATCGGGTTCAAAAGCACCGCCCGGCCGACAGAAGAGGGGCGAAAGCATATCGAATATGTCCGAACCGTGCAAGCCGGATCATGAGTGGAAGCTGGGGGGGACTGGGGCAGTGGGGCGAGTTCGGGGTGGCTTGGGGGAGGTTGTGGTGCCAGGGAAGGGTTTTTTGACAAGCTGGAAGCTTATCCCGCGGGGGTCGACAAGCTGGAAGCTTATCTCACGGGGCAGCTATTGCGGGGCAGCGAGGCGAATGATCAGCCGCTCGAGGATCAGGCGGGCCGGCGCGCTGCTGGCGCCTTTCATGTCGAGATCGGCCTGCAGCAGCCAACGATAGAGCCGCCGGCCTCGCTGGCGGCCCAGCCGGCGGAGCCGGGGCTCGATTTTCCGCGCCACAAAGGCTTGCGTTCCGACCTGTTCCAGCGCCTGGGACACCGAAACCCGGCGACCTGTCGCCTCGCCCTGCAAAACCAGCCGGGTGGCGGCGGCCATGCGCCGCAGCGAACTCGCTATTTGGCCGAGAACGCCGACCGGCTGTTCGCCGCCGCCCAGAAGCAGGTCGAGCTGCTGGAGCGCCTCGGGCAGTTTGCCGTCGAGCGCCGCGTCGAGCATGACCCATGCGGTTTGGGCGCGCCAAGTGCCCACGTGCTGCCTGACCAGTTCAGGCAAGATGCGCTGGTCCGGCCCCATACTCAAGGCCAACTTGGCCACTTCCTGGTCCAAGAGGCCCAGTTCGGGGCCGGTCAACTCGACGAGCAATTCCGCGGCTGGGTGAGAGATTTCGGCCGCATGGTGGCGCGCGGCCCAGTCGATCAGCCATCGCACCAGCGCCGCGCCCTTCGGGGCACTGGCGTCGATGACCAGCCCCTTCTCCACCACCTGCTTGTAAAGCTTTGTGTTCGACGGGAACGACTTCAGTTCCAGCACCAGCACCCCGGTGGAAAGGGGATGTTCCGCGTAGTGCTCCAGTTCCCTGCGGTAGCTGGTAACGAACTTGTCGGCCTGTTCGACCACCGCCAGCCGCTGCCCGCTGCCGAACATACCCACGGTTTCCAGTTCGCTCATCACGTCGGAAAGGGTGGCTTCCATTCCATCGAACCGCGCAAGCGATATCTCGGCGTCTTCTTCCCCCAACACCCTGTCGCGTAACGCGAGGAGCACCTGGCGGCGCAGGAAATCTTCGTCGCCGTACACCGCGCACATGGGGGCGTCGGACGGCTTCGCCAGGAACTTGGAAGCAGGGATCGCTTTCGCCATCCTCCGAGTGTAGCAGAACCTCAGCGGAAGATATAGCGTCTGGGCCCGGAACCTTGCGAGGTGTCGCTCAACGGACGGACCTCGCGCACATGAACCCGGGGCGGAGCGCGGTCGAGTACGACCGGTTGGGCCGTTTCGAACTCGGCCAGGTTTCCGGCCGCGTCGCGCGCTTCCAGTCGAAGGTAAATCGGTCCCTGTTCCGCCGCGGGCAACGGCCACGCGTAGCGGCCGGTATCGGCCAGTTCCCGGGCGATGCTGGTCCAAGGCCCCCCGGGACGGTTGCTGTACGCTAAGCTAATCGGCGCCGCAGCCAATTCCTCGTCTTCGGCCGTCCAACGGATCACCAGGTGCCCGGACTCAGGACCGGTGCCTTCCTCGGCCGAAACGATGGCGGCGACCGGTTTGGTCAGGTCGACCCGCACCCAAATGTCGGGCTTGTCGCCCGGCTGCGGTTTACGGCCCGGCCCCAAACGGCCGTGTACAACGATCTGGAACCCATAGGTGCCTTCTTCATCGACTTTGGCCAGGATAGGGCTGCGGCCGTTCTGGTGCAGCGATACGCTCCGCCAACTTCGGCCGCCGTCGCGCGTGGCCCACAACTCGATGTGTGAGATGGTCGAGGGGTCGACGGATTCGACGTCGAATTCGAGTTCAAAAAGCCGGGCGTTCACCGGCCGAACCTGGTCCGGATGTGACGCCGTCCAGGTCGGCTTGCTCGACGAAACAGTTTCCAGGGTCGTTTCCGGCTGATATTGGCTGGCCAACGGGGGGTGCGGCTGCGCCGGCCACGGTTGACGCGATGCTTCAACCGCTGCAACGCCCGCACCACTCGGCTCGTCGTCCGTCGACGGCTGCGCCGGCCAGGGCTGCCCGTATGTGTCGGCCAACGGGGGCGGATCCGCTGTCGTTGCCTCCTGCGGTGGCGCCGCGGTCACTCGATCGAGTGGCGGAGCTCCGGTTGCCGTCTCGACCGTGGTCGTGCCGGCCGAACGGTTGCCTGCCAAGTCGACCGCCTCGACGCGGACCTCAAGGGCGCGGGCCTCCGCCTCGGGTTGGAAGGCGACTTCTCCCAAGGCGGCATCGCCCGACTGCGACTGGTGCCGGCCGGCCAAGGCAACGTCTCGCCAGTCGGAATCGCCTGCGAACCGATACTCCACCGAAACGCCGTCGGACCGGAGGTTCGCCTCGTCGATGCGCCACCGGGCGGTCACTTGGCGGCCCTCTCCTCGCCAGGCCGACACATCGACCTGCGGAGGGGTGGCGTCGACCCGCACGCGCAGCCCGGGAACGCCCGTGAAACGCGGCCAGGCGTTCCCCGCCCGGTCGCGGCTTTGGATGGTAAACCAATAGTCGCCATCGCCGTCGGCCTGGAATACGAAGTGGCCCCTCTCCGGGGCGACTTGCCCATAGAGTTCCCAGCTTTCGCCCCGATTGCGCGAGTAGAACAGCACGATTTGGACGGGGGCAAGCTGGGGGTGCGCCGCCGCCGGCACGCGGAAAGGAATGGCGAAAGTCGTGCGTTGCGTCACAATCGGGGTGACGCGGCCGTTTCTCGACCCGTCGACCCCCGGCGGCGCCGAGCCGAGCCCGGCCGCCACGACAATCGCTCCAATCCATCCGAACGACGACATGAAAAGCGCCCCCTTGAGGTGTAACGGCAGCCCAAACACGTGGCCCGGTTGGCGAAGCTGAGTGCCGGGCAGGCATACCGCAGCGCGTTTCGTATCGGCCCGGCGGGCCCGGTTGCTTGAGCCGGAAGTTCGCAACAGAGAGGTCTGGGCGTCTGGGGTGTTCAGGTAAACAACGCAAGGTGCTCCGGGCATCCCATGCCCGCCGCAATGGTGGGTTCCGGTGACCTGCGCTGGACTTTTCCGACCCAATCGTAGATAATAACCCAGGTGGTGATCGACACTTCGAGCGAGGCATTGTGGGCTCAATCGCTGTTCGGCGGCGGTCGGGGGTTGCTGCGCGGTGGTATGGATGAACTCGTCCTGTGGTTGGCGTTGCTTGCCATCTTGGTTGCCGTGGCCGTTTACGTCATCACGAAAATCCGGCCATACTCCGCACAACAGGAACACGACACCCACAACTTGATGGCGAAATTCCGTGAACTGCATTCCCGGGGTGGGCTCAGCGACGAGGAATACCGAACAATAAAAGGCACCTTCACGGAGCAGCTACAGCGAGAGTTAAACGATGACGACGACGAGGGTTAGAGTCGTTCCTGCCGAGTTCGGCAACGACTCCGGTTGGTACGGTTCTTCGGACCGTGTACGCCGAAACGGTTTGGGGCCGGGAAACCCTGACGCCCGGCCGATCGTAAGATGAGAACAGGGCGGGCGTATCCGTGTGCGAAGCACGCGAATCGTCGTCCCGGGAACAAGCACCCGTCCCGCTTTCATCAACCTCAGTTGAGCACCACCGCCGGAAAGGAAAATACCGACGCATGCCTTCTGGACGTGACTTCACCGCCGGGCGCCGCGGCAGCGGCACTACCAAAAAAAACGCCTTCTGTTCGTTTTGCCGGAAGAGCTACCGCGACGTGGGACCGCTCGTCGAGGGGCCCGGCGACGTGTACATCTGCGGCGAATGTATCGACCTGTGCCAGTCAATCCTCGAACAAGAGCGCCGACGCCGCGGCACCAGCAAGCAACTTTTCACCAAGGTGCTCACCCCGCGGCAGATCGTCGAAAAGCTCGATCAGTACGTCATCGGGCAGGATCAGGCGAAGAAGGTGCTTGCCGTGGCCGTTCACGGCCACTACAAGCGGCTCATGCACGGGGCCAGCGGCTCCGACATCGAAATCGACAAGTCGAACATCCTCATGATCGGGCCGACCGGGTCGGGCAAGACCCTGCTGGCCCAAACGCTCGCCCGCATCCTCGATGTCCCCTTCGCCATCGGCGACGCGACCACGCTCACCGAGGCCGGTTACGTGGGCGAGG
>CAYPWB010000085.1:0-17396 GCA_964414315.1 uncultured Planctomycetaceae bacterium | reverse complement strand
CGCCAGCGCGTTCGAGCAGCGACGGCGGTGCCTGGCCGACGAGATCGAGCGGTTCTACACGGGCCGACGGCCCGACTCGTCCCTGACGCTCGACCGGCTCGGCGCCATGAGTGCGTCGTAAACGGGAGTTGCCGCCATCCGTAACCGTTTCCGTGGACTGTTACGAGAATCAACTGTAGGGTAAGTTGTTGTTGTGTTCGCCGCAAGAGAGTCTCGGCCGCAAGACCGGAGGCACAGCCCGCCTTGCGAACGAACCGCCAAAACCTATCGTTTGCGTTGCGCCAAACCGGAGACCGATCGATGAACCATGACCCGCGTATCCTGAAACCACTCGTGGCGATAGTCGCCATCCTGCTAAGCTTGGCCGTGCCGGCGGCAGTTGGCCGGGCCCAGCCGATCACGGAAGCAAGCCCGGAACAACTCCGCCGCTGGCTCCGCGAGTACCCCAACGCCGACGCCGACGGCGACGGGGTGCTGACCGTCGGAGAGGCCGAAGCGTACCGGCGGAAGCTCGCCAGGGAACCGCTGCGGGCGGTTCAGGCCCCGGGCTTCCACCATGAGTTTACGGTGTTTACTGCCAGTGATGGAGTTTCGATCGCCTTGGCGGTCGGCTACCCACCCGAATTCGACCCCGCCGACGCCGACCGCAAGTGGCCGGCCATCTTCCGGACCTCCGGGTACACGGGCGCCACGGTGCCGATGCACCCGGCCGAATTTGCCGATCGGTACGTGACGGTTAGCGCGTCGATACGCGGGACAGGCGTCTCGGGCGGGCAGTTGAGCCCGTGGCGGCCCCGCACATGGCAGGACGGCCACGAAGTGATCGAGCAATGGATCGTTCGGCAGCCGTGGTCGAGCGGTCGGGTGGGGATCATCGGTCATTCGTGGCCCGGGCTGATGGGCTTCCTGACCGCCACCACGCGACCGCCCTCGCTCCGCGCGGTGTGCGTTTCGGGCCTGATCGACGATTTCTACCGCGGCATCGCTTATCCCGGCGGTATCCGAAACTGCGGCTTTCCCGTCGACTGGCTCAACAGCTACTACCGCTCCGACGGACCGTTCGGTTCCGACGCCGCCGCCCTGACGGTTCGCGGGCTCAACCAGTCCGACTACGCGGCCGTTCTCGCGGCCCGGCCGCATCGCGACCTGACCGCCGACATGCTCTGGCTGGTGCTCCACGAGCCGCTGGACGGGCCGAAATGGCGGGAACAGAACCTGGGCTCGTACGCCGGGCAAATCCGCGCGCCGATCCTGCTGGGCCATACCTGGCAGGACGAACAGACAGGTCCGAGCGGATGGCGGCTCTTCCAACGTGTTCCCGACAACGTGCCCAAGCGCATTGCAATGGGCAACGGCCATCATGCTGTGCGCCCCTTTCCCGACCAAGATCCCCTGGCGTGGTTCGACCACTGGCTGCTCGACATTCCCGATCCGAAGATCGCCGAGGCGCCGCGGCGCGTCGAATGCTACTTCGAAACGCATGCGAGCGACGGATGGCGCGCATCGCCCGACAGCCTGCCTCTCACGGCCGACCACTTCCCGCTTCCCGACACGCAATGGACCCGCTGCTATTTGCGAGCCGGAGGAAAACTGTCCTTGGCGCCGCCCGAGGAAGCAGAAATCCCCGGCGAATACCGGGTAACCCATGCCAACTTGGTCGCCGAAACGTCGCAAGCGGTTTACCGATTCGAGGTTTCGGAGCCGACGGCCATTCTCGGCCCCCTCGTGCTAACGCTTTGGGCCTCGCTCAGCACCGTCGATACCGACTTCTTCGTCCTGCTGGCCGATGAGGCACCAGACGGCACGCTTTTCGGCTTGCAGCGTGGGCTGTTGCGGGCGTCGCACCGGGCGGTCGATCGGGAAGGGTCCGATTACGCCGAGGCCGGCGGCGCGCGGCTTCTCGTACGCCCGCGGCATCCGCACACCCAGGCGGTCCCGGTTCCGCCGCACGAGCCGTGCGAGTACCTGATCGCGGTCCCGGCCGTCGGCCACGTGTTTCGCCCCGGCCACAAGCTGGCGCTCGTCATTGGCCGGCCGCCTGCGGACGATCCGATCGGCATGACCCGCTCGGGAGCGCCCAGCTACCGCTACCAATCGTCCCCTCCGCCGGGCAGGGTCACGATCCATCACGGTCCCGACCACTCCTCCCACCTGCTGCTGCCGGTGCTTCCCCAGTTGCCGCCGTTGCCGGCGAACCCCGTGCCAGTCGGCAGCCAGGCCGGGCTCCAACCGATCCTAAGGAATGAGCCGGAGAAGCGATGAGAATGAGAAGCCCACCCGAGCCGTTGGCCTGGGCCGGGGTAACGGCAAAGCCTTCGGCCCAACAACCGCCACAGTAGAAGCGGCAAACACGACGCCGACGTGAAGGGCGTGCGAAAACTCCCGCTCGACGAACTGTTCGCCGCGTGCGAGGTCGTCGTGCTGGCCGGCGGGCACACGGCGGAAACGCACCACTTGATTTGCAAGGAGCACTTCGCCCGCATGCAGCCGGGCGCGCTGTTTGTGAACATCGCCCGCGGCCGCATGGTGTGCGAGCAGGACATGGTCGAAGCCCTGGCCGAGCGCGACCTGTACCTGGCGCTCGACGTATTCGAGCAGGAGCCGCTGCCCGCCGACAGCCCGCTGCGCCGAAGCGATCGGGTACTGCTGGTGCCGCACCGGGGCAACACCGCCAGCGCGTTCGAGCAGCGACGGCGGTGCCTGGCCGACGAGATCGAGCGGTTCCACACGGGCCGACGGCCCGACTCGGCCCTGACGCTCGACCGGCTCGGCGCCATGAGTGCGTCGCGAGCCCGTGTTAGCACCATACACAACCGTTCACGCGACATTTCCCGAGAATCGAGTTCCGACATTGCCTGGCGGCCCTGCCGCCGTTCGCGGCACGCTCAACCGTCGCTGTTTCGGCCGGCCGCGAGGCGTTCTTCGATCGTCCTTGACGTCGGGGTGATCGACAGCCCGCCCAGCGCGGTGCAACGCAGTTCGCGCGGCATTTGACTGCTGACGCGCCGAGCGGCGTCGATGACTTCGTCCAGCGGAATGACCGGATCGTAGCCGGCCAGCGCCATGTTGGCGCAGCATACGGCGTTGCTCGCCGCCATCACGTTCTTGCCCAGGCACGGCACCTCGACTCGATTGGCCACGGGGTCGCATATCAGGCCCAGCATGCTTTGCAAGGCCATGGAAGCCGCTGCGACCGTTTGTTCGAGCGTCCCCTCGGCCAGGGTCACCAGCGCGGCGGCGGCCATGCTTGCCGCGGCGCCGCCCTCGGCCTGGCAGCCGCCTGCCTCCGCAGCGAAACTCCATCGGGTGGCAATGAACACGCCGATCAACCCGGCTGCCAGCAACGCTTCCGCCGTCCGCTCTTCCGAGAGTTGCAGTTCCTCGGCGGCCGCGATGCACACGCCGGGCAGCGCGGCGCAGGCGCCGGCCGTCGGCGCGGCGACGATCACGCCCATGGCGCTCTTCACTTCCATCAGGGCGGTCACGTACAGCACGGCCCGGTTCAACATGCCGGCGTTGAGCAACTGCCCGGCGTCCAGTTGCGTCTTGAAATTGCCCGACTGGTGATGAAGCACTCGGTCCTCGAAACGGGTACCTTCAATTCCCTGTTGGATCGAACGGCGGACGATGCGCACAATATCGACCATCCGGGCAACGACCTCCGATTCGCTGAGCCCTCCGCGGGCCGTCTCGTAGCCGACCGCCAGCTTCCACAGCGGAGCGTTCCGGCCGGCGTCGGCACGCAACATTTCCTCGCAAGTGGTGAAGGGCACGCTCATTCCATCGCGCGAAGGAACCGGCAGAACGGGCGCGAGGCGCTTCACATCGAGCACCCGGGCGTCCGTCTGCAACTCGGCCAGGAAGTCGTCGTCTGGAAAGGCCGCCCCTTTCACCTCCACAAGTTGCCCGGTGGCGGAACGATGCAGGAGGACTTCGTCGGCGCAGGGCAGCGTGCGGAGATGTTCGGCGGCCGACTCGCCCCGGTCGTCCAACCACAGCAGGGTTTCGAAGCAATCTCCGAACATGGATACCGCGAAGCCGTCGATCGCGGTCACCTCGATCATGCCTCCCCCGGTCGAAACGGCTACGATGGAACGGCGCCGGCGTGCATTCTGAAGCGTGAGGCGGTACGTGTTCGGGTGGGGGTCGCCCGTCTCGACGGTTTCGATTCGGAGCTTCACGCCCGATTCGTGCAGCTTCCGGGCAGCGTCAGGCAGCCGCTCGTCGGTGGCATCCCAGCCCATCAGGCCGCCGCACAGGCCCATATCCGAACCTTGGGTAGCGTGGGTCGTCGGCAGCGCGCCGTTGCGGTCGAATTGGACCAGCACCTCGTCGACGGCGCCGTCCATCAGGTCGCGGGCCATGCGGCCGATACGCAGCGCGGCCGCGCAGTGGGAACTCGACGGGCCGCGCATGACCGGCCCGATCACGTCGTTGAAGATACTGACCATCATCGTGAGCGTGCTACCTGGAAGCCTCGTTTCGGATAGCCATCCAAATGGTTTTCAGTTCGGTGTATTGGCGGCAGGCGTGCAAGGACTTGTCGCGGCCGAAGAAGCCGGACTGTTGAAAACCGCCGAACGGCGTGGTGAAGTCGCCTTCGGAGAAACAGTTCACCGAGATGGTGCCGGCGCGGATGGCGCGCGACATGCGCACCACTTGATTCAGGTCGTCGGACCAGATCGACGCATGCAGGCCGTAGTCGGTGTCGTTCGCCAGTCGAATGGCATCGTCCTCGTCCTCACAACGCAAGACCGCCAGCACCGGCCCGAAGATCTCCTCGCGGGCGATGGTCATGTCGGGCGAAACGTCGGTAAAGATGGTCGGTTCGACGAAATAGCCGCCGGTTTCCTGGAGTATCTGCCGCCCGCCCAAGGCCAACCGGGCGCCTTCCGCTTCGCCTTTCTCGATGTATGCCAGAATACTCTCCATGTGGCGCCGCTCGATCAGGGCGCCCAAATTGAACTGGGGATCGAGCGGATTGCCGGTCTTCCACGCGGCGCTCTTCTCCAACAGTTTCTCGACGAACGCGCCGTAAATGCGCTTCTCGACGATCAATCGCGAGTTCGAACTGCAATTCTCGCCCATGTTCCAGAAGACGGCCCGCGCGGCTCCTTCCGCGGCGGCGTCGAGGTCGGCAGCGGCGGACATCACGACACACGGGTTCTTGCCTCCCAGTTCCAGCAAAATGCGCTTCACGTTCGACTGCCCGGAATACCCGAGCAGTTCCTTGCCCACTTCCGTCGACCCGGTGAACGTAATCAGATCGACGTCCGGGTGCAACGCCATGGCTTTGCCGACGGTGCTTCCCGAGCCCGGCAGCACGTTCAACACGCCGTCGGGAATGCCGGCTTCCAACGCAAGTTCCGCCAGGCGCAGCATCGTCAGTGAAGTAAGCTTGGCCGGCTTCACGACCACGCTGTTGCCGGTTGCCAGAATGGGGCCGAGCTTCCAGGCGGCCATCAGCAGCGGGAAATTCCACGGCAGGATGGCCCCGACGACGCCGATGGGCTCTCGGACGACCAGGCTGAGGTTTTCCGGGCCGGTGGCTGTGATTTCCTCCTGAAGCTTGTCGACCGCCTCGGCGTACCATGCGATGCAGTCTGCCGTTTCAGGCACGTCGCCCCCGGCGTTGTCGGAAATCGGTTTGCCGCTGTCCAGCGTCTCCATGACCGCGAGTTCCTGGAGATGGTCGTGGATCAGGCCCGCGAAACGCAACAGGACTTCCTTGCGTGCCGCTGGGCCGAGCCCGGCCCAGCGCCGGTCTTGGAACGCCCTGCGGGCAGCGGCCACTGCCAGGTCGACGTCGCGCTCGTCGCACGCGGTAATGTCGCAGATCGCCTTCCCCGTGGCCGGGTTGTCGGTGACGAACTCGGCCCCCGACTGCGAGTTCACAAGACTTCCGTCGATCAGGGCCTTCGTCGGGAACCGGAGTTCCGATGCGAGGCGAACGTATTCATCCCGCGTGAGCAATGCCACTTTAGGGTCTCCTTCGTCGTAAGGTCGGGTCACGGTGCGCCTCAAAAGCCGGCGCCGCTCTTTTTCAGGGCGTCGCGGCCCTCGGCAACTTGCAGCAGGGCGGCACGAAGCTGTGAGCACTCCGGTTCGGAGGCCGGGCCGAGCGGACGGCGCGGAGGGCCGCAATCGTGGCCCATCAGACCGCAACCCGCCTTGACCCACTGCGTGTACTTGCCGCCGTTCTCCATCAATTCCAGCAGAGGCAACATCTCAAAGAACAAGCGGAGTGCCGCCGGCGGGTCGTTCGGTTCCGTGACCAGGTCGTACAGTTTCACGTGCGAGGCCGGCAGGATGTTGGCCACGCCGCCCACCCAGCCGACCGCACCGACGGTTAGGCACTCCAGCCCGATGGTATCGCAACCGCAAAACACCCCGAGCCGTTCGCCGCACCGGCGGATGAGTTCGGTGACGCGTTGCATCGCTCCGGTGCTCTCTTTGACGTAGCGGATGTTCTTCAGTTCCGTCAGTTTCTCGATCAAGTCGGGCGTCATGTCGACCCCGGTTCGGCCGGGATAGTTGTACAGCATTATGGGTATGCCGACTTCATTGTTCACGGCCCGGAAGTGTTCGAACAACTCTTCAGGGCGAGGCAGCGAGTAATAGGGAGCCGCCAGCATCACTCCATCGCAGCCCAGCGACTCGGCCTGCTTGGAGAACTCGACGACCTCGCGCGTGGAGCCTGCGTTGGCACCCGCCAGAACCGGCACTCGCCCCGCCGCCGTTTCCAGGGTTGTCCGGAGGACTCGTTCCCGCTCCTCTGCGGAAAGTGCGTAGTACTCGCCCGTGCTTCCCAGCGGAACCAACCCGTGGACGCCCTGGCCAACCAGGTAATCGACGAACTCGGCAAGTTGGGGATAACGGATTTCTCCCTTGGCATCCATGGCGGTGACGATTGGAATCAACACACCGCGGAGAGAATGCGGCGACGCTGTTTCGCCTTTTACGTTCATGGCGCGGATCGCTGTCGGGGGATGGAGCGCAGTTGAAATCCTTCGGAGTCGGCAGCCGCAGAACAACGACGCTCAGGCACGCGAGGAGATACGTTCGCTGGATTGGTCACGATTTCGACCGCTGCGGCGTCGCTGTCTGTACATGCGTACTGTAAGGAATCGACACTGGAGCGTCAATAGGCGGTGGCCGGCTCGAAAGCCGCCGGGATATCCAGCAGCCCGGTGGCAAACGCGCGGAGAAATCCCCAAGAGTCTAGAAGAATTGTCCGATATTAGGGTGCGCCGTTGCAGTCGCCGGCGAAGCCGACACGGTTCACCGCGATTCCGGGTAACCGTTCACGGCCGTATGCGAGGTGGACAGTTCCATTTTCGCGGCCGTAGCAGCAGGGCGATTGGGCAAACCGCCCTTTGTACCCCGCAAATTGGGACAGCCCCCTGCACTAACCCCAAACATCGTGAACCTTTTCACAAAGTTTTACCCTGCCTTCGAGTGGAAGCTTGCATTGGTTGGCGGCCCTGCCGCACTACGAACGGGCCGTCCGAAGGCCCCCGCCTCACACGCCGAACGGGACGATTGCCGCACGGCTGCAGCCGGTTTTCGGTGAACCGCTACCGCCTGGACGTCTGCCGGCTGCCGGGCGAGCTGGTGCGACGGCGCGCAAGTGCTTTACTTGTCGGTATTTAGTGGCTTTTCCCCTCGTTCCATTATCTGGCCTTTACTTCAACCGGCCTTGTCGGCAGAATATCGCCACTTCCCCTCCGGGCAACGGAGTGCCCGGGGCGGTCAAGTTGTGCCGACGACCCCGGGGGAAGGGCGGTCGGCGGAACGGCGACCTACTCAAATAGCAAGGAGTGCTGAACGTGAAACGACCCAACCCGTATCTTGTCCTCGCGGCCGCATTGCTCGTCTTCGGCCCTCTGGCCGGCGCCGTGGTCGCCCAAGGCCCCTCGGCTCCCACCGCTTCAGGCGTCGGGGCCGTTGCCCTGGTCGACGTCAACCACATCTTCAAAGAGCATCAACGCTTCAAGATGCAGATGGACGAAATGCGCACCGAAGTCGAACGGGCCGAGGCCAGCGTCCAGCAGGAGCGCGCAGCAATCCAGAAACTCGCCGAGCAACTCGAACAGTACAAGGGTACCCGCGACTACCGCGCCATGGAGGAGGATATTGCCGACCGGCAGGCGAAACTGGCCGTCAAGGTGCGCATGCAGCAACGCGAATTTCTTGAGAACGAAGCACGGATTTATCACAATACCTACAAAGAAATCTGGCAGGCGGTCGACTACGTGTGCCGCAACCAGAATATCGCCATGGTACTCCGCTTCAACGGCGACGTGGCCGATACGACCAAGCCCGAGGAGGTGCTTCGCGACATCCAGAAGCCGGTGGTTTGGTACCGCAGCGGACTGGATATTACCGACCGGGTCCTGGCCGAATTGAACCGCGACGCGCGGCCGGCGGGTGGGCACCAGCCGACCACGTCGCCCATCGGCCAAACTCCGTTCCGGCGAGAAGAGCTTCGGTAACCCGGTCCTGCGGGGCGGCCAAGGACGGTCGCCGGGCCAGGTTCGCAAACCCGAACTAGGCAGTCATGGAAGGCTGATTCTCCTCTCATGTTGAGCGTTCGCAACCAGCACACCATCGCGGGTCCGGCGGTAGTCGAAGGAATCGGCTACTGGAGCGGCCAGGATGTTTCGGTCGAGTTTCGGCCGGCCGCGCCCGACTCGGGTGTCGTCTTTGTTCGCCGCGACCTTCCGGGCATGCCCCGTATTCCGGCCACGGTCGAGCACCGCTCCGACATGCCCCGCCGTACCACGCTTTGCCACAATGGGGCGGGCGTGGGAATGGTGGAGCACATCATGGCCGCTCTGGCGGGCTTGCAGGTCGACAACTGCGAGATTTGGGTCGACCAGCCCGAAATGCCCGGCTGCGACGGCTCCGCCCTGCCGTTCGTCGAGGCCGTCCTGGCATCGGGCGTCGTCGAGCAAGACGCCCCGCGCGAACAGTACGTGGTGCAGAACACGCTGCGACTGGGCGGCGAGGATGCTTGGCTGGAAGTGCGACCCAGCAGCGGCGGCAAGACCGTCCTGCAGTACGACCTCGATTACGGCGCGAGCAACTCCATCGGCCGCCAAAGCCTGGAAACCATCCTCTCGCCGCGTTTCTTCCGCGCAAGCCTCGCGCCCGCGCGAACCTTCATGCTTGAAATCGAGGCCGACGCCCTGCGAGCCCAAGGGCTTGGTCAGCGGGCAACCCCGAAGGACCTGCTGGTATTCGGGGCGCACGGCCCCATCGACAATGAACTCCGTTTTCCCGACGAGTGTGTGCGGCACAAGCTGCTCGATATGGTGGGCGATTTAGCCCTGTTCGGGGCCGACCTGGTGGGTCGGTTCCATGCCTACAAGAGCGGGCACCGTTTGAATGCGGAAATGGTCACGGCGTTGCGCCGACTGAGGGCCACCCCCTTGCGAATCGTCCGTTCCGCGTAAATAGCGTAAAGGAATCCCCATGATGACCATTCGGATCGCTGAGTATGCCTCGATCCATCCCGACGCGAAAATCGCCGAGGGCGTCGAGATCGGGCCCTTCTGCGTCATCGGCCCTCACGTGCAAATCGGCGAGGGGACCCGACTGGACAACAACGTGACCCTGATGGGACGCGTCACGATCGGAAAGCACAACCACATCTATCCCGGGGTGGTCATTGGCGGCGAGCCGCAGGACATCAGCTATTCGGGGACCGAAACCGAAGTGATCCTGGGCGACCACAACATCATTCGCGAGTCGGTCACCATCAATCGGGCCTCCGAGAAGGAAGACGGCGTTACCCGGCTGGGCGACCACAACTTCCTGATGGCCTGCTCCCACGTCGCCCACGACTGCAAGCTGGGCAGCCACATCATCATCGCCAACAACACGCTGCTGGGCGGGCACGTACACATCCACGACTACGCCTCCCTTTCCGGCAGCGTGGGCGTTCACCACTTCGCGACAATCGGCAGCTATTGCTTCATCGGCGGCCTTAGCGCCGTCCGCCACGACGTGCCGCCCTACATGCTCGTCGACGGCACGCCCGCCAAGCCGCGTTGCGTCAACGGCGTCGGCCTCCGCCGGAACAACTTCTCCGCCGAAGCGATCGACTGTATTTCGGAAGCCCACCGGCTGGTGTACCGAGCGAGGGTCGGGCTCGACAACGCCTGGGAAATCCTCCGCTCTTCCGGAAAGCTCATTCCTCAGGTGAATCACCTGCTCACCTTCATCCAGTCGCAACACGAAGGCCAACACGGCCGCGGACGCGAGGTCATCCGCCGGGCAGCCTGATACGATTCGCGGCGAAAAACGGGACAGGTCCGATTTGTGCGAAGCACCCGAAGGGCCGTTCCGGCAAATCGGACTTGTCCCGTTTTTCCCCTGAGAGACTGTCCGAAAAGGCTCGGATCCACGTCCCCCTCCGGGAGAGTGGATTTTTCAGACAGCCTCTGAAACGAACCGGCACGCAGCGAAGCCCCAGCGAGAGAACGCCATGCCCCGCAAACTCAGAACTGCCGTGGTCGGCGCGGGCCGCCTCGGGCGGTTTCACGCCCAGAAACTTGCGGCCGCCGAGAACGTCGAACTGGTCGCGGTGACCGACCCCGCGGCGGCAAACCGGGAACGCGTCGCCGCCGAATGCCGCTGCCGGGCCCTTGCGGAGCATTCCGGCCTGATCGGGCAGATCGACGCGGCGGTCATTGCAGCCCCCACCCGATGGCACCACGCGCTGGCAATGGACCTGATCGAACGGGGCGTTCACGTGCTGGTCGAGAAACCCCTGTGCGCATCGCTGGCCGAGGCTGAAGAGCTGGTCGATACGGCGCGGCGGTGCGGTGTGGTGCTCCAGGTGGGCCACGTGGAACGGTTCAACCCCGCGTTCAGCGCCGCGGCGCCGGACGTGGCGGAACCGAGATACATCGAGGCGCTTCGCGCTGCTCCCTTTACGTTCCGCTCGACCGACGTGGGCGTGGTGCTCGACCTGATGATCCACGACCTCGACCTGGTGCTGGCGCTCGTCCAATCGCCCGTGCGGCGGGTCGAGGCGCTGGGCGCCGCGGTGGTCACCCGGCACGAAGACGTGGCCAACGCGCGGATCGAGTTCCGCAACGGCTGTGTCGCTACGCTATCGGCCTCGCGGGTCAGCTACGCCGCGGCTCGAACGATGCAAGTATGGACGGAGCGGTCGTTCGCGGCGATCGACTTCGGCGCCCGGGCCCTCCGTGTGGTTTGCCCGAGCGATGCCCTCCTGCGTCGCGACTTCGACCCCGATGCACTCGCCCCGGACGAGGTAGAGCGGGTGCAGAAGAGTTTCGCCGGCGAGCACCTGCCGTGCCGCGAGGCGTCGTTCGACGCGGTCGACGCCCTGGCTGCTGAGTGCGGAGACTTCGTGACCGCCATTCTTGAAGGCCGCGAGCCGCGGGTGCCGGGCGAGGCTGGGCGCGACGCGCTCGCCCTGGCCGAGCAGATTCTAGCCGCGGTGGCCGAACACGCGTGGGACGGCACACCCGACGGCCGCGTCGGCCCGCGCATGGAGCCCGGCCGCAGCGTCATCCCTTCGCCGCACTTCTCCCGGGTCCCCGCCGCAGCCCCGCTGCGTAAAGCGGCCGGTTGAGGGCGACTTCACGCCGGCGTATTCGCCCGGCGGTCGGGAATCGCGCGTTCAGACACTGGCAAAGCCAGTGGCACACGTTTGGGCAACACGGTACGAGGCTGGAAGCCTGTCCCACGCAGTTCATCCGCTACGCGCAGCCGCCTGCCTGCCGGCCGGTGCTGAAGGCGGCTTGCAGGTTGAAGCCGCCGATGAGTCCGTCGAGGTCGAGCAGTTCGCCTGTCAGGTAGAGTCCGGGCACGAGCTTGCTTTGCATCGTGCGCGAGTCGACCTCGTCCAGGTCGACCCCTCCGGCGGTCACTTCGGCCTGCTCGAATCCGCAGCTTCCTTCCACGCGGATTTCCGCACGCTTGATCCACCCGACCAGCGCCGCACGCTCCGGCTTCGACAATTCCGACGCGCGCCGGTCCGAGGGAAGGCCCGCCTGCGCCACGAGCGTTTCGCACATCCGCCGCGGCAGGGGGCGCGGCAGGAGGGCGGCAACGGCTTTCCGCCCGTCGCTCGCCGCGCCGGAACGGAGCAGATCGTCCAACTGGTCGGCGTGCATGTTCGGCAGCAGGTCGACGGCAAGTCGCAGGCGGTCGGGTGCGGGGTGCAAGGTGACCGTGCGGCTAAGGTCCATCACGGCCGGCCCGGAAAGCCCGACGTGGGTCAGCAGCAGCGCCCCGCGGCGTGCGGCGAGCACGCCGGGCGGAAGCCCGCTCCGGCCCCGTTTGCGTGTCGTGGGCGGGGTGTGGAAATGCGGAGGGAGCGGTCGACGGAGAATCGAGACATCGCCGGAATCGTGAGCGCGCACGACAGCATCGGCCAGGGAAATGCCCGCGAGGCTTCGTACCCACTCGTCGGAGGTCCGAAGCGGCACGAGCGCCGGGCAGGGGGTGTGGATGGTGTGGCCCAGCGCCGCGAGCCATCGGTAGGCGTCGCCGGTGGTTCCGCAGCCGGGATAACTCTTGCCGCCGGTCGCCACGACCAGGGCGTGGGCCTCGAGCGTTCGGCGCGGGGTGGCAACGAGGAAGCCATCAGCAGTTCGCTCGATGCCGGTTGCCGGTTCGTCGAGCGCGAGGCGGGCGCCGCTGCGCGTGAGTCGGCGAATCAGGGCGTCGAGCACGTCGGCGGCTCGGTTGCTGGCGGGAAAGATCTTGCCGTCGGGCTCGGCCTGGGTGGGCACCCCCTCGGCGTGAAACCAGGCTCGCAGCGCCGCAGGTCCGAAGGCCGCCAGTGGCGACCGGAGGAACCGGCCGCCCAGCCCGAACGCCGCGGCGATTCCTCGCTCGTCACACGCATGCGTGAGATTGCACCGCCCGCCGCCGGAGATCAGAATCTTCGCACCCGGCCTGCGGTTCTTCTCCAACAGCAAGACCGAGCGGCCGCGTTCGGCGACCCCAATAGCGGCCATCAGGCCGCTCGGCCCGGCACCCACCACGACCACTTCGAAGTGTGCTGCTTGTGCTTTCATATCTTCCTGCTCCGCAGACGCCCGTCGGCCCAGGCCGACCCGATGCGCCGGCAGCGCACTATACCGCGATTCGCTGCGGCGGCACAGGGACGACGAAGCTGAGAGCCGCGGGAAGGCGCGCGGGGGCCGTCCGACCCCTGTTGCGGCGAGAGACGGCCGAACTCGCTGCGCTTGACGCCCGAGAAGGCCAAAGGTATGCTGCAACGCTTGGAATGTATGCCAATCAGGGAGTTTGAGAGAACACCATGAGTTTTTTCGAGGCGCTCATGCTGGTTTGCTTCGGGGTAAGCTGGCCCGTGTCGATCTTCAAATCGTTGCGTACCCGCGTGGTCCATGGCAAGAGCCCGTTATTCATGGCGATTGTGTGCCTGGGGTACATGAGCGGCATTGCCCACAAGCTGCTGGTTTCGTACGACTGGGTGATTGTACTGTACGCGCTGAACTTGCTGATGGTAGCGACGGACCTGTCGCTCTACTATCTTTTCCTGCCTGCCTGCCGGCGTACGGCGGCGCCGTCATGACGAAGGTTCCAAGGGGATGATCGACGAAGCCGTACTGAAGACATATCTCGACGACCCGGCAGCGGCCGAGGCGTGGCTCCGTGCGCTGGGCGCGACCGATACGAAGCATGCCCACGCCGCGCTGGTCCATATTGCCGAGGCCGGGGTCACGCTCGATCTGCTTTGCGTCATGGCCGAGCAGCTCGAGCAGTGCCTGCCGCGATCGGCCGATCCCGACATGGCGCTGAACAACCTCGACCGGTTCGTATGCGCCGCGCGCAGCCCGCTGGCGCTGGGAACCCTGTTCGAGCGCGATCCGGGCACGCTGCCCACGCTCGTGCAAATCCTTTCGACCAGCCAGCACTTCAGCGACCTGCTGGTGCGCGACCCGGAAATCTTCGACCTGCTGCGGCTGACCGAAGGCCGGCCGGTGGCCCGCGAAACGCTGGTGGGCGAGTTCGTTGCGGAGGTCGAGGCGCTCGAGTCGGACGAGGCGGTCCTGGCAGCCCTGCGCCGCTTCAAGCGCCGGGAAACGATGCGCATTGCGTACGGCGATATCGTGCGCAGGCAGCCGCTGCGCACCGTGACGACGCAAATCTCCTACTTGGCCGACGCGTTGCTCGAAGGGGCGCTCCGCGCCGCCGGACGAACGCTCGGCCGCCAGCGCGGCACGCCCATGCGTCCCGACGGGCAGCCCGCACGGCTCACCATCCTGGGCATGGGAAAGCTGGGCGGGCTGGAGTTGAACTATTCGAGCGACATCGACCTGGTGTACCTGTACGACGACGATGGTTGGACCGACGGGCACCGGTCCATCAGCAACGCCGAGTTCTTCGACTCGCTCGCCCGCGAAATCACCCGACTAATGACCGACGCCACCGAGCTGGGCGTCGCGTGGCGCGTCGACCTTCGCCTTCGGCCGGAGGGAGCCCGGGGCAAAGTGTGCCCGAACCTGGCCCAAGCCCTGAGCTACTACGACCTGCGCGGCCGCACCTGGGAACGCCAGGCGTACATCAAGGCCCGGCCCGTGGCCGGCAGCCTCGCCTTCGGCCGCGAGTTCCTGGACCGGCTTGCCCCATGGGTTTACCGCCGATACCTCAGCCGGGCCGACATCAGCGGCATCAAGGCCCTCAAACGGCGCATCGAACGGCAGTCGGGCCGGGTCGGCCTGAATACCCGCGACGTGAAAACCGGACGCGGCGGCATCCGCGACATCGAGTTCGTCATCCAATTCCTCCAGTTGCTCAACGGCGCCGACCTGCCTGAACTTCGCACCGGCAACACGCTCGACGCCATCGTACAGCTCGAACGGGTCGGATGCCTGAGCGACCTGGAACGGTCGATCCTGGAGGGCAACTACCGGTTCCTGCGGCGGATCGAGCACCTGCTGCAAATCATGTTCGACCTGCAAACGCACGCCCTGCCGGGCCGCCCCGACGAGCTGCGCAAGCTGGCCCTGCGCCTGGGCTACCGCGACAACAACCACGGCGTGGCGCTCGCGCAGTTCGAAGCCGACTTCGCCGAGCGCACCGACTTGAACCGGCGGATCCTCGACCACCTGCTCCACGACGCCTTCGGCGATGACGCGCGGACTGAGACGGAGGTCGACCTTGTGCTCGACCCGGACCCGGGCGAACAGCGCATTGACGAGGTGCTCAGCCGCTACTCTTTCCGCGACGTAAAGCAGGCCTACCGCAACCTGATGGCGCTGACCGACGAGCGCAGCAACTTCCTGTCGACGCGCCGGTGCCGGCACTTCCTGGCGGCCATCGCCCCGGGGCTGCTGCGGGCGATCGGCGCTACGCCCGACCCCGACTCCACCCTGGTCAACCTCGACAACGTGAGCGCGTCGCTGGGCGGCAAGGGCGTGCTGTGGGAACTGTTCAGCTTCAATGAGCCGAGCATGAAGCTGTACGTCGAGTTGTGCGCCTACAGCCCGTACCTGTGCAATATCCTCACCAGCAGCCCGGGCATGATCGACGGCCTGATGGACAGCCTCGTGCTCGACAAGCTGCCCGACCGGGAGTTCCTTGAAGGGACCCTTCAGGAACTGTGCCGCGCCGCCGAGGACCTCGACCCGATCCTGCACGCGTTCAAGAACGACCAGCAGCTTCGCGTAGGCGTTCGGGAGCTGCTGGGCAAGGAAGACGTGCGGGCGACGACCACCGCGCTTTCGCAAATTGCGGAGGTGTGCCTCGCGCAGATTGTCCGGCGCGAGCACGCCCGGCTCGTGGCCAAGTTCGGCACGCCGACGGTGGGCGAGGGCCGCCGCAAGGGCAAACCGTGCGAGTTGATCGTGCTGGCTATGGGTAAGTTCGGCGGCTGGGAGATGAACTACCACAGCGACCTCGACCTGGTGTTCCTGTTCGAAGCCGAAGGCCAAACCGACGCCTCGCCCGGCTCGGCCACCAGCAACCAGCACTTCTTCAGCGAGCTGGGGCAGCGGATCATCAAGACCACGAGCCGCCTGAGCGCGTACGGGCGGCTGTACGAGGTCGACGCCCGGCTCCGCCCCACCGGCCGCAGCGGCTCGCTGGCCACGTCGCTCGACGAATTCGCCCGCTACTTTGCCGAAGGGCAGGGGCAGTTGTGGGAACGCCAGGCGCTGTGCAAGGCGCGGGTCGTGTTCGGCTCCGCCCGCGCGACGAAAGCGGCGGTCCGCGCAGTCGGCCGGGCTGCTTTCGACCACCGGTGGCGCCGCGCCGACGCCGACGAAGTGCGCCGCATGCGGCTCCGGCTGGAAGAGACGGCGGGCGAACGCGACCTGAAACGCGGCCCCGGTGGAATGGTCGACGTCGAGTTCCTCGTGCAAATGCTCCAGTTGAAGCACGGGCGGCAGAAACCCGAGGTTCGCACGCCCAATTCGCTCGACGCGCTGGCCCGCCTGAGCGAGGCGGGCCTGCTGGCGGAGGCCGACGCCCAACGCCTCGACCTCGCCTATCGGCGCCTGCGCGGCATCGAGGGCCGGCTGTCGCTGATGAACGCGGCCCATCGCAATCGGCTGCCCGACGACCCGACGGAACTAAGCAAGCTCGCCCACCTGCTCAAGCACCCGGCCGCCGAAGCCCTCCTCGACGATTTCGACCGGCTTACCCGCGACACGCGCGCTTGCTTCGACCGCGCCTTGGGATGATATCTGCGGAGGCGCGCCCCGAGTTCGGTAATCCTCACGCTCTGCGTGAGGCTGCACCGTGTGGAGGTCGGCAATGGCACGTCTGCACAAGGGACCCCGCATGATCGGCCGCCGCTGGAAGTCCCAACCGCCGCGCATGAAAGACCTAGGCGAGGCTTCACGCGGAGCGTGAAGAATACTCCTGACGCTCTGCGTGAGGCTGCACCGTGTGGATATCGGCAATGGCACGTCTGCACGAGGGACTCCGCATGATCGGCCGCCGCTGGAAGTCCCAACCGCCGCGCATGAAAGACCTAGGCGAGGCTTCACGCGGAGCGTGAAGAATACTGCTCACGCTCCGCGTGAGGCTGCCCGGCACGGCCTACCCGACAAAACGACCGACGTGGTCGAGGTAGTCCCTTTCGCCGTGCTCCAAATAAGAATGGTGCTTCACCGAGCGCATCAGCACGCGAAGGGCGTCGTGCCACAGGCTGTCGTCGATGGCTTCGATCCTTTCGCGCATGGCCCGAGCCTCGGCAATCGCCCACACGACGGCGGCTACGGCCGGGCGGTCGGGCTTGATGCCGAGGATGGCGTGCCGGTACCCGTCCATAACCGCGCGGTCGTCGATCATGCCCGAGGTGTCGTTCCGGAACGCGTGGAGCACGAAGTGCTCGATGTTCTGGAGCAGGTCCTGGTGGAATCGGACCATCCGCTCCT
>CAYPWB010000084.1:7261-17433 GCA_964414315.1 uncultured Planctomycetaceae bacterium | reverse complement strand
GCTCCTGGGAGGGGTGGGCGGAGGCGGGGTTATGTCTTCCCTTGCGGGCGGGTCCCCTGTCAGTCGGCTACGACAACTCTACAATAATCGGCATGGCACTCCGTCGATTGGCCGATTTTCTGGAACTCTTGGAACACGCCGGCGAATTGGCGCGAATCGAGGCCGAGGTGCTGCCGAAGCTCGAGGCGGCCCAAATCGTTCGACGAACCGCGGCCGGCTCCGGCCGTGCCCTGCTGTTCGGCTCGTTGCGGGGCACCTCGTACCCCGTACTGGCCAATCTGCTGGGGACCGACGCCCGCGTGTGCCGGGCCCTGGGTATTGAATCGCTCGACGAGGTCGCGGCCCGCTTCGAAGGGCTGCTCGACCCGCAGCAGCCGACCGGCTGGTTCGAACGGCTGAAGACGCCCCCTTACCTTGCGGCCATGGAGGCCCTCTCGCCGCGGACCGTCCGCACGGGCCCGTGCCAGCAGGTAGTCCGGCTGGGGGGCGACGTCGATCTCGGCCGCCTGCCTGCTCTCACCGCCGCGGTGGCTGAGCCCCGTCCTGCGTTTACCGGGGCCCTTCTGTTCACCACGGAACCGAGCACGGGCCGGCTGGTGACGGGCCGTTACCCGCTCGAAGTGATCGATCGGGCGCGGCTTTCCGTGTGCCTGGCCGACCACGATGCACCCGCCCGGGTGTTGCAGGAGTACGTAAATCGCCGCCAAACGATGCCGGTTGCCGCGGTGCTGGGCGGCGATCCGTTGCTGTCGCTTGCCGCCTCGGCGCCGGCGGCCGCAGGCTCGGACGTGTGCCGGCTGGCCGCCCTGTTGCGAGAGAAGCCGATCGATCTGGTGGGCTGCCGCAGCGTCGAATTGCAGGTGCCGGCCGAGGCCGAAATGGTGCTCGAAGGGCACATTCAGCCCTCCGAGCCGTGGGTCGAGGCGGGGCCGTGGGCCACCGGTTCCGGATTCTGCCGCCCGGCGGCCCTGGCGCCCGTCGTGCACGTGACGGCCGTGACCGAACGCGCGAACCCCGTGGTTCAGGCGGTCGTCCCCGGCCCTCCGCCCAATGAGGAAAGCGTCATGCGGCGTGCGATGGCGCGCCTGCTGCTGCCCATTGCGAAGCTATCGCTGCCGGGCATGGTCGATTACGATTTGCCGCCGGAGGGCGCCTCGCGGCACCTGGCCGTGGTAGCCGTCGAGAAGAGCCACGCGGGGCAGGCCCACAGCACGGCGCACGCCGCGTGGGGGGGCTGCTGGCTGCAATTTGCCCGGTTGTTGGTGCTGGTCGACGCCGAAGTCGACGTGCGCGACCCGGGCGCCGTTCGGCGTGCGGTGGCGGCACATTTCGATCCGGCATCGGACCTGATCGTTTCCGAGGGCCCGCCCGACCCGACCGATCCGGCGGCCGCTCCGGGCAGGCTGGCCCGGCGCATCGCGCTCGACGCCACCCGCAAGCTGCCCGGTGAGCGCCCGGTGGGCACCGCCTTGCCCGCTGAAATAAGCGAGGAAATGGTCCGCCGGGTGGCGTCGCGATGGCCGGAATACGGGCTGGAGGGGTGAGTATGGCGGGCGAGATCGACAAATCGGCGATGCGGGTCCGGAGGATGTTCGGCCAGATCGCGCCACGCTACGACCTGGTGAACCATCTGCTGTCGCTGTCGATCGACCGGCGGTGGCGGCGGAAGGCGGTGCGCCTGGCGCCGCCGGAGGGCTCCGAACCCATCCTCGATGTTTGCACCGGCACGGCCGATCTGGCGCTCGCCTACCGCCAAGCCGCTTCCGCCGCCACCCGCATTGTCGGCGCCGATTTCTGCCGACCCATGCTCGCCGTGGCCGCCCGGAAGTGCCGCCGGCTGGGCGACCGGGGCCGTGTCGAACTGGTCGAGGCCGACGCCCTGCGGCTGCCGTTCCCCGACGATGGGTTCCAGTTGGTTTCCGTGGCGTTCGGGCTGCGGAACATGGCCGACACCGACGCCGGCCTGGCCGAGATGGTGCGCGTGTGCCGGCCCGGCGGCCGCGTGGCCGTGTTGGAGTTCTCCATGGCGTCGGTGTGGCCGCTGGGCACGCTGTATCGATGGTACTTCCGGTGGCTGCTGCCGCGGGTGGGCCAGGCAGTGGCACGCAACGACGAGGCGGCGTACAATTATCTTCCCGCCAGCGTGGGCGCGTTTCCCGAGGGCGAGGCCCTGGCCGAACGCCTGCGCCTGGCCGGTTTGCACGACGTTTGGTTTCGGCCGTTGACGTTCGGTATCAGCACGCTTTACGTGGGTGAAAAATGAAACGCAACGTAGTGGTCGCCATCACCGGCGCCAGCGGCGGCCCGTACGCTATGCGGCTGCTCGAATCGCTGCTGGCCTGCGGCGCCGACGTACACCTGACCATCAGCGGCGCCGCCCAGAACGTGCTCAAGCAGGAACTCGACCTGTCGATCGACCTCGACTACTTCCATGAATCGCAACTGATGCTCGACACCGGCTCCATCCTCAAGGACGCCAAGCTGCAGAAGCTGCGTTCGCTGTCGGGCATTTCGAGCGAGTCGAGCAACGTGCTGGCCGTGCCGTCGGGCAAGCCGGGCGTGCTGGCGTACCACCACTATCGCGACAGCATGGCGGCCATTGCCAGCGGGTCGTTCCTGACCGACGGCATGGTCGTTTGCCCCTGCTCGGGCGGAACGCTCAGCGCCATTGTCCACGGCACCAGCGCGAACCTGATCCACCGCGCGGCCGAAGTGCACCTCAAGGAGCGGCGAACGCTCGTCCTCGTGCCGCGCGAAACGCCCCTGTCGATCACGCAAATCAAGAACATGGAGCGCGCCGTGCGGGCCGGCGCCGTCATGCTGCCGGCCATGCCCGGCTTCTACCACGGCGTGAAGTCGATTCGCGACCTGGTCGACTTCGTTGTCTCGCGCATCCTCGACCAGCTTGGCATCGCCAACAACCTGATCGAGCGGTGGGGAGGATGAAGCGCGGCGCGGGGGACTGTCCCGATTTTCGCGGCATACAGGGAAATATGCCCAATAGATCAACGGCTCCGGCCGCGAAAATGGGACTGTCCCCTTCGGCCGGTCGGACGCGCCGCAAAGATCAAGGATGAACAGGAGTCAACTGAGATAACAGAGACAGTCTCTCTGTTGGCTCCGTCCCCTCGGCTTTGGAAGGATGAATGATGCATGCCCTGGTCAAAGAATACGACTTAGCTATGTGGAACCGCTCGACCTACCGCTGGGGTCATACCTACGGCATTCGGAAATTGCGCTTCCGGTGCCGCCGCTCAAGTAGGTCCCGCGAGTCGAGCGGGACTTGCAGCCGCTGATGTGTGGCTGTCCCGCTCGGCTCGCGGGACCTACACAAAAGCGCGATTTTCACCCGCGGCGTGTATGGCCATCCGGTTCCAAGGCTTGAAGCCGGCGGAAGGAGTATCGAGGCGCATCCTTTCCCGGAGGCAAGCCAAGTTGAGGCCGCAGAGGAGACGGAGGCAACGGAGTTCTCCCGCTCCGTTACCTCTGTCCTCTCATGTTTTCACTGAGCCGCGCCGCAGCATGAACCACTGTCACGTTTTCCCCGTTCTGCGCGCCACCGGCCCGTGAATGCTTACCGTGAAAGGTTGCCCGCGCAGAACCCTCGCACTCCGCATCCCTCATGATCGGCAAACTGCTTTCCCTCATCCGCTTCAGCCACACCCTGTTCGCGCTGCCGTTCGCCCTGCTGGCGGCCGCGATGGCCTGGGCCCAAAACGCCCGGAGCGAGCCCCCGGTGCCCTTCCGCTGGCTCGACCTCGTGGGCATTCTCGTGTGCATGGTGTGCGCCCGCAGCGCCGCGATGGCCTTCAACCGCATCGTCGACCGGAAGCTCGACGCGCTGAACCCGCGCACCGCGGGCCGGCACCTTCCGGCGGGCGAACTGAGCCTCGGCGCCGTGGCGGCCTTCACGGCCGCGTGTTCCTTGGGCTTCGTGGCCGGCACGCTGCTGTTCCTGCCGCACAACCCGATTCCATTGGCGGCCTCGCTGCCCGTGATGGCCTTCCTGCTGGGCTACAGCTACGCGAAGCGGTTCACGGCCCTGGCCCACTTCTGGCTGGGCGCGGCGCTGATGCTCGCGCCGGTGGCGGCGTGGGTGGCCGTTCGCCCGGTGTTCAGTTGGGCGCCGCTGGTGCTGGCCGGGGCCGTGCTGTTCTGGGTAGCCGGGTTCGACGTCATTTACGCCTGCCAGGATTTCGAGTTCGACCGCCGCATGCGCCTGCGCAGCGTGCCGGCCCGCCTGGGCGTCGGGCCCGCCCTGCGCGTAGCCGCCGGCCTGCATGCGGCAATGGTCGGCCTGCTGCTGCTGTTGCCCGCGGTGTACGAACCGTTCGGCCCGGTGTTCCTCGTCGGCGTCGCGTGCATCGCCGCGCTGCTGGTGTACGAGCACTCGGTGGTTCGGCCCGACGACCTCAGCCGCGTGAACCTGGCGTTCTTCCACGTCAACGCGCTGGTGAGCCTCGGCCTGCTGCTGTTGGGCGTGGCCGACCTGCTGCTGTGAGTCAGGAGCCGGATGTGTGCCACTGGCTCGGCCAGTGCTTCCATGGAAAGGGCGGGGAAAGGAGGGAGCAGACCGGGGGCAGGGATTGGTGAAGTGTTTTCCGGCGAGTCCCAAGTTCCAGGCAGTTCCGGGGCATCCGCTCCGGACGGGCCTGGTGTAGTTCGTCCGATACAGGTGCCTAAGCGCTCTAGCTTTCCCCGGCACCAGGGTTGTCCCATGTGCCGCCGGATGATAGACTCATGGGAGTCGGAGAATGCGAAAGTCTTCGTCTCCATGATCGAACATGGTGCGTAAGCGTTCACGGGCCGGCGCCTGGGAACGATTACCAAGGAATGGGCGGTGCGCTGAGATGGCGGATTGCGAGCACTTCATTCCGTTCCGGAAGACGTCGATCTTTCAGATGTGCCTGGAAGACGGGAGGCTCGATGCAACGCAGCATCGGGATTTCTGCGAGTTCGCCACCCTTCTCGACGCGTTCTTCCACTACGAGTACCATGCTCGGCTGGAGCTGCTCAAGGACAGCTACGCGCCCTTCGATCCCGACCGGGACACGCGCATGACGGCCGAGGAGCGCTCCGCCGAGAACCGGGCGGCGGCACACGAGCGGTTCGCCCGCGCGCTGCAGGAAATTCTCGAAAAGGCCAACTACCGGCGCGTGTCGCGAGCCGAGATCGACGAGGCGCTCGTCCGAGAATCGCTCTTCAAGCTGCGGCTCCATGTCGACTTCGACGATTTTGAGGAAATTCTTCTCTTCCGCCGCGGCGAAGAAATGCGCATGGAGGAGGTCACGAGTCTGTTCGGCCTTCGTAAACGGACGATCGAGGTGCCCACGTGGTTGCGGGTGGTTCTCTATGTGCAGTTCAAGGACCGGGCGTGGTTTGCGGCGAAACATCGCAAGGCCGCAATGTTCAACCCCGGCTCGACCATCCTGAAGCTCTTCCGTACGGTTCCTCGCTACGACATGCAAATGCTGTTGCCGAACACGGAAGTTCGGATGCGGCTCATGGACAAGTTGTGCGTGGGCGTGCCGGCGGTCGTCGGGGGGATTGTCGTTCTGGTAACGCGGCTGGGGGCCGTGCTCGGCCTGGTGACCGCCGCGGTGCTCTTCTATCTTGGTATCGGCACCGAGCGGCCCGTGATCGACTCTGCCCGCCTGATTGCCCTGGGGACCGGCATGGGGGCCTTTGCGGGTTTCCTTTTCAAGCAATGGTCGAATTACAAGAACCGGACCATTCGGTTCATGAAGCTGTTGACCGAGAATCTTTACTTTCGGAATCTGGACAACAACCGGGGCGTGCTCCACACCCTGGTGGACGAGGCCGAAGAGGAGGAAGTGAAAGAGGCTGTTCTCGCTTACTTCTTCCTGCTGACCTCCGAAAAGCGGCTCACTTCAGACGAACTCGACGGCGAGGTCGAATCCTGGTTCCGGAACAAGTGGAATGAGGTGCTCGACTTCGAGGTGGACGACGGTCTGGCCAAGCTCGTTCGGCTCGGACTTGCCGAAGAAAACGACGGCGGCTATTCCGTCTTGCCGCTCCCGCAAGCCAAAAAGCACCTCGACCACTTGTGGGACAATTTCTTCGATTACAACCGGCCCGGGCAGACGCCCGGGATAGGTGCAACCGGCACGGATCAGCAGAAGCCGCATCGGCCGCTGCCGGCATGGCACCAGCGGCAGAAGACGTCGGAGCGACGTCCCGCCTCGTAGATGCACCGGCGGCACCTCTTGTTGGACGTCTCACCGCTTGACCGCGCCTATTCCCGTGCTATAGAATGGAGGGCAGTGAAGCAGGCGTTCCTTCCCTCGCGTTCCATCGTTGCGGCGGGGAGTGAAGCCGGCTTCGCCGTGGGCGAGCCTTCACCGGTGCGTGAGCACCCGGCGGGTTTTTTTATGCAATCTATGCGTTTATTCGGCGGCGGCCTGTTGCTGCTCGCGTCGTGTTCCGGCCCGCAGGATCTATTCCGGGACGATCCGCCCGAAGCCGTGCCCGTCGTCCAGGCGGCCGAAGTGGATCAGCCCGGGGAGCACCGGGAAGTTCCGCCGCAGGAGGAGCAGGCGGAGGCGGCGCCGAAGGCCGCTCCCGTCTCGTTCTCCCGCGATATTCGGCCCATCCTTTCCGACAAATGCTTCGCTTGCCACGGGCCCGATCCCAAGGCCCGAAAGGCCGGGCTGCGGCTCGACCTGTTCGAGGCGGCGGTGGACGAGGGACGCGGCCGGCCGGCGATTGTCCCCGGCAACCCGGACGCCAGCGAAATGGTCCGGCGCATCGGCTCGCCCGAGCCGGGGCTGGTCATGCCGCCGCCGGCCACGGGGAAGACCGTTGCCCCGGAGCAACGGACGCTGATTTCCGACTGGATTCGGCAGGGCGCCGGCTACGAGCCGCACTGGGCGTACGTCGGCCCGGAGCGGCCGCCGCAGCCCGAGGTGCGCGATGCGCAGTGGGTGCGCAATCCGATCGACCGCTTCATCCTGGCGCGGCTGGAGGCAGCGGGCGTGACCCCCGCGCCCGAAGCGGCGCCGCACGTACTGTTGCGGCGGGTGTATTTCGATTTGATCGGCCTGCCTCCCACGCCGGACGAGCTGGACCGGTTCCTCGCCGACGAATCGGCCGACGCCTTCGAGCGCGAGGTGGACCGGCTGCTCGGGTCGGTGCATTACGGCGAGCGCATGGCGATCCGCTGGCTCGACCTGGTGCGCTACGCCGACACGGTCGGCTTCCACGGCGACCAGCCGGTTCCCGTTTCACCCTACCGCGATTACGTGATCGACGCCTTCAACGAGAACATGCCGTTCGATCAGTTCACGCGCGAGCAACTTGCCGGCGACCTGCTGCCCGACGCCACGGTACGGCAACGGGTGGCCGCGGCGTACAACCGGCTGAACAAGATGACGGCCGAGGGCGGGGCGCAGCCCAAGGAAATGCTGGCGGTGTACGCGGCCGACCGGGTGCGCACGACGGCGTCGGCCTGGATGGCCTCGACCATGGCGTGCGCCGAGTGCCACACGCACAAGTTCGACCCGACCACCATCGAAGACTTTTACAGCTTCGCCGCCTTCTTCGCCGATATCGAGGAGCGCGGCGTGTACGACGGCTCGGGCCGCGATTTTCCGCCGTATATGGAAACCGAGTCGGGCGAGAAGGTGCTGGCCACCATCGCCACCACGCCCCGCGTTACTCGGGTGTTGCCTCGCGGGAATTGGATGGACGATTCCGGCGAGGTGGTCGAGCCCGATGTTCCCCATTTCCTTCCGCCGATCGAGCGCGACGACGACGAGCGCCGCCTCACCCGCCTCGACCTGGCCAACTGGCTCGTATCGCGCGACAATCCGCTTACCGCCCGGGCGTTCGTCAACCGGCAGTGGCAGCAACTGTTCGGCACCGGCCTGTCGAGGGTGCTCGACGACCTGGGCATGCAGGGCGAGTATCCCGAGCACCGGGAACTGCTCGACTGGCTGGCGGTGGAGTTCATGGATTCGGGCTGGGACGTGAAGCACATGGTCCGGCTGATGGTCACCAGCGCGGCGTACCGGCGCAGTTCGACGCC
This sequence comes from uncultured Planctomycetaceae bacterium, assembly GCA_964414315.1. Classification (GTDB taxonomy): domain Bacteria; phylum Planctomycetota; class Planctomycetia; order Pirellulales; family Thermoguttaceae; genus PWXP01. The sequence goes on along the minus strand of CAYPWB010000084.1, from coordinate 9,386 downwards.
CACGCGGGAGCAGTTCGCCGCCGATCCGCTGAACCGCCTGCACGCCCGGCAGGCCCGGCCCCGCCTGCCGGCGGAACTGGTGCGCGACGTGATCCTTCACATCAGCGGCCTGCTGGAGCCGAAGGTGGGCGGCCCGAGCGTCATGCCGTACCAGCCGGCGGGCTACTACGCCGAACTGAACTTCCCCAAGCGGGAATACAAGGAGAGCACGGGCCCCGACCAGTATCGGCGCGGCCTGTACACGCACTGGCAGCGGACGTTCCTGCACCCGCACCTCATGGCGTTCGACGCGCCGCAGCGCGAGGAGTGCACCGCGCAGCGGCCCGTCTCCAATACGCCCATGCAGGCGCTCGTGCTGCTGAACGATCCGTCGAAGGTGGAGGCGGCGCGGGTGTTCGCCGAGCGGATTGTTCGCACGGGCGGCGACACGGCCGAGGCGCGGCTCGTGTACGCGTTCCGCCTGGCGCTGGCCCGCGAGCCGGCCGCCGAGGAGCGCGACGCGCTGTTGGGCCTGCTGGCTTCGCGGCAGGAGCATTTCGCCGGCCGCAAGGAGGAGGCGAAGCAACTGATTTCCGTCGGGCAGCACCCCGTGGCCGACGACCTCGACCCGGCCGAACTGGCCGCCTGGACCATGGTCGGCCGCGTCCTGTTCAACGTGCAGGAACTGTTCGTCCGCTACTGAGGAGGCTGATTGCGTTATGAACGAACCGTGGAGGGAATCGCTGCTGCGGCAAACCCGGCGGCACTTTCTCGGCGCCGGCCTGAAGGGGATCGGCACCGCGGCGCTGGCGTCGCTGTTGGCGCCGTACGCGCGCGGGGCGGGCGCCGAGCCGGCCGGCGAAGCGCACTGGCGGGGCGTCGTCGATCCGCTGCACTACGTGCCGAGGGCGAAGCGGGTTATCCAGTTGTACATGGCGGGCGGCCCGTCGCATTACGAAACCTTCGACTACAAGCCGAAGCTGGAGGAGCTGGACGGTCAGGGAATGCCCGCGTCGTTCACCGAGGGCCAGCCGATCGCTCAGTTGCAGGGCAAGGCGCTCCGCTGCTTCGGGCCGCAGCATCCGTTCAAGCGGTGGGGCAGGAGCGGCCAGGAAATCGCCACGATCTTCCCGCACCTCGGCGGAGTGGCCGACGACCTCTGCATCATCCGGTCGATGCACACCGAGCAGATCAACCATGATCCGGCCCACCTGTTCATGAACACGGGCACACTCATCCCGGGCCGGCCCAGCATGGGGTCGTGGGTGCTGTACGGTCTGGGCGCCGAGACGGACAACCTGCCCGGCTTCGTCGTGCTTACTTCCGAAGGGGGCGGGCAGGCGCAGCCCATCTCCAGCCGCCAGTGGTCCAGCGGCCTGCTGCCGGGCCGGTTCCAGGGCGCGCAGCTTCGCTCGACCGGAAACCCGGTGTTGTACACCGAGAATCCGCCCGGCGTGTCGACCGAGTGCCAGTCGGAAGTGGTGCGCGTGGTGGGCAAGCTGAACGAGACGCTCGACGCGGCGGTCGACGATCCCGACATCGCCACGCGAATTGCCCAGTACGAACTGGCGTTCCGAATGCAAATGAGCGTGCCGGAGCTGGCCGACTATTCGCAGGAACCCGACTACATCAAGGAAATGTACGGCACCCAGGGGGGCGACGGCACGTTCGCCTCGAACTGCCTGCTGGCCCGCCGCCTGGCCGAACGCGGCGTCCGGTTCATCCAGTTGTACCATCGCGGCTGGGACCACCACGGCCAGGTGAAGAAGGGGACGGAAACGACGGCGAAGCTGGTCGATCAGGCGTCGGCCGCCCTTATTACCGACCTGAAGCAGCGCGGCATGCTCGACGACACCCTGGTCATTTGGGGCGGCGAGTTCGGCCGCACGCCCATGATGCAGGGCAACGGCGGGCGCGACCACCACATCCGCGGATACTCCCTGTTCATGGCCGGCGGCGGCGTGCGGCCCGGCATGACCTTCGGCGCTACCGACGAGTTGGGCTACCACGCCGTCGAACACCCCATGCACGTGCACGACTTCCACGCCACCATGCTCCACCTGCTGGGCATCGATCATAAGCGGCTGACCTACCGTTTCCAGGGCCGCGACTTCCGGCTTACCGACGTGTTCGGAAACGTCGCCAA
>CAYPWB010000084.1:0-7161 GCA_964414315.1 uncultured Planctomycetaceae bacterium | reverse complement strand
GCAATGTGCCGGCCTGGACCGGCCGATTCCACCCGATGCTCGTGCGCCTGCTGATCGGCGGCCTCGCGGTGTTGCTGTGCCTGGACGCGATCAGCGAACATGCGCCCGAGCCCGTTCGCGGGTGGATGGGTGTCAACACGGGCGCGGCGGCCGAGGCGCCTGCCGCCGAAGAGCCCGAGAAGACCAAGGTGTTCGCGCACCTCGTGCAGCCGATTCTGACGAAGCATTGCGTCGCCTGCCACGGCCCGCGGGCCGCCAACGGCGATTTGCGGCTCGACTCGCACGCGGCGTTGCTTGCCGGCGGTATCGGCGGGCCCGCGGTGGTCCCGTCCGATCCGGCGAAAAGTTCGCTGTACTTCCGCATCAGCCTTCCCGAGGACGACCCCGAACGCATGCCGCCGGAGGGGCATCCGACTGCTCCGACCGACGATCAGATTGCACTGATCCGCTGGTGGATTGTCGAGGGCGCGCCGGCCGACGCCCTCCTGGCCGATCTGAAGCCCGACGCCAAGGTCCGCCGCCTGCTCGACGCGCTGCAACCGCAGCCCGCGCCCAAGGAGCCAAGCGGGCCCGATGCCGAGCCAGCGTCCGAGCTGATGACGCCCGAGCAGGTCGACCCGCTGATCGCCGATTTGCGCGAGCGTTACCAGGCGGGGGTGCGCCGCATCGCCGGCGAGCGGCCGTGGGTCGACGCCGACCTGTCGCTGCGCGGCGAGGCGATCGACGACGCGGCGCTGGAGGCGATTAGCGAACTCGGGCCGAACCTGCGGGCCCTGTACCTGGGCGGCACGGCAGTGACCGACGAGGGCCTCAGGACCGCGGTGCGCCGCATGCCGAACCTGACCATCCTGCACCTCGACCGGACGGCCGTCACCGACGCGGTGCTCGAACCCATCGCCGACCTGCCGCGCCTCGAAGTGCTCAACCTGTACGGCACCGGCGTCACCGACGCCGGCCTGCCCGCGCTGGAGCGGCTCGCCTCGCTCCGCAGCCTGTCGCTGTGGAAAACGCAGGTGACCGAGGAGGGCGTCCGCCGTTTAGCACAGTCCTTCGAGGACCCCGAACGCGTGCGGCAATGGGAACAGGAGATTGCCGAGTTGCAGCACAAGATTCTCCACCAGGTCCCCTCCATCCAATTCGGCGGCCCCGCGCCGGAGTAGGCGCTACGGGGAAGTGTCAAAATGAGGTTATCCGGCGGATGCGTAGGGTTGTGTTGTGGAAGTGGATTCATTGGGTTGACAGGCCGGTGAAGTTGGGAGGAGCACGGGCGATCCGGCGGCAGTCCCGAAGGGACGAGCCTAAACTAGCCCAGGGTGGAGTGGCGTGAGCCCGAGCGAACGCCGCGCAACCCTGGGAGACGATGCCCAACAGCACCACAACCCCAACGGGGTGGTCCTAAAGCCGGTGAGAGGCGTTTAGGGCCGCCCCGATTGGGGCTGCGGGCGGATCGATTCTCGAGACCCGGGGTTACGCGACGTTCGCTCGGGCTCACGCCGCTTCACCCCGGGCTGATTTAGTGCAGTGCCTTCGGCACGCAGTAGGTGCGGCCTCGGCATGGCGGCAGCCATCCCGCGCTGTTCCCGTTGGACAGAAGGACCGCCCACCGCCGACCAGCGCTCTCGGCACCCACGACGGAATCTACGCATCCCTCGGATGAACCCCAATTGAGGAGAAGCCCGACATCACGCCCCCCTTGAGGGGCATGCGGTGCAAGATTCGGCACTTGGCGCTTCCTCGACGACGGCCCTCAGCCCCTGGACGGCGGAACCGGCATCCGCTAGCATGACTACGGGTGCGGCTGTGAAGTCGTGACCCGTGTCGGTGTGTCGAGGCACCGTGGGGGCTTGACATGCCCAACATTGGGCCGGGAGAATCGTGGCTTGTTGGGCCGTAAGGCCGTTCGGACAACGATGACCTGCACCCATGTCCTCAACCGGGGCGTCCGTGGCGTCCGCAGCCCAGCCGATGGTGTGGCCCGTTGCGCTGACGAGCGCGAGGCGGAAACAGCCTATCACGCACGACATGACGTGACAACGACACAACCGCCGGCTATTACTCGACTTACGACAATCGCCGACCTGCGCGATAGGCTGCAAACTTGCAGCCTACAGGTGATACACTGACCATTCTAAGACTAAGTTAGGAATCATACATGCGCCGTTCTTTCGTTACCGCAGGAATCATCGCCGCGGCCATCACCGCCATTGGTTTCATCATTTGGCAATCTGTACTTCACAGTGAAGCGAAGCCACATGTGCGCGAGCGCATTGAGAAGGCGCTCCGAGATTACCCGGACATTGTCCCCCACTACGAACGCGCCACCGCGGACGGAACGCTTACCTACAAAGAATGCATCGAAATATCTAAGCTCATTCAAGAAGAAAGAGAAGGACAATGATATGGCAAAGACGAAAACCAAACTGAACGGTACTGGAAAGGCTATAGCCGCGACCGGAGTCGTTCTTGCGGTTGCATTCGTTGGGGGGCTGCGAGTATTCGGTGCCGACCTCGGCATACCGGCCGCTATGGGCGGCTTAGTTTCCTTTGGCGGATTCATGCTATTTTTTGTGGGTGGTTTTCTGATCGCGAAAGCGCTGGGATCGGAGCCCGCAGGAGATGATTCCTAACCAGACGCTGGACCGGAGCCACCGATAGAGTCGGATTTGCATTGTCACGCTGATTGGCGGCGGCCCGGTCAGCTTTGCCGTTAGCTGTCTACAAAACATGAGCGGACTTGCGGAACGAATTGCGGCTGAGCTTCGGGTTCTTATTGGTGAGCCGATCCGTGACTGTTGGCGTGCCGCGAATATGCAGATATTCGAGTTTGGGCCGGCGAAGAAATACCTGAACCGCAAAGGAGACGAGGTCGAAGGCAGCGACTTGTCACTTCACGTGCAATGCCGTTGGCGAATGGTGGACGGTTCTCGAATTCTGTTCGCGCGAGATGATCTGCTACGCCCTGCAAACCAAGATATCCCGATCGACGAGTTCGACTGGGACAGAGACGATCTCTCCGTTGCCTCTGTTCTCTCCTGTTCTCCCTGAGCCGCGCCGCTTCTCACCATGCCGAAGGGGTTCTTGGTCATTCCTGAGGCCGGATTTTCATCATCCCGGTTGCCGCGAAGCGGCAGGAACCAATGTCGCGGTTTCCCCGTCCGCGGCGCGGCCCACCCGTGAACGGATACCTCTTCACCCTTTGCCGTCCGGCAGCATCGAGGCTTCGAGGGTATAGCGGATGAGTTTGGCGAGCGAGTCGGCCTGCATCTTCTCCATGATCTTCGCCCGCCGCACCTCGATGGTGCGCACGCTCAAGTCGAGTTCGCCGGCGATGTCCTTATTCGCTTTTCCTTCGAGCATCCGATCGAGAACCTGGTGCTCCCCCTGGTTGAGCTTTGCGAGCCGGCGTTGGATGCATCGCTTCCTGCCCATCAGGCGGCGGGTTTCGCCGTCGCGCCGGACGGCTTCGTGAATGGCCTCCCAAAGTTCCTGGTCGCGGAACGGCTTTTCAAGGAAGTTGATCGCCCCCGCCCGCATCGCGCGGACCGCCGTGGGTACGTCGCCGTGGGCCGAAACCACGATCACCGGGAAGGGAATCCCCTGCCGCCGCATCACGTCGAGCAGCTCCATGCCGCTCATGTCCGGCATGCGCACGTCGAGCAGCACGCAGCCGGGCTCCGCCGGAGCGCAGTGCTCCAGGAACTCGCGGGCCGAGGCACACGTTTCGGGGCATAGGTCCATCGACGCGACCAACTCGCTCAGCAATTGCCGCATGGCCGGATCGTCGTCGATAATGTAAACTCTTGGCACGGTCTCCAGCACGACTCTCTCCCTCACGCAACCACTCCCGGTTCAACCCAAATACCCCAGGCAGGATTCGAACCTGCGACCACTGGTTTAGGAAACCAGTGCTCTATCCCCTGAGCTACTGGGGCGAAGGTGGTGCAGGATCCTAAGCGACCGAAAACGGAAAACGTGGGATAGGGTTCCGGCCTGTCGTTGCCGCCGACGGATCGGAAGCGTGTCTCACGCGGTTCGGTGCCCGGTCTTCGTGCGCCAACCTGCTGGAATTGTACCGGCCGACCGGACAAGCGGGGATGGCAAAGACGTTCCGTGAGCGGTGGATTATCGTTCATGGAGGCCGGCAGGTAAAGGTGTGTTCGATGCTCAAGATTAAGTTCTCTGAAAAACAAATAGACGATAGTTTTTGTGCTCCATTGGCGGGTAGCCATGCGTTCCCAGCCTGTCGAGGTGCGCAAGTCAGGCCGTAGACGGCCCTCGGAGTACGTAGGCGATCTCCCGAAATCTGTACCAAGTGCCCAATGCCGGAAGAGAACATTGGATAACACACAGGCTTTCCAGGGTACATACTCCAAGGGGTGAATGAAGCTGTCCAGTGTAGACGCGATCGAGAGCTTTGTGCTATTTATCCCGTTTGCGGCGAAAGTGCGTCAAGTTCCGGCGCTGCGGATTCCGATGACTTTATCGACTGCGCCGAATTCGGCCGAATGGCCCTTTCGTATTTCCCGGCTCGGCCCGGAGGGTTCAACGCGTGCGTCGCATGGACGAAATCAGGCTGTTCTGGCGCGAGTTCCGGACGAACTTCCGCACCACCGGCGCCGTGTTGCCCAGCGGCCGGCGGCTTTCGCGGGCGTTGGCCCGATTCGTCGCCCAGCCGGCCGACGGGCCGCGGCGCATTCTGGAGGTAGGGCCGGGCACGGGGGCGGCCACCCGGCAGATTGCCGCCGCAATGCAGCCCGACGACCGGCTCGATCTGGTGGAAGTCAACGAGCAGTTTGTGCGCCGGCTGCGCGAACTGCTCCAGACCGAGCCGGGGCTGACCGGCCCGGCCGAGCGAATTCGCGTTCTCCACAGCCGCATTGAAGACCTGCCGCGGGACGAGCGTTACGATCTGATCATCTCAGGCCTGCCGCTGAACAACTTTTCGGTGGCGGAGGTCGATACCATTTTACGGGGGCTGGGTAATTTGGCCCGGCCGGGGGCCGTGCTTTCGTTCTTTGAATACATCGCCATCCGCCGGATGAAGGCCTTGGCGGCCGGCCGGGCCGAGCGCGAGCGGCTCGGCGGCATTGGGCGGCTGCTGGAGGACCTGCTGCGCGGCCGGGAAATCCGCCGCGAGGCCGTGTGGCGGAACGTCCCGCCCGCCTGGGTCCATCATGTGAAGCTCGAAGGCACGGACGAAGGTGCGCTATGAAACGGATCATGTGGTTGCTGGCGGTCGTGGCGGTCGTGGGCGGCGGATGGTACGCCGTCCGCCAGTTCCAGCCGAACGTGGAACGGGGCGAGGACGGCCGCATTGAACGCATCACGCTGGAACCGAGGGGCGACCTGCTGCCCTCGCTCATGCCGCGCACGGCGTCCGACAATTCCCCGCAGGCCGTGCCGGGTGCGAAGGCCACCGTGCGCATCGGAAGCTTCCACCTCGACCGGCTCGACGACCACCGCTTCGCCCGCCCCGTCGTGAGCGACCTGCTGACGAACCTCGTGCCGCAGTTCGATCTGTGGGCCTTTCAGGGCCTCAGCGGCAGTACGCCCAGCGTGCTGTTGAGGTTGCTGGAGCGGGTGAACGAAGGGGGCGGGCACTACGACTTCGCCGTGTGCCCGTCGGTGCGCGAAACGCCCACCGAGCACTACCTGGCGTTCGTGTTCAACCGCGCGACCGTCGAGGTCGACCTCGACACGGTGCGCACGGTGGAGGATCCGACGGGCCAGTTCCGGCACAAGCCGCTGGTAGGCCTGTTCCGAGTGCGCGGCCCGGCGTCGGACGAAGCCTTCACCTTCAAGCTGGTCAACGTGCAGGTCGATCCGGCCTACGCCGACAACGAGTTGCCGCGCCTCGTCGAGGTGTACCGGGCGGCGCGCAACGACGGGCTGGGCGAGGACGACGTCATTTTGGCAGGCAACTTCGCCGCCGTGGCGCGCAAGCTCGACGCCGTATTCGAGCCGGTCCGGCTGACCGCGTGCATCGCCGGCCCGGCCGCCGACGCCGGCGGCCATTCGACGCCGAGCAACCTGATCCTCGCGCGGCGCACCACCGACGAGTTCACCGGCCGGGCGGGCGTGTTCGACCTGGTGCGGGCGTACGAACTGAATCCGCTAACCCTGCAATCGGTGTCCGCGCATCTGCCCGTCTGGGCCGAGTTCACCGCCCGCGAAGGCGGCAAGCCCGGCTTCGTTCCGTAGGCCGGGCGTTGGCTCCATGCTGAAGCTGCGTTCGTGTGCCGTTTCTAAGCGGGCCCGCCCGGGCGGAGGTGCAGCCGGCAGCAGCCGTCGCCGCCGGGTTGGTAGGTGTCGGCATGGAACTCGAACCCGGCCGACTCGAACGTGCCGTTGTCGACCCGCGCGGCAATGCGGCACAACGTGGCAACCCTCTCTTCCGGAAAGCCGGCTTCGAGCCAGGCTTCCTTCAAGGGGCAACCGTGGAACTTGATGTCGAGGGCTTCGGCGTCGCTTCGGAGCACCTCGGGCCGGAACATGCGGCCTTCGTCGGGAATACCGCCGAGGAACGCCTGCTGGAGGCCCTGGAGGTCGGCCGGCGCGAAGGCGGCGTACTTGGCGCCCTTCTGCTGGCCGCGGCGGTAGATGGCCCGGCTCAGAACGGCCTCGGCCCGCTCGGGCCCCAGCTCCTCGCACAGCTCATCGTAAATGAGCGAGTAAATCATCGCTCGATTCTTAAAGGAATTGTACAACTGCTGCCGCAGCGCTTCGGCTTCTGCCATGACTCGTCTCCCGGATCGGTTGAACTTCGGCTCACTTCGGGCGCCATCCTATCCGAATCGAGCCGGAACGTCGCCCGGGGGTCGCAACACAGTGCTGCGCCAGGAACGACCCCAGAACCCCTTCGGCATTGTGTGGCACCGGGCGGCTTAGGGAAATAAGGGGGAACAGGAGGGAATAGAGGCAACAAAGCGTGAGAGCTCGGTTGACTCCTGTTCATTCCACCCCACCGATGTGCTCCACCCTGCCGAGTTACTTCCCGGAGGCCCTTCAGCCCTTGCAGGACGGGCGCAGCCCGGGAGGCTGAAAACGCGCACACTTTGGTGCCGCAGGACGTAACCATTCACGGGTCGGCGGCGCGAGGTGTTTTTTCCGCTGCATGCGAGGGGGACAGTCCCATTTTCACGGCCGTAGCGACTGGCCGAT
>CAYPWB010000083.1:0-17609 GCA_964414315.1 uncultured Planctomycetaceae bacterium | reverse complement strand
CCCATCCCCCAGAGAAAGCTAGGCTGGAACAGTGCCCGGCAGGACGGGCAATGGAGAATCGACGAAGGACACGAAATGCACGAAGCGAGGGGCCCGTGGGTGCTTCGTGTTATTCATGGATGCCGTCCACTCAGCGGCGGATCGATTGGGCAAATCGGCCCTTTGTACCACGAAAACCGGGACCGTCCCCCGTGAACGACCCGCCGGCCGCCCCACGCAGTGCCCACCATGCCTGAACGAAGAACTCGCAAGGCTTCCTCGCCCGAGCCGCCGCCACCCGGCTGGCGCGGGCTGCTCGAGCGGCAGCCGTGGCTGCCGTTTGTGCTGCCGCTTGCCGTGTACATGCTGGCCGGCTCGCTGGAGCCGACGCCGAGCGAGCCGGGCGGCGCAGCCCTCGGGCTGAACCTGCCGTACAGCTACTACCCGGTCATGTACGCCGCGAAACTCGTGCTCACCTTGGCGGCCGTCGCCGCCGTGTGGCCCGCCTACACGCAGTTCAAGTGGCGGGTGAGTTGGCTCGCGCTGCTGGTGGGCGTGGTGGGCACCGTGGTGTGGGTGGGGCTGTGCAAGTTGCAGCTTGAGGAGCGGCTGCTGGTTCCGCTCGGGCTGGGAAATCTCCTCGGCCTGGGCGAACGCAGTGCTTTCAACCCGTTCGAGCAGTACGCCGGCCGGCCCGCGGCCGTGTGGGGTTATCTGGCCGTCCGGATGCTCGGCCTGGCGGTGGTCGTGCCGGTGTTCGAGGAGTTCTTCCTGCGGGCGTTCGTCATGCGGTACGTGATGGCCCGCAACTGGTGGCGCGTTCCCTTCGGCGAAGTGGACGCCACGGCGGTCGTGGTGGGCACGGTCGTGCCGATGCTCATGCACCCGGCGGAACTGTTCGCGGCGGCCGTCTGGTTCTCCATGGTCACCTGGCTGATGGTGCGCACGCGGAGCATCGGCGATTGCATTGCCGCCCACGCCGTGACGAACTTCCTGATGGGCGTGTACGTTGTGGTAAGCGGCGACTGGTGGTTGGTGTAGGCGGTGCACGGAACCGTTCGCAGGGGACCGTCCCCCTTCGCATGCAGCGGAGAAAACGGCCCGCGCCACCTACTGCGGCATGGAATACGCGGTAGAAACAGGGGCTCACGGCCCCCGCTCGCCTGCCGTATTGGAGCGTTCGGGGTAGGCTACTCGGCCAGCACCTTGTCGAGCCACTCGGCCAGGGTCTTCGAGTCGATCGGGCTCTTGGGCAAATTCTCGACCGCGGCGGCCAACCGCCCGGGATCGAGCCGGGCCTCGCGGAGCGCATCGATCTTGGCCAGCAGGGTCGCGGGGACGGGCGCGGCGAGGTTGCCCGCGCGCACGTCGGCCGGGCCGCGAATGCCCTCGCTCCCCGGCCGCACGAACGCCACGTTCCGCTCGGCGCGTACGTTGCGGAGCCGGCCGGTGAAGCTCAGATCGTACCGGCCGTTGCCGGCGGCCGTGTTCTCCATCACGTCGATGTTCCGCAGCATGTCCCACGAATTGTAGTCGTACACACGAATACCCCCGTGCGGATTGCCCAGGACCAGGTTGCCGCGGACCGTGGCCGGCCCGGCGCCCACGAGGATCGCGGCGTTGGTGCGGCTTCCCACCACCACGTTGCCTTCGACGAGGTTCGCCAGTTCGGGGTCGTCGTCGGTGGCGCCGTACACCATAATGCCCGGGCCGCGGGCCTGTTCGATCCAATTGCCGCGGATGACGCTGCCGGTCACGTTCAGTTTCAACTGGATGCCGTAGCCCGACCCGGTTGCGATCTGCCGCCCGTCGATCACGTTGCCTTCGAAGCGGAAGTCGGTCACCTTCAGGCCGCCGTCGTGCCGGCCGATGTAAACCGGGGCCTGGTGGCTTTCGGTGAAATAGCAGCGGAAGATGTGCAGGGCGTGGACGTCGGCCGTGTTGGCGCTAACGCACCCGGCACCCGTATCGCGGAAAATACAGTTCTCAATACGGACGTGCTCGGCCCGGTCGACGCGCAGCGGGTACGCATGCGGGGCGCGCAGTTCGAGGTCGCGGATGACCACGTGCCGGCCGGTGAGCCGCCACAGGTTGTTTCCCTTGCCGGTGTACTGCACGACGGGTCTTCGGCCCTGGGCGTCGAGGTGCCCGCGAAGGGTGATGGGGCGTTCGGCCGTGCCGCTCAAGTCGAGCATGGCCGCGCGCTCGTGAACACCCGGCAGAAAAACCAGTTCGTCGCCCGGCTGGAGCCGTCCGAGAACGGTCTTGTAGTTGTCGCCGGGCCGGACGGGAACCTGCCGCCCCTGCCCGGGGGCCGCCGCGGAGCAGGCCAGCGTGGCCGCAGCCGCCAGAATGGCCGGGAAGATGGTTTTTGCGCCCATGACGATGCTCCTTCTTGCAGGGTGTTCGAGTGATAACCCCATTCTACCCGAGCATCGCCGCCGCGGCCAATTCGGACCTGTCCCGTTTTCCCCTGGCTTCTCCGCTGCATGCAAGGGGACAGTCCCCTTCTCGCGGCGAAAAGGCGTTGTCCGTAAGGAGCACCTTCTCCGCCGCGAAAATCGGGACCATCCCCCCGGGGAACGGTTACCCGTCCTCCTTGTCGCCGGGATTCCCAATTCCGATCACGCCGATAGCGGCCCGCGGGCCGGCATCGCCGGTGGGCTGGGTTTCCAGGTCGTCCTCCCCGGCATGCACCACAAGCGCGCGACCGAGTACGAAGTGGAGCCTCAGCCACGGGGCCTGGATATCGATTTCGGCCACGCCGTCTTCATTGGCTTCGATATTGCCCAAATCGCCCATGTGATGCTCTTCATCGTCGGGACCGCCGTGCTTCGTATCCTCGGGATTGAAGTGCCCGCCAGCCTTCAGACCTTTGGGGCCGCGAAGGTCGCCGTACTCGTGGATATGGAAGCCATGGAGCCCGGCCTTGAGCCCGCGAACCTCGCCGGTCAAGTGCACGCCGTCCTCGGTCTGTCGGAGAACGACGGCTCCTCGGGCGTCGTGGCCTTCGGTGGGCGCCAGTTTCGCTACGCCCAAAGTTGGCAGATCGACCCTTGCCCTCAGCCTCCTGCGGCGCCGTGCTTCCTCGGGCAGGGCATCTTCGGCCAAATCGGCGGAGGCGGCGGCCAGATCGCGAAGCACTTCCCGGAGTTGTCGCTCGGTGCGTTGCTCCAGGGTGCGGTGCCAGTCGGCAAACGTGCCCAGCGTTACCTGAACCTTTTGGCGCTCGCCATCGCGCCGAACGACGAGGGTTATGGTTTCCGCCGGCCGGCGCGACTCGATGGCCGCTTTCAGGTCGGCGTGCGCTTCGACTCGCGTCTTGTCGACCCGCAGGATGGCGTCGCCGCTCTTGAGACCCGCGGCGTCGGCCGGGCTGCCGGGAAAGACTCGCCGAACGAGCACGCCCCGCTCCTCGGCCGAACGCACCGGAGCGGTAAGCACGCCCAACCAGGGGCCGCGCTCGCGTTGTCGAGTGATTGGGCCGCGGCGCGCCCAACCGCGAAAGTCGTCCGTTCCGCCCAGTTCCACGGTCATGGATTGCGGCTCGCCGTCGCGGACCACGGTCAACTCCACCTGGTCGCCCGGCGCGCGTTTCAGCACGGCCGCTCGCAGCGCTTCGGGCGACTGCACCTCGTCCTCGTCAACCTTCACAATACGATCGCCTCGCTGGATACCCGCCTTCTGTGCCGCACTTCCCGGCCAAACGCGAAGCACTTCGGCAGCCTCAGCGTCTTGCGGCTTGCCGATGACCACCCCCAGGGCCGGCGTGCCCTGGCGTGCCGTCGGCTCCTCGTCTTGCGGCTCCTCGTTTTCGGGCGCTGCTGCTAGCGAAGTAACTGCAAGCAGTGCTGCCAGGAACGTTGCCAGAAGCACCGTCGCTTTCGGTCTCCGTCGCGTTGCCATGGGATTTGGATCGAACTGCCAATGTAACATCATCGCACTCCTGTTCCGGCGAGTCGTATTCCGCAGACCACGGAAGCCGGAATTCCGTGGGCCGGGATTGTGGCGGTTGCCGTGGAATCGCGTGAGAATCGTTTCCCGGGCTGCCTTGGCGAACATCGCTTCGCAAAGGGCCCGCGGCGCCAAGCAGCGAATGGCGCGCCAACGCCGATTGCACGACCGAGAAACCGTGGGAATCCGCCACGCAGGCGAAACGGCCGCGGTTTCGGGCGAAGCTTTCCTCCAGCGGGCACGGCGGACTTCGTGCCCGCGTGCCATCGTGACGCCGGCCGCGTCAAGGTGTCGCATACCAAGGGAGGGCCCGGCAGGTCCCGCCTGCAGCGACATCGCCCCGGGTTGTAACCATTTGCCCCGGCGGCACGTCGGTCCTATTGCAGGGCGGAGGAATCGCCCGATACGATGCCTACCGAAAGAGGAGCACGAAGATGACGATTGAACGCGGTTTGCGGGCCGCCGCCGGCGTGGTGGTATTGATGAGCGTTACTCTGGCCGCGCTTCACCACCCGGGCTGGTTATGGTTGACCGGTTTTGCGGGGTTGAACCTGCTGCAATCGGCCTTCACGAACTGGTGCCCCATGGTATGGCTGCTGGCAAAAGCCGGGCTGCAACCGTGCGTTGCGCGGTAACCCGACACGACCTTGTGTAGAAGGACAGGGACCGGGATCAACCCATAGGGCGGCAGGGCCGCCAACCAATGCGAGCTTCCGCTCGAAGCCAAGGCCATGACTGTGTGAAAAAGTTCACGATCTTGCATATTAGTGGTATAGCGCCCAGTTATTCCCCGCCCGGGGTAGCGCCGAGCAGCGCATCGACGGCGGCGCCGATGTCGGCCTGGGCCATGAGCGACTCGCCCACCAGCATGGCGTCGATGCCGGCGGCGGCCAGCCGCTCGACGTCGGCCCGGGTGCGAATGCCGCTCTCGCTCACCAGCGTGCGGTCGGCCGGCACTTCGGCGCGCAGCCGGAGCGTGTGCTCCAGGTCGGTGTGGAAGGTGCGCAAATCGCGGTTGTTGATGCCGATCAGCCGGGCGCCGGCCGCCAGCACGCGTGCCAGGTTCCCGGCCTCGTGAAGCTCGACGAGCGGCGTCATGCCCAGCTCGGCAATGGCCGCGTGCAAATCAGCAAGCTGGGCGTCGTCGAGACATTCGGCGATGAGCAGCACGGCGTCGGCCCCGGCTGCCCGGGCTTCGAGCACCTGGTAGCGGTCGACGATGAAGTCCTTCCGCAACACCGGCAGGCCCACGGCCGCGCGCACGCGGCGGAGTACGTCGAGGCTTCCCTGGAAATACTTCGCGTCGGTGAGCACGCTGAGGCAGCTTGCGCCGTGTCGCTCGTAAGTCTGTGCGATATCGACCGGCTGAAAGTCTTCGCGAATGAGGCCGCGGCTCGGGCTGGCCCGCTTCACCTCGGCGACGAGCCGCACCGGGCCGGGGCGGTCTCCGGTGCGATCCGGTTCGCGCAGCGCGGCGAGGAAATCGCGCGGCGGCGGGGCGGCCGTCACTTGCTCGCGCAGCGCCGCCTCGGGGGTTGCCGCCTTCGCCCGGGCGATTTCTTCGCGCTTCGTGGCAACAATGTCGTCGAGGATCGTAGTCATTCGCTGAATTGGCAAATGTTGGAGTTCACGCTTTAGCGTGCTGTTTTCAGCTTTCGTTTGGTTCACACGCTGAAGCGTGAACTCCAACAGGCGCGAACCGGCCACTGTTGGAGTTCGTGCTTTAGCGTGCTGTTTTCAGCTCCCGCTTGGTTCACACGCTGAAGCGTGAACTCCAACAGGCGCGAATCGGCCGCTGTTGGAGTTCACGCTTTAGCGTGCGTTTCCACCGCCCCATTCTGGCCGCTCGCCGCGGCCAGGTCAAGGACGAGCCGGGCGACCGTGTCGGCCGCGCCGGGCCGGGCGCAGCACAGCATGGCGGCGCGCATGTCGACAAGCCGCGTCGGGTGGACCAGCAGGTACGCGAGTGCGTCGTGCAGCGCGCGGTCGAATCCGACCGGTCCGCCCTGCTGCTCCACCACCTCGGCCGCGCCGGAGGCCCAGAAAGAGCGGGCGTTGGCTCGCTGGTGGCCGTCGGCGGCGTGAGGATACGGCACGAGCACGGCGGGCAGCCCGGCGGCGGCAAGCTCGGCCAGCGTGGTGCCGCCCGCCCGCGAAATGGCAAGCGTGCTTTGCTGCATGATCGCGGGCATGTTATCGAGCCAGGGGACGACGGTCGCGTGCAGCCCGGCGGCGGCGTAGCTGTTTGCCGTCGCTTCCCTATCGCGCTCGCCGGCCTGGTGCATGATGCGCCAGCCGCGCAACGGCTGCCCAAGCCGGGCGAGCACCTCCGGCACGCTGCGGTTCAGCGCCTCCGCCCCGCCGCTGCCGCCCAGTACGAGTAGTTGCGGCGAATCGGTCCGTACGCGGGGGACTGTCCCGATTTTCGCGGCGGAAACCGCATCCTTCCCGGGCAACGCCTCCTTGCCGCGAAAATGGGACTGTCCCCTTCCGCCGAGTGGCGAACTCGTAGGGTGAGTGGTTCCGGCTGTCTCAGCAGCCGGGTTCACGCACGCGGGATGCTGTTGGAGTTCACGCTTCAGCGTGCCGGACCCGGCTCCTGCTCGATTCGCACGCTGAAGCGTGAACTCCAACTGCTGGCCCGTCCCTGCACCTCCTCCGCCGCCATCAACGCGAAACGCCTTACGCACCGGGTTGCCGGTCAGGTGAAGGTGGCATGGCGAGGGCAACGCCGCGCGGGCCTCGGGCAGGGCCAGGCACACGGCGGCGGCGCGGCGGGCGAGGAACCGCGTGGCCTTGCCCGGCACCGCATTCTGTTCCAACAGCACCAGGGGGATGCCGCGAGCCCGCGCCGCGCGAGCCATGGGCACACTGGCGTACCCGCCCAGCCCGACCACGGCCGCCGCGGGATACATGGTGAGGAACCGATGCGCGGCATAGTACGCCGCCAGGCTGTCGACGGCGAATCGGAACAGGTCGCCCAGCCGCCGCGGCATCGGCCGGCACGGCAGGTCGAGGTATCGGTAGCCGGCCTCGCGCACGCGGCGCCCGAGCCACTCGGGGCCCGTGCCGACGAAGGTAATCTCCACCTCGGGCCGGAGCGACTCGAGGCTCTCGGCCGTCGCCAGCCCGGGGAACAGGTGCCCGCCCGTCCCCCCGCCGCTCAGGATGATGTGAGGATGCGACTGCGGTGGCGTAGTCATCGGTGGGGATCCTCGCGCGGCAGTGCGGCGACGGCCCGCGATGCTTCACCCTCCCGCGCCGCGGGAGAGTCGGGCTTACAGGCACGGGGAGGGCACTCACCAGTCGCATCCAAATAGCAGGCGGGGCACACATCGGGCCCCACCCGGCCGCTGTCGCGTTCGACCTCCCCCGAGGGAAGGTGAAGGACATGGCGCCAAGCCGGGTGCAACACGGAGGGCGCTACCTCGGGCTGGGCGAACTGAGCCCGTTTGGGGCTGATCCCGTCATCGATATTCAACTTCAGGGCGGCCAGGCCGGCCAGGGCGCACAGGGCGGCGGCAATCCAGAAGCGGACGACAATCTTGCCCTCGGGCCAGCCGGCCAGTTGGAAGTGATGGTGCAGCGGCGCGCAGCGGAAGATGCGTTTGCCCCGCAGCTTGTAGGAGCCCACCTGCAAAATGACGCTGCCCGCCTCGGCCACGAACACGCCGCCGGCCACCACGAGCAGCCACTCCTGCCGCGCGGCCAGTGCCAGCAGCCCGAGCAGGCCGCCCAGCGGCAGGGCGCCGGTATCGCCCATGAACACCTGGGCCGGATGGCAGTTGAACCAGAGGAATCCGAGCACCCCGCCCACCAGGGCCGCGGCGGGTATGGTTAGCTCGCCGGCACCGGGAATGCGCGGGATGGCCAGGTACTGTGCCATTTCGGCATGACCGGCCGCGTACGTGACGGCCGTCATGGCGGCGGTGGTGAAGATGAGGCATCCGCCGGCCAGCCCGTCGAGTCCGTCGGTCAGATTCACCGCGTTCGAACTGCCCACGATGACCAGCACGGCCAGCGGGATGAAGGCGATGCCCAGGTTGCCCACCTGCCCCACAAGCGGCAGCACGAGCGCCAGCCCGTCGGGAAGCTGGCGGTGATGTTCCCAAACCAATACGGCGGCCAGCGTGGCGACGACCAGTTGCGCGGCCAGTTTCCCGCGAACCGACAGCCCGTTGCGCCGGCCGCGCAGCTTCACGAGGTCGTCGGCGGCGCCGAGGAGCCCGAGGCCCACGACCAGCAGCAGGGCCGCTTGCACGAGCAGGCTGCCCAGGTCGGCCAGCAGGCAGGTGGCGCCGACCAACCCGGCCACGATGAACAGCCCGCCCATGGTGGGCGTGGCCGCCTTGTGCTCGTGCAGGCGGCGGACAGCGTCGGAGTCGGATACGATGGGTTCGCGGAACCGGGCCCGCAGCCAGCCGATCAGCCACGGCCCCAACAGCACGGCCACCAGAAAGCTGGCCATGGCCGCCATCGCCGCGCGCAGCGTGATCTTCGCCAGGCCCGCCAGCGCGGGCTCGGCCCCGGTGCCGGCCAGGTAGTCGAGGAGCCAGTGGAGCATGAGGTATATGGTAGATGCGGGAACGCAGTTGCAGCGGCGCTGCCGTCGCAGGTTGGAGTTCACGCTTTAGCGTGCCGGATACGGGACCCGTCTGGTTCGCACGCTAAAGCGTGAACTCCAACAGCGTTGCCTGTCCATGGAACGGCAACGCCGGTCCCGCAACGAAATATCCCTGAGCAGCCGGGGGGCGCGGAACGCGCTCCCCCGGCGCTCAGTCTTAAGCTCCACCGTGAAGCACTTGCCGGGGCGGTCGACCCAGTAACCGCCAAGTCCGGCAAGCCAATGCCTCTACCCAAGGAGGGAAGGGTAGCGCCGATGTCCCGCAACAAGCGGCGCAATCGGCGGAGCTTACGATTAGTTCCTCTTGTTCGCTGTGTAAGGTGGTACGTGTTTTACAGCGTGTTGGAGTTCACGCTTTAGCGTGCTCGACAACAGACATCCTCGGTTCGCACGCGAAAGCGTGAACTCCAACACTCGTACTTCTTCCCGTGCTGCTTCCCCCAACGCCGCTATGCGGTGCGGCGGCTGGGGTATTGGTTTAGTGCCTCAATAATCCGTTCCATGCCGACCGACCGCGAGCCTTTCACCAGCACGGCGTCGCCCGGCAAGATCGCCCGGCCCAAGTACGGCAGAGTTTCTTCGAGCACGTCGCATGGGATGGCCCGGGTTTGCGGCATGCCGGCCGCGCGGGCGCCGCCCACTACATAGCGGGCGTACCGCCCGCACGCGATCAGCATGTCGGCCCGGCCCAAGGCGACCGTCTGCCGGCCGAGTTCCCAGTGCAACCGCGGCGACTCCTCGCCCAGCTCGTCCATATCGCCCAGTACGACGATTCGCCGGCCGGGCGCGTCCAACTCGGCCGCCAGTTCCAGCGCGGCCCGCATGGCCGTCGGGTTGGCGTTGTAGGTGTCGTTGACGACCGTCGCTCCGCGGATTTCCGACACTTCGCACCGCATGGCCACCGGTCGGTAGTTCCGCAGCGCGTCGGCCATTTCGTCGAAGTCGAGCCCGACGAGCCGGCCTACCGCAATGGCGCACAGGGCAGCGGTCAGGTGGTGCCGGCCCCAAACGGGAATGTCGAACTTGCATCCCTCGGACGGTACGGACGGTAAAGGGGTCAGGAGCCTTTTGCCGGAACAGCCCGGAGGGTGCTGCGCACAAAAGACTCCTGACCCCTTTACCGCGAACATGAGCCGTCCGCGGGCCGTGGCGACATCGGTCGCCTGGAGGTCGCAATGCTCATTGGTGCCGACCCACGTAACGGGCGCGGGGCAGCGGCGCACCGCCTGGCGGAGCCAGGGATCGTCGCCCAACACGGCGTGCCCGTCCTCGGGCAGGGCGGCGAGCAGCTCGGTCTTCGATTCGGCAATGGCCTGCCGGCTGCCGAACCCGGCCAGGTGCGCCTCGCCAAGCTGGGTGACGACCCCCAGCCGCGGCGTGCACAGCCCGGCCAGCGCGGCGATTTCGCCCCGGCGGCTCGCGCCCAGTTCCAGC
This sequence comes from uncultured Planctomycetaceae bacterium, assembly GCA_964414315.1. Taxonomy (GTDB): domain Bacteria; phylum Planctomycetota; class Planctomycetia; order Pirellulales; family Thermoguttaceae; genus PWXP01. The sequence goes on along the minus strand of CAYPWB010000083.1, from coordinate 7,618 downwards.
ACGGCGTAGTCGTGCTCCGGCTCGACCGAAAGCAGGCTCAACGGCAGGCCGATGTGGTTGTTGTAGTTTCGCGGGCTGGCCGTGCCGTGCAGGCGTGCGGCGAGCACCGTGTGGATCATCTGCCGCGTCGTGGTCTTGCCCACGCTGCCGGTCACGGCGATGGGCGTGCCGCAGAACCGGCTGCGATGCCATGCGGCCGCACGCCAGAGCGCGGCCTGCGTGTCGTCGACGCGGATGGCCCACCGGTCGTCGGGCACGTCCACTTCGGCAGCCGCGACGGCGCCGACTGCGCCGCGTGCGAATGCGTCGGGCACGTATGTCGTGCCGTCGCGCCGCGGGCCGCGCAGCGCCCAGAACACCTCGCCGGCGGCAAGCGTGCGCGTGTCGATGCTCGCCCGGCCGCACGGCGCTTCCGCCGCGCCCGGCACGTGGCGGCCGACGATCAATCGGCCCTCGATCGCGTTGCACAATTCGCCGACGGTGGTCATTGTCGTTCGGTAATATCCGGCTGGGCGTAAGGTTGTTCGGTGTAAAGCCACTGACGCGCGATTTCAGCGTCGTCCATCGGCACGCGCCGGCGGCCAACAATCTGGTAGTTCTCGTGCCCCTTGCCGGCAATCAGCACGCAATCGCCCGGCCGGGCCAGGGCAAGCGCCTCGCCGACGGCCTCGGGCCGGTCGGGACGCACCACCAGCCGCGGAAGCCGCTTTCCGGAAGAAACAACTCCCGTCCCCTCTACCTCGTCGATGCCGGCGGCGATGTCGGCGAGGATCGCCTCGGGGTCCTCGGTGCGGGGGTTGTCGCTGGTGAGCACGACGCAGTCGGCCGCCTCGGCAGCCGCGCGGCCCATCAGCGGGCGCTTCTGCCGGTCGCGGTCGCCGCCGCACCCGAACACGCAAATCAGCCGCCCGGGCGTTACCTGCCGCAGCGCGCTAAGCACCTGCCTGAGGGCGTCGGGCGTGTGGGCGTAGTCGATGAACACGCCGAACGGTTGCCCGCACTCGATCCGCTCCAGCCGTCCGGGCACGTGGCCGGCCGCCTCCAGGCCGCGGGCGATGGTCACCAGGTCGATGCCGTAGCTGAGCCCCACCGCCGCCGCCACCATGCAGTTGTACACGTGGTGCATGCCGATCATGCGGGTTCGCACGGGCACGGTTTCGCTGCCGGCCGAAAGCAGGAATGTCTGCTCGCTGAGGAGTTGCTCGATCGGCACGGCGGTCACCTCGGCCGACGAGTGCAGGCCCACCGTCAGCACCGGCCCGTCAATCTCTTTCAAGTAGGCGGCCGAGAAGGGATCGTCGGCATTGATGACGGCCAAGCCTTCGGGTGGCAGTTGCCGGAGCAGGCGGGCCTTGCTGCGGCGATATTCGGCCGGCGAGCCGTGGTAGTCGAGGTGGTCGTGGGTAACGTTGGTCACGCAGGCGGCGTCGAACCGGGCACCGGCCACCCGTCGCTGGTCGAGCGCGTGGCTCGAAACCTCCATGACCGCGTGCGAGCAGCCGTTGCGCACCATGCGAGCCAGCCACTGGGCAAGCTGGTCGGCGGGCGGGGTGGTCCAGCGTGCGTCGCCGGCCTCCTCGCCATCGAAGTAGCCCAAAGTACCCAGAACGCCCACCTTGTGCCCCGCACGCGAAAGCACGCCGGCAATGAGGCAGCTTGTGGTCGTTTTCCCGTTGGTGCCCGTCACGCCGATGAGCTTCAGGTGCTCGCTGGGGTTGCCGGCCAGGGCCTGGCACAGATGGCCGAAGGCCTCGCGGGCGTTGGGCACCTGGAGGAACGGGACGGGCAGACCGGTCAGCGGGCGTTCGGAAACGACCGCCGCGCAGCCCCGGCCGATGGCGTGCCCGATGTGGTCGTGCCCGTCGGCCTGTGCGCCCTCGATGGCGACGAACAGATAGCCGGGCTCGACACGGCGGGAATCGCACGTGCAGCCGGTCGGGGAGAGGTTGCGGGAGAGGGGAGCCCCTCCGGCCGGCAACAACTCCTCCAAACTCGCGGGATGTCCCACACCGGGACATGCTTGCATCGCCTGCGGCCTCCATGCCTTGGCGGGTCGTTCCTTGTCAAAGCAGCGGGCCGGATTGTTCCCATTTCCGCCGTTTCCGTCAAGGCGAGATTCCTGCGCTCAAAAAGGCGGGCATAACACCCCTTTTCGTGACGCTTTTCGGCTGCCCAGGGCGGCGCGGGCAGTCTTCTCGGCTGCATTCGCTGGCGACCGTCCCATTTCGCGGCGGAAACGGTGGATGATTGGGCAAGAACGCCCTATGTGCCGCGAGAATCGGGACAGTCCCCGTGAACGGTTGCCAGCCCCCTTCGTCAGGGCTTGCGGGCGGGTCGCCGGCGCCATGCACCGAGCGGGAGCACGTTGGCCCGCTCCGCCCAGGCGTCCCACGTGGCCTCCAGTTCGCGAACTCGGTCGGGATGGGCGGCGGCCAGGTCGTTCGTTTCGGTGCGGTCGGCGTCCATGTCGTACAGTTCCCACGGCTGGTTCGCCTTGGCCACCAGCTTCCACTTCCCCTGGCGCACGGCCCGGTTGCCCTCGTGCTCCCAGAAGAGCGGCTCGGCCCGGTCGAGCGGTTCGCCGCGGAAAAGCGGACGAAGGCTCACGCCCTCGGCCGGCCGGATGGACCGCCCGTCCACCTCATCGGGATAGACAGCGCCGGCGACGTCGACGCAGGTGGCCATCAGGTCGATCAGGTGCCCCGGCTCGCGCACCAGCTTGCCGCGACGTTCGGCAGCAATGCCTCGCGGCCAGTGGACGATCAGCGGCGTGGAAATCCCTCCCTCGTGAACCCAGTGCTTGTACTCGCGAAACGGCGTGTTGGAAACGTTGGCCCAGCCGCGGCCGTAGCCGATGTACGTGTCGGCGGGGCCGGGCATTACACCGCGACCCATCCGCATGGGATAGCCGTCGCGAGTTTGGCGGGGGATCATATCGTACTGGAGGGCGTCGTCGGGCATGGGCGGCAACGGCGGTTCGGCCGCCCGCTCCACCGGCCCGCGCTGTCCCCCGCGGCCCATCCCCTCAGCGCAGCCGCCGTTGTCTTGGAGAAAGAAGACGAGCGTATTGTCCAACGCATGCTGCCGCCGAAGTTCCTCGACAATGCGGCCGATGCCCTGATCCATTCGATCGACCATGGCGGCGTACACTTCCATGCAGCGAGCTTCCCAGGCCGTGTTGCCGACCGTGCCCCACGTTTCGGCCTGAGGCGAAAGCTGCCACGCCGGGTCGATGAGCCCCAGTTCCTTCGCCCGCTCGAATCGGGCAAGCCGGACCGGCTCGTACCCGCCGTCGTACTTGCCACGGTGCTTGGCGATGTCCTGCGGCAGGGCGTGCATGGGCCAGTGGGCCGCCGTGTGGGCCACGTACATGAAGAACGGCCGCTTTTCGAACTGCTTCCGGTGCTCGGCAATGAAGCGGGCGGCGTGGTCGTTGATCGCGTCGGTGTAGTAGAACGTGTCGGGCTGGTACTCGGGATCGTCGCAGGGCGAAATGAGCGTGTTGCCGCGGGTGAGCGAGTTGGGATCGTAGAAGCTGCCTGCCCCGTGGATGGTGCCGTAGAAGCGATCGAATCCGCGCTGGAGCGGCCAGTTGTGCTTGTCGGCCTCGGTTTGGGGCCGGGTCTTCTTGGTCACGTGCCACTTACCCACCGCATAGTTCACATAGCCGGCCGGTCGCAGGGCCTCGGCGATGGTCACGCAGCGGTCGTTCAGGTCGCCCCGGTAGCCTTCGAGCCCGCGGTCGCTCATCATGTGGCCCACACCCGCCTGGTGCGGGTACAGGCCGGTCAGGATGCTCGCCCGGGTGGGGCAGCAGCGGGCCGTGTTGTAGAACTGGGTGAACCGGAGACCCTCGGCGGCCAGCGCGTCGAGGTTCGGCGTGGCGATCTCGCTGCCGTAGCAGCCCACGTCGGAAAAGCCCATGTCGTCCGACATGATGATGATAATGTTCGGCCGCGCATCGGTTTCGCCCCATGCCGGCACGGCCGCCAGACCGGCCAGGCACATCGCCGCGATTCCCCAACAAGTTGTCCGCATCATCGGTAAGCTCCTCTTGCAGAAAGAAGGATTCGATCGGCTGCCGCTACGGCTGGCCGGGCAGCCGGCGCCACTATAACACCCTACCCGCCGATTGCAAGACCCGCAGCCGCTCCGAGGCGCACGGCCCGAACGCTTCGGGTCGGAAGAACAATCTTTGTCGCCTTCAAGGGGCACAGGCTTCCTGCTTGCGTGCCGTGTAAACCATAAGCTGGAAGCTTACGCCACCTATTTGCCGGCCGATCCCAAAGGATGAGAGAGAAGAGATGAGAATGAGTAGAAAGAAGGTGGTGACCAATACCCCATTCCTTCCCTCTCTCTTTCTCTCTCTTGCTTTGCGTCTTTGCGGCTTGGCGCCTTGGCGTGTAAGCTTCGTGGGACCCGGATCACACGCCAAGGCGCCAAGCCGCAAAGCCGCTAAGGGCTCCCCAGTGATTGCGTGCCGGAGATGATGGAAGCTGGTGGCAGCATGTCTTGACACTCGTTGATCCGCCGGTCCTTACCGCTCGGGTTACGGCGCGTCGGCCGGGGTATCTTCGGCGGCGGCGCGGGCCTTGGCCAGCACGCTTTCCAGCGTCACCGGCGCGCCGCCGCGGCGCTTGCTCTCGTCGGCAGCCTCCATGAAGGCGTAAATCTCCAGGGTTTCCTCCACCGTCACCGGGGCCTTGCCGGTCTGGAAGAACCGGACGATTTCCACCAGCAACGGGGGATAGCCGACGAAGGGGCCGGCCGGTGCAATCGCCTTGGTGCCGAACACGGTGGCGCCGAAACCGCGCGCCCCCTCGCGGATGCCCCGGAACGTGCCCACCCGGCCGTCGTCCCAAACGCCCACTACGATGTCGGTGCCCTCGGTGCGCACGCGCGTGACCGAAACGCAGCCGGTGCCCATGATGGTGAACAGCATTTCCGTGCCGTGGATACCGTAGTAGAACAGGTCGGGATGCGTCGGCTCCAGCGGCGTGTTGGGGCCGTAGGCGTCGCACCCGCGCACCTCGCCCACCGCGGGATCGTTTCGCATTCCCAGGATTCCGGGGCTATAGCGTAGCGACGAACTGGAGAAACAGGGGACATTGGCCTGTTCAGCCAATCGGTACACCCGCACCGTATCGGCCAGCGAGGCGGCGACCGGTTTATCGATGAAGAACGGTTTGCCCGCCGCGATGACCCGCCGCGCCTGTTCGAGGTGCGAGCGGCCGTCGATACCGAGGATCATCACCGCGTCGGACTGGGCCAGCACGTCGTCGATCGAGTCGACAATTTCCACCCCGAGCGCGCGGACCGGCTCGACCGACTTGGCGAGCAGTGTTCGACTGATTTCGATATCGGGGCTTCCGCCGGGCCAGGCCGCCACGACCCGCGCGCCGGCCAGCTCCGCCGGCTTGTCCGGCCCGTTCAGCAGTTGCGTAAACGGCAGCCCGTGCGCGTCGAGCCCGAGAATGCCCACGCGCAGCTCGGGCCGCGGTTCCTCGGCCGGCGCCGCCCCGCCCAGAGCCGCAAGGAATACGCCGCCCAGGGCCGCAGCCAGACGAACAGGGAAACGAATCATGGTGCTTGCCTCCAAGGTACATCGTCCACAGGGGGACTGTCCCAATTTTCGGGGCGCAAAGGGCGTTTACGTCCAATCATCCACCGTTTCCGCCGCGAAAATGGGACTGTCCCCTTCGCATCGAGCGGAACAAACTGCCTGCACTGCCCCGTCAACGGCTGCCCTCCAAGGAACGAACGGAACCGCCTTCCGGGAATTGTCTTCCTCGGGCACATTGGGGCGGGACCGTCTTCAAGTGTGTCTTTCCCGCGGCCGGGCCGGAAGCCTATCCGAGATTATTCACGACAAGTCGGGTGGTGACAAGCCGGCCACGGTTCGCACTCCGCGCCAGGCTGATTCGTGAACCGTCGCCCTGCATGCCGGACGATGGACACCGCTGGGCGACAGTGTTACACTGGCAGCGAAATGTTGGAGATACGCGGCCCCAGGGCCCGCGTGGACTGACCGACGCCCCCCGTTTTTCAGGAGCCGACGCCATGACTACGCCGTTTACCCGAACGATTGCCCTCGCGCTGGCCGCATGGACCTGCCTCTGGGCGGCCGGGCCTGCCCGCCTTCACGCCGCCGACCGGCCGAACGTGCTGTTCATCCTCACCGACGACCAGCGTTGGGACTGCGTGAGCCTGAATCCCGACTCCACCATCCACACGCCGCACACCGACCGGCTGGGCCACGAGGGCGTCTATTTCGAGAACCACTTCTGCACCACGTCGCTCTGCTCGCCCAGCCGGGCGTCGATCCTGTCGGGCCTGTACGCCCACGCGCACGGCGTGTCGAACAACTTCACCGAGTACCCCGAGGATATGCCCACCTGGCCGAAAGCCCTGCAGGCCGACGGCTACCGGACGGCCTACATCGGCAAGTACCACATGGGCGAAGACAACGACGACGTGCGCGGCGGCTTCGACTACTTCGTGACGCACAAAGGCCAAGGCAAGTACTTCGACACGGAATTCCGCTTCAACGGCGGCGAGCGGCGCGTGGTCGAAGGCTACTACACCACCGTGGTGACCGATATGGCCGAGGAGTGGCTCGAGAAAACCGATCGCGACAAGCCGTGGGCGCTGATCCTCGGCCACAAGGCGCCGCACAGCTTCTACTACCCTGAGCCGAAGTACGAAGGCGCCTACCAGTATGTAAACGTCCCCTACCCGGCCAGTGCGTTTCAGCTTGAAGACAATGCCAAGTGGTACGAGCAGCGGCTCGACACGTGGCACGGCATTTACGGACCGCTGTTCGATTACCGCGAGGACTGGCCCGACCGCTCTCGCGAGGGCGTGAAAGACTTTGCCGCCATGGTCCGGGCGTACTGGTCCACCATTCTGTCGGTCGACGACAGCGTGGGCCGCATGTATGCACTGCTCGAAGAATTGGGCGAGTTGGACGACACGCTGATCATTTTCACCTCCGACAACGGCATCCTCAATGGCGAGCACGGCATGATCGACAAGCGCACCGCGCACGAGCCGAGCATTCGCGTGCCGTTGGTAGTGCGTTACCCGGGCCTGACGGCGCCCGACCGGCCGATCGTGGTCGAGCAAATGACACTTACGACCGACTTCGCGCCGAGCATCCTCGATATTTGCGGCGCGCCGCCCCTTTCGAAGGTCCACGGGCGTTCATGGAAGAAGCTTGCCTCGGGCAAACCCGACCCCGGTTGGCGGAAGAGCTTCGTGTACATGTACAACTACGAGGAGCAGTTTCCGTACACGCCGAACGTTCGCGCCGTGCGGACCGACGAGTGGAAATACGCCCGCTACCCGCACGGCGACGGCAGCCCCGACCGCCACAAGGCCGACCTGTTCCACCTGGCGACCGATCCCGGCGAGGTGCACAACCTGGTCGACGATCCGCAATGCGCCGGCATGGTGCGCCGGCTGCGCGCCGAGTTGAATCGGCTGCTGGAAGAACTGGGCGCCGAGCCGGACGAGATGCCCCTGGACCGGGGCATCAAGAAAGAGCTTCCCGACGCGGACATGGAGGAGGGGCCGGCCGAGTATGCCGGCTGCACCGCGCAGGTCGCGGCCGTGGTGC
>CAYPWB010000082.1:0-17674 GCA_964414315.1 uncultured Planctomycetaceae bacterium | reverse complement strand
CTTGTCCTCGCCGCGCCCAAATCCGCCATCTATTCATTCGCGAGCCCCTGCTTGCCGCACAGACGGGGGGCAATCAGTTCCGGCGGACGACGGAGCAATCGTGCCGGGTATTCCCAACCCGAAAACAATGGGTAGAATAGGACTCTATTCCATCCCGCATCTTGAACGATCCCGAGGCGAACCCATGCTCAACGACGGCGAAAAGGGCGTCATCCTCCAGCGCGACAAGCAAACCTACGCCATCGCCCCGCACGTTCCGTGCGGCGTCATCGATCCTAACGGCCTTCGAAAAATAGCCGACGTGGCCGAAAAATATCATTGCCAAGCCCTGAAGATCACCAGCGCCGCCCGCATCGCCTTGGTCGGCATCGACGAGAAGGACGTCGACGCCATTTGGGCCGATTTGGAAATGGATTCCGGAGGCGTGGTCGGGCTGTGCGTCCGTAGCGTGAAGGCGTGCCCCGGCACGCAGTTCTGCAAGCGGGCTCAGCAGGACAGCCTGGGCGTGGGAATGACGCTCGACGGAAAGTACCACGGGCTGGAAATGCCCGGCAAAATGAAGATCGGCGTCAGCGGCTGCCCGAACCAATGCGCGGAAACGTGCATCAAGGACGTCGGTCTGATCGGTACCCCCAAGGGTTGGCGCGTACTGATTGGCGGCAACGGCGGCCCCAACCCCCGTTTGGCCGACCTGTTGGCCAAGGACCTTCCCACCGAGGAGGCTTTGGCGCTGATCGACCGGGTGGTCGAATACTACCGGGCGAACGCCAAGCCCCGGGAACGCATGGGCCGGATGCTCGACCGGATCGGGCTGGCCAGCGTCCGGCAAGCCCTCGGCTTGGAGCCCGAATCTGCCGGGAAGTGATCCCGGTCGCAGAAACGCAAACCAAACATACTTTCAGAAAGGGTATTCCAATGGGTAAGAAGGCCTCGGCAAGGCATATTTTGGTCGATTCGCAGCAGTCGTGTGAAGAACTGAAGCGGCAGATCGACGAGGGCGCCGACTTCGCCGCGCTGGCGCGCTCGCACTCGAAGTGTCCCTCGGGCAGCCAGGGGGGTGAACTGGGCGAGTTCGGGCCCGGCCAGATGGTGCCGGAGTTCGACCGCGTCGTGTTCAGCGCCGAGGTGGGCAAAGTGCAAGGTCCGGTCAAAACCCAGTTCGGCTACCACCTGCTCGAAGTGACCAACCGCACCGAGTGAACCGCTGCCGGTCCTGGCGCCGCACGCCAGCTACCAGCCCCGAGGGATGAGCTTCCAGCTTGTCAGGCATGGAAGCGAGGTCGGAAGCTTATCGAACGGATTTGACACGCTGGAAGCTTGTCCCACGGGGCGGGTCAGGGGCCGCGGAACCGGTCGCGGAGGCGGTTGAGCCAGGTGCGGCCGGTGCGAACGCCTTCGTCGGCCAGTTGGTTCAGCCCGTCGGCAATCTGATTCAGCGCCGCCTTGGTCGGCGTCGAGTTGTTTTCGATGGTTGCGTCGATCGCTTCTTCGGTTGCTGGAAGGTTTGCCGGTGGGGCGATTTCCTCCTCGGGGGCCGCGTCGGTGCTTGTCGGCTCGGCGTTTGGGCGAGCTTCGCTCGTAATCCGCAGGGCAAGCAGCGTGGCGTCGTCGTACCGCATTTCGCGGGCAGCGCGCAGCTTGTGGACCTCGTCGACCCATTCCCCCGAATCCGCTTCCCCGAGCTTCGACCACTCCGGCGGATCGTCCGCCTCGACCCGCCGGTACAGCCACTCGGCAATTGCGTCGGTGGTCAGCAGCAGGGTATCGTCGGGGTAGCAGGCGACGTCGAGCGTTGCGAACTGCATGAGGGCGTCGCGGCCGAGGTCGACGCTGCCCAAGGCCAGCGGGTTGTCCTCAAAATCGGCAACGGCGGCCATGGGAAAGCGGCGGAGCAGTTCCCCGTGCCGCACGTGGAACAGGCAGCTATCGCCGATGGCACGCGCCAGGAGGCGGAACCCTCCGAACGAGCCGGCATGATCGGGCTCCAGAGGCAGGAGTTGCGCCCACAGCAAGGTCGAGAAGGCCCCGGTGGGCAACTTCGCCTTCTGGAACCAGGCCAGCCCGGTCGTGTCGATCCGCTCGGTCCACTGCCGGCGGCAGTCGGCAAGCCACTGGGCGAAGTGGCCGGTCTCGTCGGGGTCCGGCGGCTGCCGGACCGCCGCCTCGACGAGGGTCTCGGCCCAGGCCCCCGAGAAGATGGCCGACGCCACGCCGTCGGCAATGGCGGCAACGCCGCGCTCGGGATCAAACGCGTAAGCGTCCTGGTTCTCGCCGGGATGTTCAGGGTCCTTCGCAAGCTGGAAGGCCCGGGCTTCAAAGGGCATACCTGGTTTCCGGGGCTGGTGGATGCGCGGGATCGACGGGCGTCCCCGAAACGACCGTGTCCGAGCCCTTGTCAACTATTATACATCACACGCGGGCCGACGGAAGCACCGGGGTGTGAAGGTTTCGGCCTCCGTGGCATGAGTGTGCAGCTTGTCGAGCGGCTTTTACTTGACAAGCTGGAAGCTTATCCCACGCGACAAGCTGGAAGCCTATCCCACGCGACAAGCTGGAAGGTTGTGCCACGGGCGGGGCTACCCTCGCCAGGCGGCGCGGTACGAGAGGCCCAGACCGAGAATCCTTTGGAGCAGGGCCTCGTATGAAAGCCCCATGACCTCGGCTGACTCGGCGAAATCCTCGCCGTATTCCAGGTTCGGGTTCGGGTTGGCTTCAAGCACGTACACTCGGCCGTCCGGGCGCATCCGCAAATCGAGGCGGGCGTAACCGCTCAGCGACAGCGCGCGGTACACACGCTTGCACAGGTGAATAACTCGGTCCTTGGCGCCGGGCGGCAGGTCTTGGGCCGCCCGGGTGCGAATGCCGTATTTCTTCTGATAATCAGGGTTGAACTTCACGCGCGCGGTGGCGATGCGTTGCACGTGGTCGGGCATTTTGGTGAACAGCATTTCCCATACGGGAAACGTTTGAAGCCGACGGTTCCCCACAACGCCCACGTACAGTTCCCGGCCGTCGATGTAATGCTCGGCAATCGCGTCGGTTTGAACCTGATCGTGGATGAAGCTGACGCGGTCGGCGAACTTCTCGTCGCTGGTAACGACCGACGCCTGCGAAATGCCCAGCGACGCCTCCTCGACAGCCGACTTCACCAGGAGCGGGAACCGAAGAAACTTCGGGCGCTTGACCCGTTGCCGGCGTGGGAACACGGCGAACCGCGGCGTTGGAATGCGATGGTACGAAAGAATCTGCTTACACAACGCCTTGTCGTGGGCCAGCATCAACCCGCGCGGATTGCAGCCCGTGTACGCCTGCCGCATCAGTTCCAGATAGGCCACAACGTATTGATCGTACACGGCAACGCCGTGAAACTCTTCGAGCAGGTTGAAGTGGACATGGGGCTTGAAATCGCGAATTTTGCGGCGGATGACGCCCAGGTCGTCGCGCACTCCCAGCGGCTGGGCGTCGTGGCCCATTTCCCGGAGGGTCGTCAGAACGTCGAACTCCGATTTCCAGCGGGCGATTTCCTTGTCGGTGTACCCGGCAAGCGTCTCCGGCGGGACGAGGTCTTCGTGCATCAGGACGACGACGCGGCGCTTTTTCATGGGCGTGGCCGAAACCGATTGAGGGTTGCCTGGATTGCGGTGCGAGTGGGACAGTTGCCCACGGTAGGGCGACTTTCCGAGTTGCTTCTTTTTTTGACGACTCGGAGAGTCGTGCTACAGTGGCTGACGACTCGGAGAGTCGTGCAACAGTGACTCACGACTCGGAGAGCCGTGCGGCGGTGTGTTCTAAAGGGCGACACGGTGCCGCCCGCTGTGCAGGTAGTTCATCGTTTGCATAGTGAGCATCACCAGGGCGTCGCGCTTGGCTTGCTCGAAGGGCTTGTCGAGGCGAAGGTCGAGGTCGCGGCATCGTTCGATCATCTCGCCCAAAACCTGGTCGATGGTGTACTGGTATTCGCCGGTCCACAACGACACGACTCTTCGCACTTCCGGCCGAATTCGCCGGAGGAATCCGGCCGCGCTCCGGCGTCCGTTGCCGGTGCTTTGCCGTGGATCGGAGAACAGCTTGCGCAGGTCGCGGTCGTAGAACTCGGGGTAGTCGATACCGTAGCGTGCCCGCTTCTCGGCGTAGTGTTCCGCCAAAGTCTTTCGGATTTCTCGAAGCGGCGCAATTCGGCGCCGCGAGCGGACCGGCGGACGCGTGTTCTTGATCTCCTCCATCAATTCATCGACGTACCGGAGCTTCTTCAGGGCCGGCCAGCCGCGGTACTGGCTGCGCCACCGCGACCGCGGGCGCAGCCACACGGCGAACGTCTCGGCAAAGTCTTCGGCCGGATGACTCTGGGCGTACCAGGAATCGAGATGCAGCACATAGCTCTTGCTGTAAGGCTTCGGCTGGTAGTAGTCGGGGTACGCCTGCGAGTAGGGGCCGAACATTTCGCGCCAGCGGCGCCGGAAGTGAAGCCGATAGGCCGTATCGAGCGCGTGCCCGGCTTCGTGCCGCAGAATGCGCATGCACCACTCTTGCGTTCCTCCCTCCACCTCCAGCATTTGTTTGCGTTCCAGCCGCTGCAGGCGCGGGTGGGCCAGATAGAACGGGATGGCGATGCCGGGTATTCCGTCCTGCGAAAACCACTCGTCCGAAAGCCAGCAGTGCGGCCGGAACAGGATGTCGCGAGCCTCCAATTCGTCGTGCAGGCGTTCGATGCGGCGTTCGAGTATCGGTCCGACCGCCTTCAGCCCCAAATCGCAGATACGCATCTGGAGCAATTCGGCGTCGTCGTATTCGGCCCAAAAGAATTGGTCTCCGTCGTTGGATTTGCACGAACGGTTCCCTGCGCGGGACCCACGACTGACTCGCGACACGGCTCATTCCCTCCTGCCTGATCACGGCGCTCGTGTACGGGTGGTGCGGGAGCTCACGCTTCAGCGTAAACGTTTTCCAAATGATAGAGCGAAAACCGACCCGCGCCAACCGGAGTTTTCGAACTCTACCGGAGCCCCGGAGCCGCCTGCGTGCCCATGTTCAGAAACTGGATCAGGCAAACCATGTCGGCGTTGAAGGCCATTCCGCGGGCACCGGGTTGGAGGTCGAACCCCTCGGCCCGCCCCTGCCGCACGAACGGATCGGGCAATACGCTCGACATGTGGAACAGCACGCGGGCGAGTTCGTCGGGCAGGTAATCGTCGCGCGCCGGGAACATGAACGGCTCGGCAGCCGTCACCGAAAGGTGGCAGTTCAGCAGCAGCACGTTGCCGTCCTCGGTCGCCAAGTTTCGGACCGCCTCGGCGTACGGAATTGGGTCGCCGTCCTGCGACTCGCCGTCGGAAATGTGGATAACGATGGGCGGAAAGCTCCGCGGATGCTCGGAAATCCACTGGCTGAGCAACTGGTGTGCATGGTACAGCATGTGGCACATCGGGGTCCCGCCCTCGGAGACCGGATCGACCCAGACGGGCACTTCACACGGAATCTCGATCATCTGGCCCGTCTGGTCGTCGGGAATATACCTCGGCTGGGTGTCGATTCGGGCCGGCTGGGCGCCGATTTCCGGAATCGAGACGATCGGACGGCCCGTCAGCGGGCCGGTAAGGGCCGATTGGATGATCGGGTTGGCATGCTGATCGGTGCGGTAGCCGAACACGCCGACGTCCATCCAGTCCTTAATGCCTTCGTCGCCGCTGGCCCGAATGGCCATGTTCTCAAGCCAGCCGTTGATCGCCGTTGCCAACTCGTCACACTTGCGTCGCTGCGAGTTGCCCAGCGGCTCCTCCATGGAATACGATTGGTCGAGGAGGAACAAGAAACACGCCTTGTTCTGGCGACTGATCTCTTGCGTGTAAGGGGCCCGGGTCATTTCCTGCTACTCCCTTTGGTTCGGCGGATCATCAATTCTCAAGTCTAGCCCGGCCTTGTTCGCAGTCCCGAAAACGGTAACGTCGTTCCTTGGCTCATTACTCTCGGCGGGCCGTATCGCCTTCGTCGGTCTGCTCTTGGGGTATTTCGGCGCCGCGCCCGGCAAATACCGACCAGTTCGCAAGCCCCCATTTCGAAGGGATTTTGAGGCGTCCCAAGGCAACGGGAGGCCCTTGAAGGACCTCGAACCCGAGGTCGACCAGCGCCCAAACGGCTACGTGAGCCCCCATCCAGTCCGACTGGATGGGCAGGCGCAGGCGGTCGCCGTCGGCCGCGTACCGATCCCGCTCGACGATGACGGCCTCGAAGGTGGCCATCGTGTCGGGGTCGTCGCCGGCGGCAGGTTCCTCGGGGCTCAGGGTGAGGAGGCACCGGTCGACGAATCGCTCGTGGGGCCAATGCCAGCGGATTAGAAACGCCTGGGCGGTTTCGTCTTCGGCGGCGATCCCACCCCAGCCGGCCATGCGTCGGAGGCCCATCCGCTTCGGCGGGAGCACTTCCTCGACGGTCCAGGCGCGAATACGGTCGAGGTAGGGCCCGAACCGTTCAGACAGACGTCGGATCAGCGGGGCGTCGAAGTGTTCGAAAAACGCCTTCGGCTGCTGGCGGACGAGTGCGTCTTCCAGGCGGTCCAGGCGTGCGACGCGCTGCTGGGCGGCTTCGACTTGCTCCTGCCACGCCTTGGGGAGCTTGCCCTCGGCGAAGACGGCATCGTCCACCGCCGCGCGCACGGCTTCGGCATCGCCCTGCTCGGCTGCCTGGGCCATCTCTCGGAGCAACTCCACCCGCCGGCGAGCCGCCTTGACTTGCGACCGCCACTTCTCGGCCTCCGGGCAGTGGTCGAGCCTCCCGCGGCGCCAAGCGTCGAGCAGTTGGGCGTCGCGCTCGTCCAGGGGCAGGTCGGCCGGCGTCTGCTCCAGTTCGCGCAGCAAGGGGGCGCGCTGCGCGGCCAGGGCGATGCGATCCCGTTGCTCGGCCGAGAGCATGGGCTCGCCCCCCAGTTCGCTCAACGAACGGCCTGCCGCGAGGATGGCCGCCTCTGCACCCCCGTGGGCAATCGCCTTTTGCAGTCGCTGCACGGCCTGGATACGTCGCCGCGCCTGGTCGACGCGCGGCGCCAGGCTGTAGTGGTATCCTTGGGGCAGGCGCGCGGCGGCCTCCACCAGCGACTGTTCGCCCGGGGGGATAATCCGCTCGCCAAGCTGCTGGGCCAAGTGGCAGATGCGGTCGACGGCGGTCACGCGCCGCCGGGCCTCGGCCACGCGAACTCGCTCGTGCTCGGCCGCCTCGAACCCGGCGAAAAGCTGTTCGTTCCACGCATCGACAAGCCGGCGGTCGCACCGCTCGCTGGTCTCGTAGGGGATGCGTTGAAAGGCCTTCCAGGCCTCCTGGCGGCACACATGCTCGTACGCCCGGTGGATGAGCGGTTTGAGATGTTCCGGCGCGTCGCGAAAATGGCCGCGACGGTTCAGTAACTCGACGGCGGCGTCCCAGTATCCTTGGTTGAGTAACTGTTCGACCTTGGCGTAGGAGCCGGCCACGTGGCTCAGCGGCGGAACCTGGTCGATCCGCATGTGTACCAGGTCGCACATGCGGTCGACGAGTTGGCGGACCTCGGCGTCGCGCAGATTCTGCAGGTCGTGGTACAGGGCCGACGAGGCCGGCGCGCGAATGTCGTCGGATCGGAACAGCAACTTGTCGTACCCGGTCGCGTCGACGTGCTTTTGCCACAATCCCGGATCGGCGGCCAGGGCCCGAAGCGCCGTGTAGATCACCAGTTCTGAAAAGTGATCGAGGTCGAGGGAAAGGAGCGTGTTGGCGGAGCGGGCCGGATGCTGGTAGGGCTCCACGCCCACCTCCAGGTTCCGCCGCCCGACCAGGGCCGGCACGCACAGGCAGTCGTAGTCGACCAGTTTGAGTTGGCCCTGCTCGCTGACCATGACGTTCGCATGCTGCAAGTCGCCGTGGGCGACCGAGGCGTCGGCGAGTTCCTTGGCCAGGGCCAGCCATTGTTCGGCCGCGTGGGCCAGCGCGGGCGTGTTTCCTTCACGGCAGCGGGCCTGCACCCAACGGAACAGCGTATCGCCCTGCACCCACTCCATCAGGATCAGGGGGTACCACTTCCCGTCGCTCGCCGACCGGATGGCGGCGTCGCGGTACTCGAAATCGCACATGCATGCGAGCCGGCGGGCTTTCAGGTAGGCCGATATGTGGTCGTAGCGTTCGCGCCGCTCGGGCGACTCGGTGGTGAATACCCGCACCGCGAACGGGTTCTGCCCGTACACGTCGGTCGCCTTGTACACCACGGCGAACGCGCCCGCCCACGGCCGCGGCTGCCCCTGGGCGTTCTTCTGAACCACGCACTGCTGGAGGACCGGATCGCGAAACGCAACCCGGGGATTCTGCAGCATTACGCTAAAATGAGAGGCCAGGGGCCACGCCATCGCTGAAGTTCCTAATAACGTCCGTCGGAACGGGAGGAGTCGCCCCCGCAGCTACTATTTCGATTCTGGCGTTGCGCCGGCCCCTTGTCAACCGACCGCGACCGGTGCATCATATCCACCTCTTCGGCGACACCCGTAACCGCGCCGCACCGCATGGAGAATGCCATGTCGCACCTCGACGCCTTCTGGGCGTTTGTCCTCATCGGTCTGTTCCTGCTCGCGGGGAAGTTCATCAAGTCCAAGGTCGCGATCCTGGAGGCACTATTCCTGCCCAGTTCCATCATTGCGGGCTTTCTGGCCCTGGCGTTGGGCTCCCAGGGCGTCGGGCTGGTCGTTCGCGCCCTGGGATACGCCACCCACTCGCTGGCCGACGGGCTGTTTCCCGAGCCGATTGTCGAGGTGTGGCGCGGCTTGCCGGGACTGCTGATCAACGTGGTGTTCGCAGCGCTGTTCCTGGGAAAGCCGATTCCGGGAGCACGTGACCTTTGGGTGCGGGCCGGTCCGCAGGTGGCGTTCGGGCAGACCCTGGCATGGGGGCAGTACGTGGTTGGCATCTCGCTGTGCATGCTGATCCTCACACCGGCGTTCGGAATTAGCCCATTGGCGGGGGCATTGATCGAGATCAGCTTTGAAGGGGGGCATGGTACCGCCACTGGAATGGCGGGCACCTTTCGAGAACTGGGGTTCCCCGAAGGCGCCGACTTGGCCCTTGGGCTGGCCACGGTCGGCCTCGTTTCAGGAGTCGTTGCCGGGACGGTGCTGATCAACTGGGCCGCCCGCCGCGGACATATCGACCCGTTGCGCGGGCGCGGGCTGGCGGACGTGGAAGGACCGAGCCGCCGGGGCGCGTCTGACAGCGGTGTCCGAATCCGCGTATCCGATTTGCCGGCCGCCTCCGGCGCCAACAGCGATTCGCTTGAAGAGTTGAGGGAATTGGAATGGGAGAAGGTTCAAGAGGCGAAGCCTACCGATCCTCTGTCGGTCCACTTGGGAATTGTCGCCCTCGCCATCGTCATCGGTTGGTTGATCAAACAGGGGCTTCTGGTGACCGAACACTACACCTGGGGCGGCGAAGGCGGCGTGAACTTGATCCCCTACGTGCCACTGTTCCCTTTGGCGATGATCGGTGGGGTGGTCCTGCAAGTTGCGGCGGACCGCTCCGGGATGAATCGGCATATCAGTCGACGGCGGATGAATCGGATTTCCGGCGCCGCACTCGACTTCACCATCGTCTCGGCGCTGGGCACCCTGTCCATTACCGCCTTGGGGGCGCACGCCGTGCCGTTCGTGGCGCTTGCCGCCGCCGGGATTCTCTGGAACGTCCTTGCGCTCATCTTCCTGGCGCCGCGGCTGATTCCCTTCGGATGGTTCGAACGCGGCATCGGCGATTTCGGCCAGTCGATGGGCGTTACGGTAACCGGCTTATTGCTGATGCGGATGGCCGATCCGCGGAACGAGTCGGGCGCGCTCGAAAGTTTCGGCTACAAGCAACTGCTGTTTGAGCCGATCGTCGGCGGTGGACTTTTCACCGCCGCGTCGCTGCCCTTGATTGCACAACTCGGCCCCCAAACCGTTTTGGCCCTGACTTCAAGCATTGCCGCCTTTTGGCTGATCTTCGGCCTTGCCGTGTTCGGCCGCCACGGACGCCGGTCGAGCGACTAAGATGCGACGGAACACCTAGACCATCGCGGGCCCGGCGGCCGCCTCACGAAACGCTACCGGCTCGCCCACGGGGCCGAAGTGCGGTCCCCATGCGGGCGACAATTGCCGTCCCAGAACGGCCAGGCGCGCCTGCTCGGCCTCGGTGAGCGGTTGGAACCGCTTGACCATCGCCACGTTCTCGCGAACTTGCCTGGCGTCGTGGACGCCGATGTTCAACGAGGCGACGCCCGGCAGGCCCAACGCATAACGCACCGCCGGCTCGAGAAGTTGGGGCCCCAATTGCGGCGAACGCTTCGGACCGCCGTAGTTGCGGAACCCGCCTTGGATGCCTCCGAACACTTTCATGGCCACCACGCCCAAATTATGCTTCTGCGCAAGCGGCAGTACCGTGTTCTCGAATCCGTAAATGAACCGGTCGACGAAGTTCAGAACGATCAGGACGACGTCGGCACCATCCGACTCGATAAACGGCCGGAAACGCTCCGACAGGTTGTGGCCCGAAAGACCCACAAACCGAGTCTTGCCAAGTTGCTTCTGCTTTTCCAGCCATGTGAAAACGCCCTCGGGGCTCCGCGCGACGTCGACGTTTCGGGTGCCAAGGTTGTGGAAGTACAGCAGGTCGACATGGTCCGTCTTAAGCATGCGGAGGCTGTTGGCCAGCGACCGCTCGGCGTCCTCGACCGTGTCGGCCCATACCTTGGTGGCGAGGAAGACATCGGTGCGGCGCGCGCCGAGCGCAAGGCCGATGCCTTCCTCGGCATTTCCGTAAGCGGGAGCCGTATCGACCGAATTGACGCCCAGTTCGAGCGCCGTGTCGACGGCGTCTGCAATATCGCGAGCACTGTAGCTCTTCGATTGACCGCAGGGGGCAGTTCCCAGCGTGAGCGTGGTCACGTCGGCGCCGGTCCGGCCCAACGTGCGTTTCGGAAGGCCGCCGGAGGCCTCCGATGCATGGGCCCGGCCCGCCCCGGCCAGTAGCGCGCCGCCGGCGACCACCCCGGTGTGTCGAACGAATTGGCGTCGGGTCAAAGAAACTGCAGGCGTATCGGACATCGTACTGCTCCCTGGGAATGTTCGTGCGGTGTGTACCTCGCTCACCGCTCGCTCGGCGAAGTTGCCGAAAAGGCGGCGCCTCGGGCCGAACAAAAGGGGCCCGCCGATCGAGCGCCGCCGCGAGTGCTGCGCGTTCCGGGGGAATTATAACAGCCCGGGCTGTCATGGCAACTCACACCTGCTCGCGTCCGCTCAGCGTGAGGTCGCGCAGGCCGTGGGGAGCGGCGCGGGCCGTTTGGGCAACGCCCTTGTCTGCCGTCCACCGCTTTAGTTCTCTCGGCGGGTTGGGCACAAATGTCTGCCGCGACTTCACGCGGAGCGTGAAGAACACGTACTCCTCACGCCCCGCGTGAGGCCGCGCCGGCCGTGGTGGGCAGCGCGGGCCGTTTGCGCAACGCCCTTGTCTGCCGTCCGCCGCTTTAGTTCTCTCGGCGGGTTGGGCACAACCGTCTGCCGCGACTTCACGCGGAGCGTGAAGAACACGTACTCCTCACGCTCCGCGTGAGGTCGCGCCGGCCGTGGTGGGCAGCACGGGCCGTTTACGCAACGCCCTTGTCTGCCGTCCGCCGCTTTAGCACTCTCGGCGGGTTGGGCACAACCGTCTGCCACGACTTCACGCGGAGCGTGAAGAACACGTATTCCTCACGCTCCGCGTGAGGTCGTGCCGGCCGTGATGGGCGGCGCGGGCCGTTTGCGCAACGCCCTTGTCTGCCGTCCGCCGCTTTAGCTCTCTCGGCGGGTTGGGCACAACCGTCTGCCGCGACTTCACGCGGAGCGTGAAGAGCACGTACTCCTCACGCCTCCAAAGGCAGGCTACGGAGCCTCTTCGAACGCTTCGGTAATTTCGTTGCCCGAATGCTCGAAACTGGCCGAAGTCGACTGTCCGACCGATACTACGGCGGAAATGCAGGCGAGAAAGATCAGCATCACCATCATGGCATACTCGACGGCCGTGGGACCATCTTCGTCCTTTAGGAACCGGACGATCTTGTCTCCGGAGAGCCATCCCATGGGCGACACCTTTTTGGAACTGAGGGAGCAATGAACCGCGCCGAGCGGGCAAGGAAGCCCCCGCGGGCGGCCGGACCGTGCACTGTTGGTCCGCTCGACTGCCCGCAAGGGGCTGCAATGAAACGTAGGTTCGCAACCCGAGCAGGGCAAGAGGTCGGACCGTTGCCAAAGGGAGGCCACCGATTGCCTGCCGGTTTCAGCCCGCAAAACCTGCACATTCGGTTGCACCGGACCCTTGACACGCGGGAAAGAGCCCGCGATATTGGCGTCCCGTCGTCGAGAACCCCATCGCATTGGTATGACGACGCCCGGGCTCGATTTGCCCTTCTCATGGCGGTCGACATCCCCCCGACCTCGCGGTTTTCGATCGAAGCTGGACACTTTGGCCTGTAGGAACTGGAGTGCACGAACGTGGAGTCAAGCACGCAACTGGCTGTCATTTTCGATATGGACGGGGTGCTGGTCGATACATACCACGCCCACTACCAGAGTTGGGTGGCCTTGGCTGAACGCGAAGGTTTCACCTTTACCGAGGCGCAATTTGCGCCCACGTTTGGCCGCACCAGCCGCGAAATCATCGGGCACTTCTGGGGGGCGGAACTCACGGAAGAACGCATCGCCGAGATGGACGCGGCCAAGGAGGAGGCGTTCCGCCGTATCATCGAGGACGACTTCCCGGCCATGCCCGGCGCCCGCAAGTTGATCGACAGCCTGTCCGACGACGGGTTTGCCCTGGCAGTCGGTTCGTCGGGCCCGCCGGAGAATGTGGCCATGGTCCTCGACAAACTCGGGGTAAGCGGCCGGTTTCAAGCGGTAGTGACCGGCATGGACGTGACGCGAGGTAAGCCCGACCCGCAGGTGTTCCTCCTCGCCGCCGAGCGGCTTGGTACGGTTCCGGTGTCCTGCACCGTGATTGAAGACGCGCCGACCGGCGTTGTCGCCGCCCGCGCCGCCGGCATGCAGGCCGTCGGGCTGGTGAGCACCGGGCGAACGTCGGAGGAACTCGCCGACGCCGACCTCGTCGTACAGGAATTAGCCGAGTTGACGCCGGTCCGCATCCGCGGACTGTTTTGATTGGTGCGCCGCAAGGCGGGCAGGCAGTCGGTCAGTACGTCTTCACGTCCACCGCGGCGCCTCCGCGCTCCGCCGAAAGGTACGCGCTGTAGATCGTCGAGATCGTGTCGGCGGCCAGGCCCATGGTGCTCTGCGGCTCCTCACCGTAGGCGATGGTGCGGTAGAAGGCCTCCATTTCGGCCGGATAGCCGGTAATCAAGTCCTCGTCGGGCGCGGTGCAGGCCCAGCCCTGCTTCGTGCCGATCTTCTCGACCACGTAAATATCGGCGAAGTTCGCTTCCACCGGGTTGTAGGTCTGCATGAGCGTGTTGGGGTTGATGTTGCAGACGGCGCGGTGGTTGTTCGAGCACACCTCAAGCCAATTGTGGATGCCGCCCAGCACGATGTCGGACGCGAACACGGTAATCATCGTGCCGTCGGTGCACTCGACATGCATCATCGAGAAGTCGTCGATGTCGTAGTAGTCGCAGCGGATATGGCCTTCGTCGCGAAAACTCGGCAGCCGGGTAACGGCGTGGCAGCGCGCGGTGACGCTCTTGGGCTGGATGGGTTTGCCGTCGCGAACGAAGCCCTCTACGCGCTTCAGGTACAGCGCCGCGGTGAGCGGGTGGCAGCCCTTGCCGATCATCACTCCGCCGCCGCACCGCGACCAGTAGGCGTAATCGACCGAATGCGAACCGCTGTGGGCTTCTTCGCCGTGAATCCACAAAATCTGCCCGCCGGTCTTTTCGAGAATTTCGCGTTCCTTCTGGATGGCGGGGGCGTACACCCAGTTTTCGGCGTACAGGAGCCGGCCCTTGCTCGCCTGCTCGGCCGCGATCAGCCGGTCGACGCTGGCCAACGCGGCGTCGAGCGCCTGCTGCTTGGGGAAGCGCTCGCCGTGGAAATCCGGGCTGCCGTCGCCGAAGTAGCCGGTAAGCGGCTTCTCGCAAATCACGTATTTGTCGGCCTGCAAGCCGGCAATGGTCACCGGCTCGTGGGCATAGGGCGGCGTGCAGCAGTGGATCACGTCGACCTCCGCAAGCAGGTCGTCGAGCTTCGGGAAGTAGCGAATCTGTCGCTTCTCGCAGTAGGCCTTGCCGCCTTCCACGTCGATCGTGTGGGCGCCGACCACTTCCACTTCGGTCCCGTAAATCTTTTGCAACGCCTCGAAATGGAACGAGGCGGAAAATCCGGTGCCGACGATACCCGTCCGTACACGCTTCTTGGCCATGGCGCTGCTCCTGTCCCTTGAGAAAAGTTCGCAGTGTAGCCGCAGTATTCTCCACTGGCAAGGGGGGCTGCGGCTTTTCCGGCGTTACGGCGAACGTTCCCAACCCACAGGCGAGCGGGGGCCGTGAGGCCCCTGTTGCTCCCGTGAATTCCATGCCATGCCGTCCGCCCAGGCCAGCGCCAAACTCGCTCGTGGCGGCTGAGCCCGATCCGGCCTATTGCGGTTCCGCCTTCCGCCGCATGAAGTCGGGCAGTGGGAAGCGGTCTTTGGCGTCGGCCTGCTCGTCGCGGTCCGGCTTCGGGGCGGAAAGAATCAGTTCGGCCAGCCGCTGCCGGGCGGCGTCGTAGACAGCCGGGTCGGGGTCCCAGTCGAACCAGGAACGCGCGAGCCCGGTCGACAGTGCCCGGGCTTCTTCCTCTCTTCCTCTTCGCGAGGCCAGCACCAGCAGATCGTAGTCCTGGATGCCGTCGCGCAGGGCTTTCAGTCGTATGCTCGGCGCGATGCCGTCATATCCGACGGCGCGCCCGGGATACACCAGCACGCCTTCGCCGTTGAACAGCGCCCCGCTTGCGCCGCCCGGCCCGGATCGGCGGTCGAGGGTCTTGGGATCGGTCCACGGATCGTCGACGCCGCGCCAGTACGACATACCCCCCCAATACAGCAGCCCGCGAATGTCGTAGTTCCACGCGATCCAACTCGGCACGCGGTAATTCAGCAGCGGGTAGTCGGTGTGCCACCAAGGCGTGCGCGCCCGCTGACACAGGGCGGTGTACGTCCAAATCTCTTCTTCCAACTTCTGCCGCGCCGCGGCGCTTTTCGGCCTGTGCAACGAGAAGAGCGGGCACCAGATGTCGACGGCCCCGTACAGATCGCCCCAGCGGTCTTCCTGGGGCCATGTCTGCTCGACCACCAGGACCTTCACGCGACTCATGGCCGCGCGGATGGCGCGACCCCAAAGCCGCACGTAGTTGTAAGCTTCCGGATCGTTGGGTTCGTCGCGCAGGTAGATATAGAACGTCACCTCCGGCCGGTCGAGTTCCTCGATGGCCCGGTCGAAGGCTGCCAGCCATGCGTGCAGCCTCGGCCGCTGCTCCTCAGGGTCGTCGATCCATCGTCGCGGGTGCGGAAGGGCGCAGGCATTCACATGATAACGGTCGATGAACTCGCGCAGTGCGTCGACCTGCTCCCGGTCGAGCAGAAACGAACCGTCGGCCTGTTCCTGCGGAAGCAGAAACGCCTGCGGGGGTGTGGCGTTGACGCGGTGTTCCGACAGCATGGCCGCACATTGTTGTTCGATGGCGTCCCAGTCGTCGGGTTCGGCCTCCCGACCGGCTTCGGCCCGCGCGCGGTAGTACCCGCGCATCCGGTTGGCCGGCGATCCCAACGCGGTTTTCATGGCCGAGACTCTCGGCAGACTGAAGTCCCACACCGTGACGCCGACGGGGATTTCGACCGCCGGCTGCCCTTCGGCGGTCACGCGGTACACGCCGCGGTATTCGCCCGCGGGCGTCTCCTGCGGAATGTACACGTCGATCCAGAAGCCATGCGTCTGCCGGGCCGGCAGGTCGAACGGCATGGCGACCAGCCGGCCGCCGGTGAGCGGCTTGTGTGTGAGCGGATGCCGGACGGGGATGAGGGGGTCGGGATACCAGCCCGGCGAGAACTCGTCGTTCCGGAAGGTGCCCGTATCGAGGTGCAGTTGGTGCGCCCGATAGATCCGCGCGGCTTGGTGCCGCAAAACGGCTTCTTTGGGGCCGGTCAGGTCGCCCGGCTCGATACGCACGCCTGGTATCGTCGCATCACTGCGCAGAAGCACCTGGAAGCTCCGCCACTCGTTTCGGGCGGCGGCGAGGCGAACGTTGCGCCCCTCCCCTGCGGGGGCTTCTCGGAGGACCCTGAGGGTGTCGGTTGTCGTCCATACGTGCCAATCGGCCGGGGCTTGCGTACAGAGGATTGCCGAAAGGGCGATTGCGTTGAGAGCGTTCATGTCATCTCCAAGACGACGGGAGGGGAAGGGGGAGCCACACCGCAAGTGTACTATACCACAGCCCGCTTCCGCGCCCCTCCCCGACGGGTTCCGCCTCCGGCATCTCACCGTTGCAGGAGTGACGGCGAGCGGGAACCGTGAGGTCCCAACCCCCTTTGCGATCATTGACATCCCCCGGTCACGCGCCTATCGTGTAGAAGACAAACGGCGTTCACGGGGGCCGTCCCCTTCGCTTGGCCATAGAACTGAGGGTCCTGTTATGAACGATACGGGAAAGTCACCGTCGCACGCACTGAGCCGTCGCGAAATTCTGGCCTACACGGCCGCCTTCGGCAGCAGTTTCCTCGCCGCCCAGGGAATCATGGCCGCACCGGAGGAGACGGCTGGACAGCCGCAGCCGGCCTCGTCGCCCGGGCGGAGGTACGAGATGAAGAAGTCGATCAACCTCTGGGCACTCCCCTACCCGCAAAAGATGTCGCTCCGCGAGTGTCTGTCCGTGTGCAAAGACGCCGGCTTCGACGGCGTCGAAGTGAACTATGCCCTCGAGGGCGAACTGTCGCCCGAGGCGTCGGCCGACGACATTCGCACGGTCGGCCGGATGGCCCGCGAGATCGGCGTGGACATCAGCGGCGTCTGTTCGTTCCTGTTCTGGCCGTACTCGCTGACGCACGACGACCCCGAGCGTCGGGCACGAGGGCTTGAGCTTGCGGGGCAGATGATCCGGGCGGCCGAACTGCTCGAAACGCCCAATCTGCTGGTCGTGCCCGGCGCGGTGTACGCACCCTGGCTACCCGACGACCCGCCCGTCCGGCCCGACGTGTGCTACCGCCGCGCCCGGGAGGCTGTCGCCTCGCTCATTCCCGTGGCTGAGAAGGCCGGCGTATCCCTGAACATCGAGAACATCTTCGCCAATGGCTTCCTGCACAGCCCGCAGGAAATGATCGAGTTCGTCGACGGCTTCGACTCGGAGCAAGTGGCCGTTCACTTCGACACGGGCAACATCATGCAGTACCACTTCCCGGAGCACTGGATTCCACTGCTGGGCAAGCGGATTCGGAACGTGCACCTGAAGGAGTACTCGAAGCACGTGAACGAGTTCAACCTGCACGCGTTCCGCCCGCTCCTGGACGGCACGACCGACTGGCCGGCGGTGCTCGATTCGCTCGAAGCGGCCGGGTACAAGGGCTATCTCACGTTTGAGTACTTCAACCCGTTTCCCCACTGGCCCGAGGCGCTCGTGTACCACACTTCCGACGCGCTGGACCGCATGTTGGGCCGGGCGTGACGGCATTGTGTAGGGTGGGCCGAGTG
>CAYPWB010000081.1:9421-17677 GCA_964414315.1 uncultured Planctomycetaceae bacterium | reverse complement strand
GGAAAAGGCCGGGGCCGAGAAGAAGGCCGCCGAGGAAGCCGCCCGCAAGGCCGAACAGGAAAAGGCCGAGGCCGAGAAGAAGGCTGCCGAGGAAGCCGCCCGCAAGGCCGAACAGGAAAAGGCCGAGGTCGAGAAGAAGGCTGCCGAAGAAGCCGCCCGCGAGGCGGAACAGGAAAAGGCCGGGGCCGAGAAGAAGGCCGCCGAGGAAGCCGCCCGCAAGGCCGAAGAGGAAAAGACCAAGCAAGCCGAGCCCGAGGCTCCGCCCTTGGAGCCGCCGCCTGCCGAACAGCCCGAGTAGCCCGTCGCTTCCGGCCGTGGAATAGGCTTCTAGCCTGTCATGTCGCGGGATACGCCTCCAGCGTGTCAACCCCCGCGACCGCCCTGCGCGGCCTGCGGAAGGCGTGCCGGTCAGCAACGGCTCATCTCCGGCGACGGGTCAAGGTGATGCCGTACGAAGGCGAGCACTTCATCGCGGCGGTTCTCCCAGGGCAGGTAGAGGCTGCGGAAAGGGACCATGACGGCCCGTTCACCGTGTGGGACCAAGAGCACGCCCGCCGAACACTCCTCATACCCGCGGATCGCCCGCCAGGGGATTCGCAGGCGGCGGCCGAAGGCCCATTGTTCGACGCCTTGTTCGCTCAGGGCGAAAGTGACCGGTGTGAAGAACCGCCACAGGCTCACCGTCAGCGCGGCGGCGGCGAGCAGTGCCGGCACCACACTGCCGACCGCGGCCCACGCCAGCACTGCCGCGGCAACGATGCCCGCCACGACGCCCGCGGCGCGGGCCGGGCTTTTCACCAGCGGCCAGCTTCGCCAATGCATGGGCTCGAGCACGGCCACGTCGACACTGGAATAGGGCGATGGATGCCGAACGTCGGACATGATTGCAGACTCCCAGGGCGCAGGCCTCTCTCAGAAGCTTATCACATCGTCCTGCACCACGGCAGAGGGCGTCTCTTCACTTGGCCCTCCAGATGGGTGGATCGGCGATGCAAAACAATAATGCACCGAATTGCGTGGGACAGGCTTCGAGGTGAGCGGGCGGAGAAGACAGGCTGGAAGCCTACGCACAAACGGTTCGCAAACGCGGCCGCTACTCCGGCGCGGTCGGCCGCCTTCCCAAGCCCACGAAGTAGAGCACCAGGATAACGCAGGAGCCGATGGCCACGGCCAGTTTGACGGCGTAGGGCGCGGACGAAGGCGAGAGGAACCCCTCGATCACCGCCGCCAGAAGAAACAGCAGGACGGCGGCGGAGGCCGACGGCATGGCCTCGGGAACGGCACGGCGCAGCGCGGCCGCGCGAGTGTAGCCTCCTGTATCGACCAGCGCAAAGCCCAGACGCATTCCCGCTGCCGCGGCCAGCGCGATGGCCGTCAGTTCAAACGGGCCGTGCGCGGTAACGAAGTGGAAGAAGTTCTCCGCATGCGGGCTCTGGGCCATGTGGCCGAAGGCGGCGCCCAGGAACGACGCATTGAACACCAGGGCGAACAGCCCGGCGATGCCGAACACCAGCCCAAACGCGAAGCAACGCAGTCCAATGCTCGGATTGTGAAACGCGTAGAACCCCGTGGCCAAAGCTCCCGTCGCGCCGTCGCTGCGACCGGCGGTCGGCTCGGAGTACATGTCCTCCAGGCCCATCATGGCGTCCTTCCCGAGGACCTGCTCGGCATAGTCGGGCGAGGAGAACGCCAGGGCGCCGCTCAGCAGGAACACGCCCCAGAAGATTGCCAGCGCCAGCCGGAAATTCCGGTCGCGGTAGAGCCGTTGCGGTACGTGAACGAACAATTCCTCGTACCATGTGCGCACGGCGAACGCCCGGGCGCGGTAAAGCTGGTTGTGGGCCCTGCCGACGAGTTGATGCAGATACTGCACGGTGGCCGGGGGCAGGTGGTAGGCGTCGGCCAGGGCCAGGTCGGCGCATGCCGCGCGGTACAGGGCGGCGAACCGCGTGCCGGCCTCGGCCCGGATGCGCTTGCCCGCGGCACGCTCCATCGCGGAACAACGTTGCTCAAGCTCCCGCCAGTGCTTCTGCCGCGACTGGATGAGGTCGGATACTTTCATGCAAACATTTCCTGCCGTGGATGCGAAGGGGCTCGGCCGCCGGAAACCGTTACGACGCAACCGGCACGGCGGGCCGCCAGGCCGGGGCCGGTTCCTCCGGTTCGGTTGCAGCGAGGAATTTTCGGTGGTACAGTGCGCAAAGGAGCAGGTCGGGATTGGTATCGACGGGCAGGCCGAAGCGCCGGCGAAGCGGCTCGGCCAGGTGCCGTGCCATTTCCATCCGCCGCTTCCACGCAAACGAGCGGCGATGTTGCACGTAAGCCGCCAGGGCGCGCGCCATGCTTCGGGTCACCTCGAAGCGGGCGGGGATTTTTGCGGCAAGCGGGATCGCTTCCGGCTCGTTCGGATGCACCACGCCGAGCAGCCATGGCCGCTCCTCCACCACGACCATCGTGCCGCTGGCGAGGTCGCCCAGCCGCTGAAAACGTTGGTTCGCCGATGCGGCCCCCAAGCCCAGCAGGTAGGTGAAAGGGCCCATGTACTGGAACGGCCCACCCAGGTTGAACACGGCCGGCTGGCCGTCGAGCACGCGGAGCACGTTGCGCAGCACGGCCTGCGTGGCGCCGATGGCCTGTCCGTCGACGGTGAGCACACGAATGCCCATCGTCCGCTTGCCGGGAGTCTGCCCGTTCCACAGCGCCTCGAACGCCCCGCCGTACCCCCACGCCAGGAGGAACCACAGGACAAGCGCCAGGCCGACGCCGACCTCGGGGATATTGGCGAAGCCGAACGCGAGCAGGAGCCCGATCCATCCGAGCACGGCGACCCCCACGCGGAGGCCCAGGTCGATCAGGTACGCAGGCAGGCGATGGAAGGGCCCGGCCAGGCGGTACTCGAAGGCCGTGTTTTCCGGCGTTACGATGTGGATGTGCGTATCGAGTTGATCGGAAGCCGTCGCCATGGCGCCCACGGTTCGGTGCGGCGGGGGAAACGGGACCGGCCGTTCGGTCAAAACCTACCCGCCCCGTTTTTCTCGCGAAGAGCATATTATTCGGCGCGGCGCGGTTTTCCGCAACCGAGGGGTTGAGGCGATTCCCAGGTCCTGCCCCTTCCGCCGTGGACAACCGCCCCCTACAATTGAGGTTTTGGGGCCGTCGTTCCCACTCGACCGCAAAGGCAATAGCCCATGGTTCTGATTATTCTGCGATGTGTTTTCGTGCTTGTGGCGGCGGGATTGGCCATTTCCATCATCCGCTCGCCGACTGTGCCCGAGGACAGCGAATGGATGGCCATCGCCGTCCTGAGCGGCATGCTCCTGCTCGCGATCAGCGTGATTACGGCGGACATTGCCATCCGCAAGAAGGAACTGCAAACCATTACGGCCGTCTATTTCGGAATGGTCGTGGGGCTGTTCTTGGCCTACATCGTGGGCATCGCGCTGACGCCGCTGCCGATGACCGAACAGGTGCGCGACACCGTCCAATTGGTGCTCGGTCTGGTGTTCTGCTATGCCTGCATTAGTCTGCTGCTGCAGACGAAAGACGATTTCCGGTTCATCATTCCCTACGTGGAGTTCGCCAAAGAAGTGAAGCGGTTGCGACCGTGCATTCTCGACACGAGCGTCGTCATCGACGGACGCATTGCCGACGTGGTCGAGACGAGCGTGTTCGACGGGCAGCTTGTCATGCCGAAGTTCGTCATTGCCGAGCTGCAGGGCATCGCCGACAGTTCCGACCGGCTGCGGCGCAGCCGAGGGCGGCGAGGGCTCGATATCCTCCAGCGACTGCGCAACAATCCGAACGTCGAACTCGAAATTCACGAGCACGAACTCCCCGCTTTCGCCGGACAGCCCGTCGACATGAAACTGGTCATCCTGGCCAAGCATCTCGGCGGCAAGTTGCTTACGAACGACTACAACTTGAACAAGGTGGCCCGGCTCCAAGAGGTCGTGGTCGTCAACCTCAACGACCTGGCCAACGCCCTGAAGCCGGTGTTTCTGCCCGGCGAACGCATCGAGGTTCAGGTGGTCAAGCCGGGTGAGGAGCCGGGGCAGGGGATCGGCTACCTCGACGACGGCACCATGGTGGTCGTCGAGGCGGGACGCGACCACATCGGCAAACAGGTTGCCATTACCGTTACGAGCGTCCTGCAAACCAGTGCCGGGCGCATGGTTTTCGGCCGGTTCGATGCCGTGGCGGCCTGAACGGCCGCCGCGGGCCCTTCCGAGCCGCGAAACGCAAACACGGCGACTCGGAGAGTCCTATTGTAGCACGACTCTCCGAGTCGTTGGCTTCTGAGAACAAACGCGGCGACTCGGAGAGTCGCCCTACAGTAGACCCGCGCCGTTAGGCTTCTCGATTCAGATAGGCTTCCAGGGCGAGCAGCAACTGACCGGCGGCGGTGGGCATGCGGTCGAGCACATTGGCGCCGGCTCGCAACGCCGAAACGGCGGCGTCGGTGTAGGCGGTTCGGCCGCAAAGCCGGTCCAGGCGCAGCAGTACCGAAGCCGCCAGCCCGTTGCCGCTCGGGGTGGAGCCGTCGAGGAACTCCTTCTTGCGGGCAACGAGCGGCTCCTGATCGTGCGGCGTATAGAAGAAGCCGCCGGCCGCGGGATCGGCGAACCGGACAAGCAGGTCGTCGGCTACGCCTGTCGCCGTGTCGAGCCACCGGCGGGTGCCGGTCGTTTCGTAGAGCGTGGCCAGCGCGTCGGCCAGGGCGGTCAGGTCGTCCAGGAAGGCCGGGTGCCGGGCCTCGCCGTTGCGCCAGCAATGAAGCAGGCGGCCGCGGTCGTCGCGCAGGCGGCCGAGCAGGAACTCGGCGGCACGCACGGCGGCCTCCACGTACCGCGGTTCGTCGAGGACCGCCCCGGCTCGGGCCAGGGCGTCGACGGTCATCGCGTTCCAGGCCAAAAGCACCTTGTCGTCGCGGCCGGGACGGACGCGCTTCGCCCGCGCCGCCAACAGCGACGCCCGGCTTTTCGCCAATTCGGCCGCCAGTTCGTCAGCGGGGCGTTTCAAGTCGCGGGCGTGTTCCTGAAGCGGGCGGGGAAGATTCAAGATGCTCTTCCCCTCGAAATTGCCCGATTCGGTCACGTTGTACACACGGCAGAAGGTCGCCGCGCGTTGGGCGCCGAGCACCTCGGCTACTTCGGCCGGCGTCCAAAGGTAGAAGGTGCCTTCGCGGCCTTCGCTGTCGGCATCTTCGCTGCTGAAGAAGGCTCCTTCCGCGTGGGTCATGTCGCGCAGCACGTAGTCGAGCGTTTCCCTCGCCACTTGGGCGAACGCCTCCTGCCCTGTGGCCTGCCAGGCTTCGAGGTAGCAGGGGACGAGTTGGGCGTTATCGTAGAGCATCTTCTCGAAGTGGGGCACCAGCCATCGGCGGTCGACGCTGTAGCGGTGGAAACCGCCGCCGAGATGGTCGTAGATGCCCCCGCCGGCCATCCGCTGGAGCGTCGTCGCGACCATTTCGAGCAGATCGTCCTTGCCGGAATGCCGCCGGCGATGGAGCAGAAACCGCAGCGTGGTCGGCTGGGGGAACTTCGGCGCCTGGCCGAAGCCGCCGAACTCGGCATCGAATGCTTCCCGCAGCGCGGCGGTCGCGGCGTCGAGCGGCTCCGGACCCAGCGCAACGGCCTCACGGGCGGGCTCCTCCGCCCCTCGGCCGGCCTCTACCAGGAACTGAACGATCTTGTCGGCCTGGTCCAGCAGCTCTTGGCGCCGTTCCTGCCAGGCGCGGGCGATGGCGCCAAGCACCTGGTCGAAGCCGGGCATTCCCGCCCGGGCCGGGTAGGGCCAGTACGTGCCGCCGAAAAACGGGCGGCCGTCCGGCGCCAAAAAGACCGACAGCGGCCACCCCCCCTGGCCTGTCATCGCCTGCACGGCGTCCATGTAAACCTGGTCGAGGTCGGGCCGCTCCTCGCGATCGACCTTGACGCTGACGAAATGCGCGGCCAGCAGGCGGGCGATCCCTTCGTCCTCGAAGCTCTCGTGGGCCATCACGTGGCACCAATGGCACGACGAGTAGCCGATCGAAAGAAACAGCGGCTTGCCCTCTTCCCGGGCCTTCCGCCGGGCCTCCTCGCCCCACGGATACCAGTCGACCGGATTCCCGGCGTGTTGGAGCAGATACGGACTTAGGGCGTTTGCCAATCGGTTGGACATCGCACCATGGCTCCTTGTCGTTGTTGGAGGCAGCCGTGAACTTCGGTTCGGCCTGCAGGGGCTATCCGGAAAGGCCTGGATGCACGTCCCTTTTTCCTCCGGGAGAGGGCTAGGGTCAGGCGGCATGCACCATAGACTTTGCCTGAATCATGCCCAAATTCCATAAACCCTCAACCCCGATCCCTCTCCCAAAGGGAGAGGGGAGTTTTCGGACAGCCTCTCACTCGAACGTCTGCTCGGGGCCGGGGAACGCGCCGCGGCGCACGTCTTCCAGGAATTCGGAAACGGCTCGGCGGGCTTCCGACTTCAGGTCGGCGTACGCCCGCACGTGTTTCGGCACGTGGCCGTCGTTTAGCCCGAGCAAATCGTTGACCACCAGCACTTGGCCGTCGCAATCGACGCCGGCCCCGATGCCGATGGTGGGGATATGCAATTCGTGGGTAATGCGTCGGGCGATGCCGGCCGGGATGCATTCGAGGACGATGGAGAAGGCGCCCGCCTGCTCGGCCGCGCGGGCGTCGGCCAGCAACTGCTTCTCGTCACGCTGCACGCGGTAACCGCCCAACTGGTGGATGCTTTGCGGCCGAAGGCCCACGTGGGCCATGACGGGGATGCCGGCGGAGACCAGCGCCGCGATCACTTCGGCCTGCTCGACGCCGCCCTCGAGCTTCACGGCCTGACACCGGGCTTCCTTCAGCACCCGACCGGCGCTTTCGATCGCCCGATACGTGCCTAAGTGAAAGCTCGGAAATGGCATATCGACGATTACGAGCGAGCGGGTCACCGCGCGGCCCACCATCTCGGCGTGGTAGATCATCTCCTCCAACGTCACCGGGAGGGTGTTCGCGTGGCCCTGCACGACCATGGAAAGGCTGTCGCCGACGAGAATGCCTTCGACACCCGTACTGTCGAGCATGCGCGCGGTGGGGTAGTCGTAGGCAGTCAGAACGGTGAGCTTTCGGCCCGCGGCCTTCATGGCCACGAACTCGGGGACGGTAAGCTGTTGGGTTTCGTGCGACATCGAATCTCCAGTCGATCGGGAACGGGGGCATACTTCGTCCCGGGGTCTCGTCGGCCGTTGTATTCTAAGGTGTGCAGGGGCCTGGGGCCAGCCGCCCTCCGAGTGGTGGTGGCCAAGGCGGCCACCGCCGGTTATGATGGAGAAAAGGCGAGGGACTTCGGATTTCGATCGAATGGGGGAGGTGGAGCGGATGAGCCCAGCAGTCGAGTCGAGCAGACGGCCCATGCGGGTCGGGGCGTTGGGGCTGTGCCGCTGCATGCTGGTGTTCGGAGGGCTCGGGCTTGCCGACGCGGGTGCGTTGCTTGCCAAAGAGATCGAGGTGCCCGGCACGGTGGAGGCGGTGATACCGGGCGGCATGACCGTGGCGACGCCGGCCGGCGATACTTGGATGGTGCAGGTCCCCCGCAGCGCCAAGGTTGCGGTGACCGGCTCCGCCCATGCGGACATGCTGCAGCCGGGACAACTCGTCCGCCTGACAGTCCTGGTGGACCGGAATTGGAAGCCGCGGGGCAGGGCGAACCAGATCACGCTGATCGACGGCGGCGACCGGCCCGGCCAACGATTGGGCGTATACCTTCCTGGACAGTTCGAGCCGCCGGCCCCGGCCGACCGGAAGGCCGATGCCCCCATGCCCATGCAATTGCCGGCGCCTACCATTCCAGAGGGGGCCGAGGAGTTTCTGGTAGAACTGCGGGGGCGGATTGACCGCTACCGCGGCGGGTTCTTGTCCGTGGAGGTTCCTACGCAACTATTTCGCGGCCCGGTGCGGGTGGAAGTGGACGAGCCGCCGACGATTGCCGTGGAGGTGGCGAACCTCGGACTGGCCCGGCCGGGCGACCGCGTTTCCGCGAAGGGACCGGAGATCGGGAAGAATATGGTTCAGGCGAAGGAACTGAGCATTGAACTGAGCAAACCGCTCGGCGAGGCGAATAAGCGGCCGCCGCCGCCGGACGGCCATGTTCCAAGACGGCCTCGGGAGGGTGAACCGGACCCGTTCGACGTCGCCCCGCAGCCCGGCGAGCAGCCGGAGCAGCCCGGGCCGAACGAAGCCGGCGAACCCGACATGCCGCCGG
>CAYPWB010000081.1:4121-9321 GCA_964414315.1 uncultured Planctomycetaceae bacterium | reverse complement strand
GAGCAGCCGGAGCAGCCCGGGCCGAACGAAGCCGGCGAACCCGACATGCCGCCGGAAACGACCCGCCCGTCGGCTCCGGACGAGGCCGAGCCGATACCGCCGTCGGATCCCGACGACGCGCCGGATCCCGAGGAGCAGGGACTTGCGGACTGGCTTGCGCCGAAGCCGGGCAGTGCGGCTCCGCCTGCCATCCGCGTGCGCGTGGGCGAAGCGCCGGCTGCCGTCTTTGTGCCGTGCCGCCCGGTGCCCGCGACCGATGTCGAACGCCGGTTCGGCCTCCCCAACACGGTGTTCGAACTGCGCGGCGAGTTGCCTGTCGGACGCGAACGCCGCCGGCAGGCCGTTCGTTGGGAAATGTGGGTGTACGAGGAGGCGAAACTGTTTGTCGACGAGACCGGCATGGTCCGGTATCGGCAGTGGTAGCTGCGGCTTCCATGGCAGGACGATTAGTCAAACCGCCCTTTGTGCCGCGAAAGTCGGGGCAGTCGCCGGGAAACGGCTGCCCTCGGTCAGTGGGCGGGCGACGACTCGCCCTGGAGCGTGAGCACAAGACGCCGCCGGCCGCCGTGATGCCGGTGCTCACACAAGACGATGCCCTGCCAGGTGCCCAGACACAGGTGCCCGTTGGCAACCGGGATGGTCAGGCCCGTCCCGGTCAGGGTGGCCTTGGCGTGGGCGGGCATGTCGTCGCGCCCTTCGCAGGTGTGCTGGTAGGGGAAGTCTTCCGGCGCCATCGCGTCGAGCGCGCGGTCGAGGTCGACCAGCACGTCGGGGTCGGCGTTCTCGTTGATCGTTAGCGAGGCCGATGTATGCTGCACGAACACATGCAGCAGCCCGACGCGGACGGTGGCAAGTTCCGGCAGGGCCTCGACGACGTGGCGGGTGATGGGATGACAGCCCTTGGGGAACGCGGGCAAGGGAACGTGTTTCTGCACCCAAGTCATAGGAGGGTCTCTTCGAAGTGCGGCCGGGGGCTTCCGCTTCCGGGCGGAAAGCCCGCCAAAATAGCAGGCACGCTCCGCCGCGCCGTCCGCCGTATCGGCGGGGCAGGACGCAGCCGTTCAGCCGGCCGATTGGATACCGGGAAACGGAAAATCCATTTTACCAATTTTCGCTAAAGTGACCAAGTATCTGCACTTAGCCGGTAAACTTTTCGCAGTCTGCAGGAATTGCCACCTGCTAAGGAAAGAACGGAGTGGTTTGGGGAAAAAGCGGCTCGGGCCCTTGACTATTGGCGGGAATTGTGAATAATGGAAGAACTGCCTAGGGTCATGGCATGTCCGGTGGGGGGCGACGGGCGGTTCCGCCGCGTTCCTCCTTGGGTTCTCATGGCAGGTTGGACCGCCAGTCAGGCAGGGGGCTTCTCGCGGTCCGGTTTTTTGAGGGTTTGTGTATCCTTTGTTTTTGCTGGATGGAGTTGATCTGAATGCGGAACGTTTTTGAAGCAATCCTGGAGTACGGTCACGACGAGACGTTTGCGCCGATCGAGACGGATGATTTCCGAGCCACGGACGCCCCAGCGGGTTCCCGTTCGAAAATCGAAGTCCTCGCCGAGCGCGTTCAGCGCGGCGAACCCTTGTGGCACCCGGAAGACCGTACCGACTACAGCGGCCTGACCGGCGCCGTCCGTCCCCGGGGATAGTTTCCGAACCCGCCGGCAGCCCAGGCTGCCGGGATGTGAGGTGCTGCGCGCCTCGATTGCTTCAAAGCGTCTGAAACGAACCGCTCCCGACGCAACTGCCCTCCGCTTCGGGGGCGTCTTCCGGAAGGCGCTGAAGTTCCTCGCGCAGCACGCGAACATCGTCGGGCGCTTCGATTCCCAGACGGACGCGGTCGCCGGCAACCCCGAGGACCGTGACCACGATGTGGTCGCCCAGCGTGATGCGTTGATGGGTTTTTCTGGTTAGGACCAGCATACTCGGGCACCTCCTTGCTGCCGCGGGAATGACTGTATGTATGTATACACTCTTGCCGCGAGGGCGTCAATCCCTTTGCCTGCTCGCGGCGAGAGAATCGGGCGATTCCGTTTCCGGGTGCAAACCACGGCAAAGTAGTGCCGTCCGTTGCATCGGGCACGAACTTGTCTTTCGGCCGAAGCTTGCACCTGGAACCGGAAGATCGCAAAATGGTCGTCGGTAAAGGTCTCCTCGCGTCAGGCTGCCGCGCACTCGAACTGATTCGCATCGATCAACTGAGTCTTGAGGAAGCGTTCGCCGTGCGACTCGTAGAAGAGGACCTGGTTGCGGTCCATGTCCCAAATTGCCGTGAAGCGCGAGGCACGCGGACCGTGCAGGCAGAAGAAGATTCCGCACTGCCTCTCGCCGCGACGCAAGACGCGTTCCGTGATGGGAAAGGCGCCGGGTTGTAGTTGGTTATGTTCGCAAAGGGTGAACGTGACGTAGTCCCGAAGGTCATCCAAGTTGGTAATTTGATGAAACCGTGTCGCCATTGCGGGGAACGATCTCCTGAATGCGTGCGGAATATACACAACAGATACATTTCCGCACAGGTTGGGTAGGATGGAATAATTGCCGACAGTAGATGCTATCGGCAGAATGGGAGCCTTTCCTTCGCGGCCTGTTCCGGCCTCGCGCGGCAAGAAATCCGACCCATTGGCCAACCGCAAACCGTTATCCCGGCGACACATACGGCAAGGCGGCCGGGCACATTGGTCGTGCGATGCGGAAAACGATTCAAGTCTCCCAGAATCGTCAAAACCGCTTACCGCAACCTAGTCTTCCTGTTTTGCGTAAGCGGCAAAGGCCCCGGCAACGTCGGCCGCCTTGGTGTCGCCCCGGTGGAAGAGCACGCGATAGCGAAGTGTTAGCTCCTCTCCCTTTTGGAGCGTATGCTCGCCGTTCTTGGCCGGCGAGGGGAAATCGTTCAGGCCGAACGGGTTGGCCGCAAACAGCCCATAGGTCCGCACGTGCCAGTGGGTCGGGTAGCGGAAACTGCTCGGGTGGTTCAGGATGGCGATTCCCACGGTTTCGCCTTCGACGGGGCCGTAGTAGTCGACCCAGGCGGCCGGTTGGCCCCAGGCGTCGCGGTCGGTTTGGCCTTCGCTGTTGACAATGCGGCCGCCCAACTTGGCATCGACTTTCATCGTGCCGGCCACGCGAACGCCGAACGTCCCCTCTTTGGTATCGCCGAAGGTAACCGGGCCTTCGGTGGCTTTCAAGGTAATGTCGAAATCGACGTACCGGTCCTTGCCATGCTTGCCGAATACCAGCGTGCGTTCGTCCTCCAGCAGCTTCTTGCCGTCGGGGTCGAGCCAGTCGGTCACGGCAACGATGGTCGCCGTGTCGCCGCCCTCGACGCGCTTGAACTCGCGATGTTTCGTGACCTCCCGGTGCCAGAAGCTCAGGCCGTTCACGTCGCCGTGGGTGAACCAGAACGATCGGTGGTGCGGATGGTCGCTCCGTTCCGTCTCATCCCCTTCGACCATCGGATACGCCCGCGTCATCGGCTTGCCCGTCGGCCCCAGGATGGGCCACAGAATGGGCTTGCCGCCCGAATCGACCACGTACTCGGTGAACAGTTCACCGTCGATCTTGATCACCACTCCTTCGTCCGATTTCTCGGCGGTTACCTCGGCGGGAAGGAGTTGGGCTGCGAACAACAGCGTCGACAGGATCAACGATACGGTAGGTACGCGGTGTTTCATTGGACTACCTCCAGGGTGGAATGGTTTGAGGCGGGGGGCGGTGTGTAAAACCGAACGGGATGAAGCAACAGGCGAGCAACAGCCCCGTACAGCATAGCACGGCAGCGAGGCGACTTGCAAGCATCCACTTGCGGCTACCCCTCCTGCGGGGGCCTTTCGGCCACGGTCACCTCGAACTCTCGACGCCGGCCGTCTCGGAACAGGACGACGGTGGCTTTCGACCCGATGCGGGTCGCCGCAACGGCGAAGCTCAACTCGGCGGGATCGGCCACCGGTTTGCCGTTCCATTCGACAATGACGTCGCCCATGCGAATACCGGCCTCGGCGGCGGGCGACTCGGGCAGAACGGCGGTGACCAGCGCGCCGTTCGCGTTGTCCAGCCCGAAACGCTGGGTCAAATCGTCGTCGAGCGACTGCAGGGCGACGCCGAGCCACCCGCGGGCAACCGTTCCGGTATCGCGGAGCTTTTGATATACGTCGCGGGCGATTTGGCTGGGGATGGCGAAGCTGATGCCCAGGTACGCCGGCCCGTAGATGGCCGTGTTGATGCCCACCACCTCGCCCTTGAGGTTCACCAGCGGTCCGCCGCTATTGCCGGGGTTGACCGCGGCGTCGGTTTGCAGGAAGTCTTCGTAGTTGATGTCCTGCACCACGCCGCGCCGCCCTTTCGCGCTGACGATGCCGGCCGTAACGGTTTGTGCCAGGCCGAAGGGGCTGCCGACGGCCAGGACGGGGTCGCCCACCTCGAGTTCCTCGCTGTCGCCCCAGGGCGCGGCAGTGAGTCCGTGGGCCTGCACCTTCAGCACGGCGATATCGCTAAGCGGGTCGACGCCCACCACGGTCACGTTGCGCAAGGTGCGTCCGTCGCTGAGCTTCACCAGCACTTCCGACGCCTTGTCGATGACGTGATAGTTCGTGATGATGTAGCCCTTTTCGTCGACAACCACGCCGGACCCCTTGCCCTCCGCCCGATAGCGTGGAAACCGTTGCCCAAACAACTCGGACAGTTCGTCCTCGCGGCCGGGCGTGACCGGCCGGCTCGTTTCGATGCCGACCACCGAGGGCTCGATGGCTTTGGCCACGATGCGGTAACGGCTGACGTGTTCGGGGAACTCGGCAAGCTGGACGCGGGCCACCTCGGCCTCGGCCCGGGCGCGACCCCGAGTGATGGCAAACTGCACCTGCTCGACCAGGTAGGGAAGTACAATCGCCGCGATCGCGAGCAGGAGCAGGAACATCAGCCACGGGAGCCGGCCGCCCTGCGAAGGCGGGCGGGCATCGGGCGGGGAAGGCTGGCGCGGGGGTGCCGGGTCGGGCCGCTCTTCGTCGGGCCGTTCGTCGTACATGAGAACTCCCTGGGCAATGTGCAGGAAAAAACGCGGGGGCAGGACGGCCCCACTTCCTATTATAGCCACCTGCGGCTTACCTGTCGCGGCGAAGCCGCCGCGGGTACGACGCGAGCGTGTACGGCTTGGCATCTCGGGGGTTGACTTTCCCTCGTGCAGCACCTACTGTGGGGCAATTGGAGGCAATCAG
>CAYPWB010000081.1:0-4021 GCA_964414315.1 uncultured Planctomycetaceae bacterium | reverse complement strand
GGGGGTTGACTTTCCCTCGTGCAGCACCTACTGTGGGGCAATTGGAGGCAATCAGGGCAACTGAAGAGGCGTACCACCCGCATCATGAAAACCTATCACTTCGCGGCAGTGATCCAGAAGGATGCGGGCGGCTATTGTGCATTCTGCCCCGAACTTCAGGGAATGTTACACCAGTGGCGACACTTTCGAGGAGGCACGCGCGAACTTGGCCGACGCCGTTCGGCTTCACATTGAGGACCGACTTGCCGCCGGCGAAAGCATTGAGTCTGCGCAGAACGTGAACCTCACCACTGTCGAGGTTGCCGTATGAGTGAGCGGCTGCCGCGGCTTACTGCGCGCGAAATCATTCGGGTCCTGGAGCGTCGTGGCTTCTTTCTGATTCGCTCCAGCGTTATCGCAATGCCTCAGGCAAACGCGCGACTGTGCCCGTGCATGCGGGCAAGACGTTGCATCCAAAAGTCTTGCAGAGCATCCTCCGCGATATGGACATGACGGCCGAGCAACTACGAGAAGAGTTGAATCGGTAGCGGTGTTGGCCGTGCCGTCAACGGTCGCGGCGAAGCCGCCGCACCATCCACCGTTCGAGGGGGCGTTTCAGCCGAGTGAACCAAGGCTCTTCTTCCGGCCCGATGGGTTCGACGAGGACGGTCGTCAGTCCGGCCAGCCGGCCGGCCCAAATGTCGGCGAACAGTTGGTCGCCGATCATGGCGGTTCGGGCGCGGTTGAAGCCCTGCTGCCGGATTGCACGCA
Source organism: uncultured Planctomycetaceae bacterium (assembly GCA_964414315.1). Classification (GTDB taxonomy): domain Bacteria; phylum Planctomycetota; class Planctomycetia; order Pirellulales; family Thermoguttaceae; genus PWXP01. Next base: position 3,271 of record CAYPWB010000081.1, on the reverse strand, counting down.
GGCAGCCGTTGGGCAGGGGTTTCAGCGCCCCGGCTACGCAAGGCAACCCGAGTTGCTCAGCCAGCCGGCCGATGCGCCCTCCCAGCCCGTTCGACACAAGGCACACGCCCATGCCCGCCTCGCGCAGCGAGGCGAGCCAAACGGCCGCCTCGGGCGTCACCTGCTCGACGCGGTAGCGTTTTAGCGTGCAGTCGACGTCGGCCAGGACGGCGTCGACGCCCCACCGGCGGAGTCGGTCCGGAGGCAGCTCGGCCACCGATCGGCAGTAATGGTGTGGAAGGAGGATCAAAGGTCAATCCAGGAAAGCGTCCTGCCGGCGGAGAATCGTCCTGTGCAGACAACGACGGCGAGGATCGGGCAGGTGTTTTGAATGTTCACGGCAGACGGAAGACCGAGGGCCATGTCATTTGGGGCCCTTCCGTTTCGAGGGGCAAACCACGGCAGAATAGCAGGCACGCTCCGTCAAGCCGTCCGCAATAATTGGGCCGAACTCCTTCGTTCGGCCAACTCATTGGCACCCAAACACGGAAGAGCCCATTTTTGCGATGCGCGGCAGGCCCGTCAATAACCCTAGCACGGGGGGTGTGGTACGGTGCTGCATAGGCCAAGAAACCGACATGCTTAGATGCCGGAATGGGACGAATTGCCCCGGAAAGCGGCCTCACACTGCGTCGGTGTCGGCCCGCTTTTCGCCTTTTCAGTGCGGGCGGGGTAACGTATACTACCCTGCCAAGTACGGCAAGAGCGTTTGAGGTCATCGTTCCCATCCCACTCGACAATCTGCCAGGATAGTCATGTCGGTTCATCTTGCGGTTGTTCCAGTTGCCGGACGCGGCACGCGGCTGCTGCCGCTTACCAAGAGCCAGCCGAAGGAAATGCTGCCCGTCGGCCGCAAGCCGGTCGTACAGTACGTCGTGGAGGAACTCAGCCGCTGCGGCATTAACCGGCTGCTGTTCGTCACCGGTCCGGGCAAGACGGCCATCGAGAACCATTTCGACATCGACGCCGAGTTGATCGCCAACCTGCGCGAGACGGGCAAAGAGGAACTGCTCGAGGAACTGGCGTTCGAGCGGGAAGACATCGAGTACTTCTATACGCGGCAACGGCGACAGCTCGGGCTGGGCCACGCGGTCCTGTGCTCGCGGCCGGTCGTGGGCGACCAGCCCTTCGTCGTGGCTCTGGGCGACTCGATCATCGGCCTCAACGCCGAGTCGCAGGTGGTCGCCGCCATGATCGAGCAGTTCGGCAAGTCGGCGGCCGACGCGGTCGTGGCCCTGGAGGAGGTGCCACGCGAGGATGTGGTGCACTACGGAATTGCCCAGCCCAAAGGGCCTGTGGACGACGTGTTCGAACTGGCCGACCTAGTCGAGAAGCCCACGGTCGACGAGGCGCCGAGCAACCTGGCCGTCGCCGCGCGGTACGTGTTCAGCCCGGCCATCTTCGATTGCCTGGCTGCCACACGGCCGGGCAAAGGGGGCGAAATCCAACTGACCGACGCCATCCGCATGCTCATCGAGCAGGGGCGGCGCGTGCTGGGCGTGCGGCTGCCGGCCGGCCAGCAGCGGTTCGACATCGGCAATTTCGAAAGCTACTTCTGCGCGTTCGCCGAGTTCGCCCTGGCCGATCCGCAGGCGGGCGACGCGCTGCGCGAGAAGCTTACGAGCCTCCTCCGCATGCAAGGGTAGCGGCCATGCAGTTGATCCGCAAGCGAGCGTACGCCCGAGCCGGACTGATGGGCAATCCGTCCGACGGTTACCACGGCAAAACCGTGTCGCTGGTCATCCGCAATTTTCACGCCGAGGTTACCCTGTACGAGTGGGACGAGGTCGAAGTGGTATGGAGCCACAACGACCAGAGCCGCTTCGACAGCGTCGATGAACTGGTGCAGGACGTGCGCCTTCACGGCTACTACGGCGGCATCCGACTGGTGAAGGCCACCATCAAACGGTTCGTCGAGTATTGCCGCGCGCAGGGCCTGAAACTGCACGACCGGAACTTCGCCGTGCGGTACCAGAGCAACATTCCGCGGCAGGTCGGAATGGCCGGTTCCAGCGCGATCATCGTCGCCACCTTGCGATGCCTGATGGAGTTCTACGGAGTGGAAATCCCGCTGCGCGTGCAGCCCTCGCTGGTGCTTTCCATCGAACGCGACGACTTGGGCATCGCCGCCGGGCTCCAGGACCGCGTCATCCAGGTGTACGAGGGGCTGGTCTACATGGACTTTGCCCGAGAACGCATGGAGGAAATCCACGGCCTGCAATGCGGGGTGTATGAGCCGCTCGACCCCGGGCCGCTGCCGCCGCTGTACGTGGCCTACGACGCCAACGTGAGCGAGCCGACCGAGGTGATCCACGGCAACCTGCGGAACCGGTACGACCACGGCGAGCCGGCCGTGGTCGAGGCCATGCAGGCGTTTGCCGAGTTGGCGCTGCGGGCGCGCAACGCGATCTTCCGAGGCGATGGGGCCACGCTCAGCCGGCTGATCGACCGAAACTTCGACCTGCGCCGCTCCATCTGCCGCCTGCCCGTCGATCATGTGCAGATGGTCGAACAGGCCCGCGCGTGCGGCGCCAGCGCGAAGTTCTCCGGCAGCGGCGGCGCGATTATCGGAACCTACGCGGACGAAGCCACCTACGAACGCCTGCGCACGTCGCTCGGCCGAATCGGCTGCCGGGTGCTGAAGCCGACGATTGTGCCGTGTTGAGCGGGCTGTCCGCAAAACTCCCCTCTCCCGGAGGGAGAGGGAGCCGAGCCTTTCCGGATAGACTCTTACAGTGTTCGCGTCAACCCAGCCGCAAGCGCACCGGTCAGTTCGACCGCGCCGCTTGCTCGCTGCCGGGCGAGGTTTCCTGCTGCTCGGCCTTCTGCGCGGCCATGGTGGCAAGTTGCACGCCGCCCCTGATTTCCAGCGGCGAGAAGTACGGCCGGCTCGTGCCGTTGGCGAAACGAAGGCGTTTGGCCGCCAGTTCCTGCCAACTCATCTCGCACTCGAGCATCCAAGCCGCCACTTGGGCCGCGCGCTGGTTGACTTGGCCGGAGCCCAGCATGGCACATAGTGCATGGACCTCGGACTTGTCGGTGAATTGCTCGATCGGCCGGATTTCGTAGGGGACGGCCGGTCGGGGATCGCGTTTGCCGTGTTCGAGGCACACGGTGGGCACCTTGAACTGGCCGACTTTCTCCGGCGCGACGTTGAAGAAGCCGCCTCCCATGCCGCCGCCGCCCATGCCGCCCATGCCGCCGCCTCCCATGCCCATGCCGCCCATGCCGC
>CAYPWB010000080.1:0-17709 GCA_964414315.1 uncultured Planctomycetaceae bacterium | reverse complement strand
GTCATGTATTTTACCGCTTGGCCGTGACTGGCCGGCAAGGTCACGAGCACGATCCGGTCGCCCGCGGCCAACACCGTGTCGCCATGCGGGATCATGGCCGCGCCGTCGCGCACCACGCTGGCCACGAGCACGTCGCGCGGCAGGCCGGCGGCGGCCAGCGGTTTCCCGAGTGCCGACGAGTCGTCGGGCAGGACCAACTCGGTCACGTTGACCGTGCCCTCGCCCATGATGGTCAGGTTGCTGATCTCCTCGGCCGCCGTCCGGTCCTCGATGAGTTGCGAAACCATGTGCGTGAGCGATACGACGTTTCGGACGCCCAGCTTGGGGAACACCTCCAGGTTGTCCGGGTCGCTCACCAGCGCGAGGGTCCGGGGAATGCCGAATCGCTGTTCGGCAATTTGGCAAATCACCAGGTTGTCGGGATCGCGCGGCGTGGCCGCAATGAGCACGTCGGTTTCCGGGGCGCCCGCCTCCTCCAAAACGGAGGGCTTGCTGCCGTCGGCATGGAGGACTGTGGCGTTCAGCCGTCGCGCAATCCACTGGGCATCGGGCGCCTCGCCGCAAACGACCACGACGGCGTGCCCTTTGGCGATGAACTCGCGCGCCATGAAGTACAACTGCTTTCCGGTGCCGACCAGGACGACCTTCACGGGAGCACCTCCTCCGGCGCCCTGCCGAGCACCCGTCCCAGAAGGTCGGCCGCGGCCAACGTAAGCGGGCAAACCGCCTGCACTCCCAATTGCTCGGCAACGGCTTGCCGCTCGGGATCGGCCGCCCGGGCGAACACTTCACCAATGTTGAACTCGTGCTTCCCCATCTGGGCAACCGCGATATTGATGTTGTCGTCGGCAGTGACCACAATGAGGGTGTCGGCCTTGTCGGCCTTGGCCTGGCGAAGGACGGCCAACTCGGTGGCGTCGCCTTCGACACGGAATCCGCTGAATTCCACATCGAGGTGGGCGAACTTCTCCGGGTTGGTGTCGATCACCACCACACTGTGCCCCTGCCGGCTCAGTTGCCCAGCTACGTGGGCGCCGAACCGGCCGCAGCCCACCACCAGAACATATTTGCTTTCGGTTTTTCTCATGGAAGCTTCGTTTCGGCTCGCAGAGACGGGCGACTTGTCCACGGTAGGCCGCGAAAACGTCCACGGAGCTGCGCGCTTCGGCGGCGTCGCGTACTACTCCAGGTGGATGGCCTCGGGCTTCGCGTGCCCGATGTCGTCGCGTTCGATGTTCAACCGGGAAGGTTCGTACGTCGGATCGGCCGAGTATGCCGTCCGATAGTACTTGCGAGCGCCGGCCGGATCATGCTGCAGTTCGTGGGCGACCCCCATCAGGTTGAACGCCTCGGCCCTGCCGGGGTCGATGCCAACGGCCGTTTTCAGATGCTCAACGGCCACATCGAACAGCCCGTTGCGGAGGTTTTCGCGGGCCGAAGCGATGAAATGGTCGTAATCGTCGGGTTCTTCCTTTCGATGCTTCTGCCGGCCCAGGACCCGTTGAACCACTTCGCGGATTTCTTTTGGGGCGAACGGCTTCTGGAGGAAGTCGACCGCGCCGAGCTTCATCGCCTCGACGGCCAGATCAACCGTGCCGTGTGCGGTCAGGAGCACGACGGCGGTGCCGGGAGAAATCTCTCGGAGCCTTCGCAGCACCTCCATCCCGTCCATGCCCGGCATTTTGAGGTCCAGCAAGACCAAGTCGTACGACTGCTGCGCGGCCATGTCGAGCGCCTCCTCGCCGTTGACCGCCGTTTCGACCCGGGGCCCGGACGCCTTGAGCGACTCGCGCAGCGTGAGGCGAATGTTTTTTTCATCGTCGACCACAAGAATGGATGGGGTTGCCACGATTGATTTGCTCCACGGAAAAGCGGAAGTCTACACCGGCAGGGCGATGATGAACAGGCTCCCCTTGCCGGGCTCCGATTCGACCCAAATATGCCCCCGGTGGGCGCGGACGATTTCCTTGGCGATCGCCAACCCGAGCCCCGCGCCGCCCGGCGTTCCCGATTCCTCGACCTGGACGAACTTGCCGAAGATGGCGGCCTGCTTCTCGTACGGGATTCCTGCCCCGTCGTCGCGCACGTACAGGTGGACCCAGTGCCCGGCCCGTTCGGCCGAAAGCCACACGTGGCCGCCCGACTTCGTGTAACGCAGGGCGTTGCCCACCAGATTGGTGATAACCCAGGTGATCTTGTTCGGATCGCAGTGGACCGTTGGCGCGTCGTCGCCCAGTTCGAGCAGCAGTTCCGTTTTGCGTTCGGCCGCCTGGGCGCGAAACGGCTCAACCGCGTTTTCCAGCAGCGCACGGGCGGAAACGTCGGTCACCTGCATTTCGATCTTGCCCGATTCGATCTTCGTCAGGTCGAGCAGTTCGTTCACGAGGTGTTTGAGACGAACGACTTCCTCCTGCGCCACCCGGAGCAACTCCTGCTCGGACGGTTCGAGCCGGTCGCCGGTTCGCTCCTGAAGTAAATCGACGCTCATCTCAATGCTGGTTAGCGGCGTGCGCAGTTCGTGGGAGGCGGTCATGACGAACTCGCTCTTCATGCGGTCGAGTTCCCAAAGCCGGGTGATGTCGCGCAGCACAACCACGACCCCCGCCCGCTTCTCACCGGCCGCCGGCACGGGAGTGATCGAGTATTCGTACCGGCGCTCCTTGCCGCCGCGCCGCAGGGTCACGTAATGCTCTTCGTGCTCGTCGTCGCCGGGCGATTCCGCCAGGAGGCCGGCCTCGATCGCCTTGCGCAGACCTTCATCGGCGATGATTTCACGGAGATCGGACTGCCCCATGGGCGCCGAATCCAACCCCAGCGCGTTCACCGCGGCCGGATTCAAGGCAACCACCTTCCGTTCGCCGTCGACCACGACAATGCCGTCGTCAATCGTTTGCAGGATCGTTTCGTTCTTCTTCTTCTCGGCCAGAATCTCGGCAACTCGCAACTCGTGAAACACCCGCAACTTGGCAACCATGGCGTTGAAATAGTTTGCCAGGTCGGCAAACTCGTCGCTGAAATGTTGCGCGACGACGACGCTGTAATCGCCTTCAGCCACCCGTTTGGTCGCGCCGACCAGTTCACGAACCGGCCTGGAGATGCGCGTGGACAGGACCAGGCTGAACAACACGCCGACCGCAATCGCCCCGCAACCAACGAGAAGCATGGACCATACGGCGGTACGGGCGATACGCTGCGCCAAATTGCTTCCGGCGACCATGGCTTCCTGGTTCAACTCCATCAAACGGTCGCAGCCGCGCTCGATCGCGGAAACCTTCGGCTGCAAATGCTTCCGGTAGTAGCCAAGCGCGTCAGCCGTATCGGTGCGCGGAAGCTCGACGAACTGCGTAAAGTGGAACATGTATTCGTTGTAGTCATCCTCCAACTGCCCGAGGACTTCCGCCTCGCCGGGAATGGTGATGTTGTCCTTTGCCCGGGCAAGGTTCAGCAGAAACTGTTGCTGCCGATCCGAAAGCTCTTCAATGAGCGCGCGGTCGGTTTCGAGCAGCAGGAATACGGTGGCCGCTTCCTGCCGCTGCACCGCACTGCGCATGTTCTCGGCTGCCAGGATGCTGCGGTAGTTCTCGCGAAGGATGGCATCGCTCGCATGCCCCAGCCACAGCAGGTTGACAAGCCCCCACACGAGAACCACCGCGGTGAGCCCCGTGGCCATGCCATAGCCCAGCAGCACCTGACGCCGGAAACTGGTTCTTTTCGTGGGAAACGCCATTTTCGGAGAACGACGGTTAAGGGTCCGGGGCAACCGCTCAATTGTACAGCGCTGGTTTTCGTGGGGAAACCGGGTAATTCAAAGGCGTCGTTCGCCGGTGTTTCGGCGAGTTTTCGCCTCCCATGCCGTCGTGAGCGGCTCAGCCGGTGCAGGCACTTCGGGGTCGCCCAAATCTCCTACTGTGTGCCCGCCAAAACCGCCATCGCCAGTGCGGCCGTCTCGATGCGAAGGGTGCGCGGCCCCAGGTCGACCGGCTGCCAGCCGGCGGCCTCGGCCATGGTCACCTCCTCGGCTGTAAATCCGCCCTCCGGTCCGATCGCCGCAAGAAAGCGGTCGGCGGAACTCGGAAGGTCGCACAGTGGACTGCGGCTACCGGGGTGCGCCAGCAGGCGCTGGGGTTCGCCGCGAGTGGCCTCGATGAAGTCGGACCAGGCGACCGGTTCGGCAATACGCATCAGCCGGTTCCGGCCGCATTGTTTCGACGCCTCGACGACGGTTCGACGCAGCCGGTCGAGGGCCTGCCGGACCGGCTGCGCGACCGACCGCACGGTAACCAGCGGCACGAGTTCGGCCACGCCCAGTTCGACCGCCTTTTCCACGAGCCACCGCTGCCGGTCGCCTTTCGGCAGCGGGACGGCCAGGGCCAGGTGCCGGGGCAGTTCCCGGTCAATCTCGTGCCGTTCGAGCACAGTCAGTTCCACTTCGGCCCGGCCCACGCGGGCAACCCGCGAGGGGAACTCCGCCCCGCTGCCGTCGAACAGCACGACGCCGTCGCCGGGCCGTGCCCGCATGACGTGGATCAGGTGATGGGCCTCGCTTCCGCCCAAGGTAACCGAAGGCGCCCCTTCCGGTGCCCATGAGATCGTTGCATGGATGTAGTAGCGGTCGGCCATGGTCCGGTTCCGATTCAAGTTCAGCAGCCGATTTTACCGAAGATGAGGGATGTACGGAATAGAAGGTTCAGCGGGGTCGTTCACAGGGGACTGTCTCGATTTTCGCGGCACAAAGGGCGATTTGCCCAATCGGCCGCCTGTTGCGGCCGCGAAAATGGGACTGTCCCCCTCGCATACTGCAGAAAAATACAGCCCGCGCCGCCGACCCGTGAACGGTTACGGTTCAGCGGGGCCGTTGCGCGCGGAGGATGGCATGTACCAATCGCATTGGGGAATCGAGCACTCGCCGTTTCGGAGTTGCCTCGACCCACAGTATTTCTACGCCAGCCCGACGCATGACGAGGCTCTGGCGCGGCTCCATTTCCTCGTCGAGCAACAACATCGGCTGGGGCTGCTGCTCGGGCCGGCCGGCAGCGGCAAATCGCTGCTTTTGGAGGTGTTCGCGCGGCAGTGTGCAGGCGCCGGCTGCGCCGTGGCTTCGGTGAACCTGCTGGGCGTGGAGCCCGCGGAACTGTTTTGCCAGTTGGCGTGCCGCCTGGGCCGCGATTGCAACGCCGAGCAACCGGTGGGAACCCTCTGGCGCATTTTGACCGATCGGCTGGCCGAATTGCGTTACGAGCAACGCCCCGTGGTACTGCTGCTGGACGACGCCGACTGTGCGCACGGCCCAACCGACGACGCGCTCGTTCGCATCGCCCAGCATCATCCCTCGCCCGACGCACGGGTCACCTTGGTGTTGGCGGCCGAGCAGGCGCGCGTGCGGTCGCTGGGGCATCGGCTTCTGGACCTGGCCGAGTTGCGGATCGACGTCGAGCCGTGGGCGCCGCAGGACACGGACGAATACCTGGCCGCCTCGCTACGGAAGGCCGGGTGTACGTCGGCGGTGTTCGACGAGCCGGCCGTCTCGCGGCTCCACGAGCTTTCCGGCGGATTGCCCCGAAGAATTGCCCGACTGGCCGACTTGGCGCTGGCCGCGGGGGCGGGCGCCGAATTGCGGCAGATCGACGCCGAGGTGATCGAGTCGGTCCACAGCGAACTGTGCGTGTGCGGTTAACCGAGTTATTCACCGGCCGGGCAAGCCGGCCGGGGTCGATCAACCTTCCGGTATTCGACGCGGGCGATGCCGGCCGCGCCGATGTAGCCGGCGTCGCCGCCGAGGCTGGCGAACTCGATGGCCGTTCGCTCGGCGAGCACGGGAAACGCGCGCTGCCGAACCTCCTCGCGAACGCGTTCGAGGAACGCACGCCCCAACTCGGTTTCGTTGCCGCCGAAAGTCATCGCGCCGCCCAACAGCACGCCCGCCGGATCGATCGTGTGCATGAGGTTCACCACGCCGATGCCCATGTAGCGGGCCGTGTCCATGACGATTTCCATGGCCAGGGCATCGCCGGCAGCGGCCTCTCCATCGAGGATTTTGGGGCTAAGGCGGGCGCCTTCGGCCAGCCGCTGCCGGATGGACGTTTCGCGCCCTGCGTCGAGCGCCTCTTGCAGCCGTTTGACGACCGCCGTCGCGCTGGCGTACGCTTCGAGGTGGCCGGTCCTTCCGCAGCCGCACAGCCGGGCGTTGTCGCCGTAGTCGATGATCATGTGGCCGCACTCGGCCCCGTGGCTGTTCTCGCCGTCGATGGACAGGTCGCCGATGATAATGCCGCTGCCGATGCCCGTCCCCAGCGTGAATAACACAATGCTGGCCAAATTGCGCCCGGAGCCGACCCAAAACTCGCCGTACGCCGCGGCGCCGGCATCGTTGGCAAACGCCACCGGCAGCCCGCAGTGGTGGCTCAGCCGATCGCGGATCGGGAAGTGATCCCAGCCCTTCAAGTTTACCGGCTGGATAAGCATTCCCGCGGGAATGTCCATCGTACCGGGCGAGCCAAGGCCGACGTAGGCGACGGCGCTACGCTCGATGCCCGCCTGCTCGATGGCCTGGCCGACGGCTCCGGCCATGCGTTCGGTGGCGTCTTCGGCACCTTTTTCCGTTTCGGTCTTCACGCTGAGCCATGAGAGCGGCCGGCCCAGGTCGTCGACCACGCCCACCTTGATATTCGTTCCGCCCAAGTCGACGCCGACAAAAAAGGGCTCTTGTGCTTCGTTCGCCGCAATGAACTCTCGCTTCACAGACATGGACTTCCTCAAGCCGTTCGGTACAGGGCCATCGATCGGGAACCATTCTTCGAAGCCCGAACAGAACCGGGGCAGGCACCCTCGCTCCACTTGAGTTTCCGAGGATCTGCTGCCTCAGCCCGGGAGCCATTCCCGGTTCCGGGAGGGTTTCTTCAGGAAATCGCAAATATACCGGGCGCTCTCGGCAAAGACAATGGGGGGAAGACGGGCCCCACCTGCTCGTCCCGCCATGTGTGTGACGGAGTAACCGTCTGCGTGGCGGCCACTGCATTCGAAGGGGACAGTTCCCCGTGAAGGGCTACACGACGGGACAATCCCCTTCCCTTATTCCGGTGGTTTCGGTAGCTTGAGTTGAACGCTGCAAGCCGACAGGCGAGCGGGGGCCGTCGGGCCACTGTTCTTGCGAACCGTCACGCAGTGGATCGACTCTGCCCAGTACTCTACCGTCAAACCGTCCTGGAATTTCGGGCAGAAACAGGGGCCTGGCGGCCCCCCGCTCGCCGCGAGATATGCCGCGGTCCGAGTTAGCCAACATCGCACCTTTTGCCCCCGGAGGCATCCTTGAGCGACGTGCACGCCGATTCGCCGAAACCGGATATACGCCCCGCCGATTTGGAGGCGATCCTCGATGCCTTGGTTGAGGGCATCGTCACGCTGGGCCCGCGACGGCAGGTGACCGGCATCAATCGGGCGGCGTGCGAGATTCTCGAGGTTGAGCGGGCCGACGCGTTGCGTTCCGATTGCCGTACGCTGTTCGGCTCGCAGTTTTGCACGCAGGCCGGGGCCGTGCGCCAGTCGGTCGAGGAAGGCACGGCGATGGAGAACCTGCTGGCCCGCTTGCAAACGTCCAGCGGTCGCACCAAGGTGCTCAATTTCCGCACCAAGCCGTTGCCGCACGAAGTCGAAGGCGAGCGCGGAGGCCTCGTCGTCTTCCGCGACGTGACCGAACTGGTCGAACTCCGCGAAGACATCGCCCGCCGGTACCGGCTGCACAACATCGTGGGCAAGAGCAAACCCATGCAGGAGGTGTTCCGCCTGATCGAGGAGGTGGCCGATTCCGACGCCACCGTGCTCATCGAAGGCGAAAGCGGTACCGGCAAGGAACTCGTGGCCCGGGCAATCCACTACCTCGGCTCCCGGTCGGACGGCCCGTTCGTAGCCGTCAACTGCTCGGCGCTGGCCGAGGGCGTTCTGGAGAGCGAGTTGTTCGGGCACGTCGAGGGGGCGTTCACCGGGGCTACGCGCGACAAGCGGGGACGGTTCGAAGCCGCCGTCGGCGGCACCATCTTCCTCGACGAGATCGGCGACGTATCGCCCGGCATCCAGGTGAAACTGCTCCGCGTTCTGCAGGAACGCACCGTCGAGCGTGTGGGAAGCGAGGCGGCCACCCCGGTCGATATCCGCGTGATCGCCGCCACGAACCGTCCGCTGGCCTCGTTGGTCGCGCAGGGCGTCTTTCGGCAGGACCTTTACTACCGTCTGCGCGTGGTGCCCATCGAGTTGCCGCCGTTGCGGGCCCGCCGGGCCGACTTGCCCCTGCTGGGTCGGCATTTCGTCGACCGGTTCCGCGAGGAAACCGGGCGGCCGATTACCGGGTTGAGCCAGGCCGCCCTGACCATGCTGATCGACTACGCCTGGCCGGGCAATGTGCGCGAATTGGAAAATGCCATCGAGTATGCGTTCGTCAAGTGCCGTAGCGGCGAGATCGAGCCGGGGCACCTGCCGCCGGAAATTCGCGCCGCCTTGCCGGTCCTCAGCGCCGAGTCGGCCGACAGCCCGCCGCCGGAAGCCCGCCCGGCCGACGGCGAACTGCAGCGTCTGCGGCGCGCGCTGGCGGAAACCGACTGGAACATCGCCAAAGCGGCGCGCCGGCTGGGCGTCAGCCGCACGACGGTGTACCAGCGCATCGCGAGGTTCAAGCTCAGGCGTCCGAACTTTGGATGAATTGCACCGGTTCGCGCTGCATCCGAGGGGGAACGTCTTATATCTACGGCCTCGCAGCATCCACCTTGACGACCACCATCGTGACGTCGTCGGCGTAATTTCTTCTGCCCGAGAACGCCGACAGGGCTTCGTTCAGGGCACCGATGATGTCTGCGGCGGGTGCGTCGCTGTTGCGAGCGACGACCTCGTCGACCCGCGGTTGGCCGAAGCAATCTCCATCCGGCGACATCGTCTCCAGCAGCCCGTCGGTACATATCAGCACAATGTCGCCCGGTAACAGCGTGACCGGCCTGCCGGCGGGGAACTCCGCATTGGGAACAATGCCGAGCGGCAAAGACGTACTGGGAAGCGCTGCTCGTACCTTGCCCAACGCATCGAAAACGTGGGCTGCCGGATGACCCGCGTTGGAATACCACAATGTTCGCTTGCCGGGGTCGAGGCACGCCAAGAACGCCGTCACGAAGAAATCGGTGTCGGTCTCTGCCGTAACAATCCGATTTGTCTTGGAAAGGACGCTTTCCACGTCGGTCGTACCGGCCGCAAGCAGACGCAAATAGGCGTGGGTCGAGGCCATCACCATGGCCGGGCCGACGCCGTGCCCGGCCACGTCGGCAACGACCACGCCAAGGCATTGGTTCGGCATGGCGGGAAAATCGAAGTGGTCGCCTGCCGCGAACTGCGCGGGGAAGACGGCCCCGGCAATGTCGAAGCCGGGCAAGGAGGGCGGGCCCTTGGGCAGAAGATGCTCTTGGATTCGCCGTGCCGCCAGCAATTGCGACATCTGCTCGCGCAACGTTTGCTCCAGTTGCATCCGTTCGGTCAGATCGCGGACCGCCGCGTAGACAAGCAGCCCCGCCCTGGTGTCGATGGGGCTCAACGCGATTTCGGCAGGGAACTCGCTGCCGTCCTTGCGCCGACCCGTCAGATTCGGCCGCCCCCCCATCGTGCGCGCCTGCGGGTTCGCCCTGTAGGCCGCACGCTCGGCGGCGTGGGCACGACGCAACGCCTGGGGCACCAGCAACTCGACTGTCTGCCCGAGCAATTCGTCGCGACGGTAGCCGAAGAGGCTCTCCGCCTTGGCGTTGACCAGCACGATCGACCCATCGGCATCAACCACAACCATGGCGTCGGGCGACGATTCGATCAATAGCCTCAGTCGCTCCTCGTTCGCCCGAAGTTCGGTTTCCATCGTCTTCCGAAGGGTCACGTCGGAAGCTGTTGCGTAAATGCGATCCCCATCGTCATGCGGCACGGCCATCCACGACAGCCAGCGGTAGGAGCCGTCTCGGCACTGGTAGCGATTCTCGAACTGGATTACCGGCGTACCCTCGGCCAGCTTGCTCATCGCCCGCCGCGTCGTTTCACGGTCTTCCGGGTGGACGAACTCGACAAACGGCCGGGCTCGCAGCTCCTGCGCGGTATAGCCGAGGGTCCGCTCGAAAGCCGGATTCACTCGCTTGAAGTATCCGTCGCCGCCCGCAACGCAAAGCAGCTCCAGCGAAAAGCGAAAAAGCCCTCGAAGCTCCGATTCCGTCGGCTGGTCTGCCTTCAGCCATCGCGAATGTTCATGATCGGAGGCATGCGAATCCATGCTTTTCCCCGGGGAGAAGGCAAGGTAGCGACGGCACAACCCTTCGACAAGTAAAGGCTCGAATACCGCTCCCGGGCCCTACTCGACACCCAGACCTACTCGGCCGAACCGTCCATCCGTCCCATTGTAGATGCAGATCGCCGCAAGGCAATGGCGCGGCCCTCGGCATGGGGGAGGCGCGCGGCCTGCGCCGGAGGAAGACAGTTTCGAAGCCGGTCCCATGCCGCCCAAACGCCTACCGCGGCGCCGTACCCGGACTGGGCAAATGCGTTGCGAGTTGCAGCAACTCTGCGTGCAATTCCGGCGTTGCGGCCGCAAGGAACTTCCCGCTGTCGAGGTCGAGCGGGCCGCCGTCCGGTGCGGTCACGGTGCCACCCGCTTCGGTTACCAACAGAATACCGGCGGCAATGTCCCAAACGTGGGTGCTGAACGACCAGAACAGGTCGAAACGGCCGGCGGCCAGGTAGGCCAGGTTCAGCGCGGCCGACCCGGTGCGGCGCACCGACTGGCTGCGCATGGCCACATCGAGGAAGAGCAACAGATCGGGCGACCGATCGCTCAGGTTGTAGGGAAAGCCGACGGCCGCCAGGCCGCCGGACAGCGCGTCGACCTTGCTCACCGCGATGGGCTGCCCGTTCAGCGCCGCGCCTCGACCGCGCGCGGCCGTGTAGCATTCCTCGGCGTTCGGATCGAGGATGGCGCCCACAAGGAGTTCGCCTCGCCGCTCCAGCGCCAAAGATACGGCGTAATGCGGCACGCCGTGGACGAAATTCGTCGTGCCGTCGACCGGGTCGATGATCCAGCGGAAGTTCTCGCCTGAGGCCGCACGCTGGTCTGCAGGACTCTCTTCGCCCACGATCGTATGGTCGGGAAACGCATCGAGCACGATGCGCGTGATCGTCTCCTGCGCGGCAAGATCGGCCTGGGTTACCAGGTCGTTCGGTGCCCGCTTCTGCCGGGGCTCGAACCGGTCGACCCAGTCGAGCACGACCTTGCCGGCCGCCAGCACGGCCGTTTCACACACTTCCAAGTAACGCGCATATTCGTCGGGCTTCTTCATGGTGCTCCGGTAGGGAGTTCGAAGGCGGTGACTTTGTTCTCCAGCATTTGCGGCACGATGAGCAACCGCTGCTCGGGCAGGTAGCCCAAGTCGGCCGCGCCCTGGGGTAACTCCAACAGCAGGTCCATCGTTCCGTCGGCGGTAATGCGGTACACCTTGCCGGCGTACCAGTCCGAAACCACGTAGGCTTCGTCGCCAAGCGCCGCAATGCCGTCGAAGTTGGCGCTGGGCTCGGGCGTAATCGGCTGTTTCTCTGCGTCGCCGTTGAGGCTCAACGAGAAGAGCCGCCCCGGGGTTTCGGTGCCGAAGTCGTCCTGGATGCCCGAGCCCCAGCCCGCCACAATCAGCCGGTCGCCGCGCACGAGCAGGCCGTTGGGACTTTCAAGCCGCTCGCCCTCGGCCACGAAGGTAAGCTGGGCATTGTGGTAGCGGTGAATCTTGTTGCCCAGCATGTCGGACACGTAAACCGCGCCGGTCGCGTCGACAGCCACGTCGTTGAGGAACTGGGCCCCCTCGATTTCCACCGTATCGCGTATTTCGCCCTTGGCAATGTCGATTCCGACCAGGCGGTCGATATCGGCCACCCACAGCATGCCGCCGTGGCTGCGGAGGCCCTTCGGCGCGTTCAGTCCGGTAACCCACTTCGGCTCGAGCATTTCCCCGTCGGGCGTAAGTTTCGAGATGTACCCGCCGCCGTCCTTCGCCGTGGCGCCGCCTTCGCCTACGTTCGAAACAAAAAGGAACCCGCTCGGCTCGTCGAGATAAGCGCTCTCGGGCGACTGGAGGCCCTCGCTGATTTCCCATCGCACCGACAGCGGCGCCGGCGTTTTCACCTTGCTGTCGGGCTCGGCGCAGCCGACGCACAAGATCGCCGCCATTGCCAGTAGCAGTTTGTTCATAGCCAGTACCTCATCGGTGTAAGATGCGTATGGACCGCCGAGTGGCGTTCGCCCCCGGACGACAGGCGGACATTCTACGAACTCGGCCGCACCGCGTCAATCGACCGGGACCTATTCGAGAATGCGCAGGGGAGCAGCGCCACCAACTTGCTTGTTCCGCGACCGGCGACCCGGCAAATCGGACCTGTCCCGTTTTCCCGTTCTCTCCTCCGCGGCGCGCGAATACTCTGCGTCAGTCGGCGTCGTTCTGTTCCGCGGGCGGATCGGCGGGCTGGAAGAAGCGGGCGTCGTAGCGACGCAACGCGGCCAGGGCATGCATGACGGCGCCGATCTCCTCGGTTCGCAACGACTTCGTGTTCTGCGGTGCGTACCGGCCGGATCGGAGTGTCCGGTCCACCCAATGGACGGCCCGCAATACGCCGGGCTCCGAAAGTCGCTCCTCCGGCAGTGAAAAGACCAGCCATTCGAGAATGCGGCCCGTCGAGCCAAGCGCAGCGCCGGCGTCGCTGCTCGCCGACCGGGCGGCCAGGTAGCGCGGCCCCCAGGAGCCGTCGTCGTTCTGGACGGCGAAGGCGTGATCGTGGAATTGCAGCAGGTAATCCTGCGCACGGCGGTAGGGACCGTCGAGCGGTTCGTCGCGTTTCGCGCGTCGCCGCACCACGTAGCTCAGGCCCATCAGCCGCTGGGTGCCGCCCCATGGTGCGCCGACGACGGGCTTGGCAAGCTCCTCCTGGAGCATCCTTTCGATGGACCACTGCTCGCCTAGCCGATTCTGCCAGTCGGAATCGGGGCCGACATAATACATCAGCCCGATCACCGCCGCCGACTTGTCGGTCCCTTCGCGGCAGGCCAGCTTCTCGTATTCGACCAGGTCGGCTACGGTACGCACGTTGTCGCCCACCCGTGCCGGATAGCTGGCCGGCACCCGAGCCAGGGCGAGTGTTGCCAGCAATTGCCCGGGATACGCCTGATACCCGTATCCGATACGGCCCGCAAGGTGCCCGTCGCTGATCGTCAGCAGGGCAAATCCCGCGCAGGGGTAGTTCCACGTCAGGCAGGTAATGCCGTTGAGCTTCTTCCGCAAGCTGACTGCTTCAAGCACTTCCGTATCGCAACCGAAGGCACGGCAAGCATCCATCACCTCGGTGGCCGTATTTTGGGCCGTGCTGAGCGATTGTGCTTGGTGAGCGGCGAGCGTGCGGCGCACCTGGTCGCGCAGTGCCGCAACAGCGGGCGACAGCTCGCGGCGCGGCACGGCCGGCTCGGCTGCCTCCGGTTCGTCGTCGGCCGCATCATCGTCGTCGGCCTCGGGCGCGTCGTCGCTTCCTTCCGGGTCGGTGGGCTCGTCGTCCGTCGGGGTAGCGCTTGCGTCGGGTAGGGCTGAATCCGGCTCGTCGGGCAACACAGGCGCTTCCGGCATTTCCGGCTCCGACGCACGCTCGGCCACGTCGGCCGCCAGATTCTCCGGGATCAACCGGTTGCCGAACGGCGGGCTGGGCAGTACGAGGCGCGGGCCGGCCGGTTCATCTCCCAAGGACGGTCTGCCCGCCCCTCCCGTTGCAATGACGAGGGTCAGCCCGAAGACAATCGACACGGAAAATTGCGCCGTTCGCGACATATTCCACTCCTTCTGCCGTTTCTGCGTAGGTTACGAGCCCGAGGCTTCCGGTTCCGCCGGCTTCTCGGCCGTCCGATCGGGCATTTCCTCGCGTCGCGGTCGGTCGATCAGGAACCCACCGGCGCCGCCGCGTTGAAGGTAACTGTTGTTCCGCGCCCTGGACCCGTATTTGTCGGTCCCGCCGTAGTCGATCAGGAAGCTGAAGTTGCCGCCGGCCTCGGGAAGCGAATGGTAGGTCATCGAGGGCGCGGCATAGCCTTGACGAGTGCCGCGGTATTCGTCCTCGCCGTTGTAGTCGAACAGCACGCCCAGGCCCGCTTGCGCGCCGTTACCCGCATTGCCCGCGAACACGTCGCTTCCGCCGAAGTCGATCAGGTAGCCGACCGAAAGGTCCCAGGCGAAGCCGACCGACATGATGGTTCCGGTGTACAAATCGTCGCCGGCATCGTCGACGAGGAAGCCCAGGGCGTAGTGGCACCCCCACCCGCAGCCGAAACGGACGAAGTCGGGCTCGGCGCGGCGTCCGCCCTTGTAGTTTGCTTTCGTGCCGCCAACGCGGCGGTCGTTTCCGGCGAAGTCGCGTGCGAACCCGAGCCCGAGCCAGTAGCCGCCGCCGTGCGCGAGGTAGTCGTACTGGTACTCATCGTCGCCGCCGCCGTCGAGAATCACGCCGATGCCCCCGTTGGCCACTTGCCGGATCCCGGCGCCGACGCCCTGCCCCCAGCCCTCGTAGCCGGGGGTTTCCGGGTAGGAATCGGGGTACAGCCCGCCGGTGTAGTAGTCGTCGGCGCCGTCCAAATCGGCCAGCAGGCCGAAGCCCAGGGGGTGGCCGAGCCCCTGCGACCACAAGGCGGCGCGGTAGCGGTCGTCGCCGTCGCGATTGACGAGCAGGCCGACCCCGCCCAGCGCGGTTCCCTGGACGCGCCGCAGGCCGAGGAACGTGTCGTTCCCGCCGAAGTCGATCAGCATGCCCACCCCGCACAGGGCCGAACCCTGCGCTACGTCGACCGCCTGATATTTGTCGTTGCCCGAACGGTCGATGAGCATCGAAATACCCATCACGGCCGAACCCTGAATGCCCGGCTTCTTGCCCACGTACTGATCGTCGCCCGCAAGGTCGATGACGACGAGCACGGGCCGGCGGAGCGAGACCGTGCCTTCGTAGTAGGTGTTGTTTCCGCCCAGGTCGACGACGGCCGTTACGCCGGGCATCTGGTCGAGCTGGTAGGTGTTGTCGCCCCGCCCGCCCACGACGATCGCGCCGGCCGGGGTTCCAATCACTTCGGCGATACTGCCCGTAACTCCCGGCACTTGGGTCGGGGAACCTTGCCGGTCGGGAACCGCCGCCAGTTGGTCGAGCACCCGAGGGTCGGCCAGCAGCACCAGGTCCTCGGCCGCGGCGTGGAGCGCGCCGCGGTCCATCCGTTCCATCAGGTCGCACAATCGCCGCCCCCGAGGTCGGTTCGGAATGGTGTGCCCTACCCGGCTGTTTTCGGCGAACACCGAGTAAAGACTCCCGGCCAGCTCGCGGATTTCACTCTTGCTGAGCGGTCGCAGCGCCGCTGCATAGTGCGTTTGCGCATCGATGAGACATTGCCGGAGCAAGTCTAAGGCTGCGTCCGGCGAATCGACCTCGGGCAGGGTCGGCGCCGTGCGGTCGGGCAGGTCCATTCTCGCGCGGGCCGTAGTGAGCAACTCGCCCAGCCCGCCGTGTTCGTTGATGACGGCCTTTTGCAAATCGCGGGTGAACTTTTCGGCCTCGGCCGAGGCTTCGATGGGGTTGCGCAGCATGTGGTCGAGCCAAGGCAGCCGGCAGTTGCCGGTCAGTTCGGAACCCGTGTGCGGGCCCGCCGTCGCCCTCATTCGCTGGCCGGCGTATGCCTCGAAGCGTCGGAACTGCGAGTCGATGCCGCGCTGCTTCAGTCCTGAAACGATTTCCTGCTGCATCAGTTTCACAATGCCCGCCGCCAGGGGCTCGCCCGCCGAAGGCGTCGAGCGGGCCGGCGCCGGGTCGTCCTCCGGCGGCGCGGGTTCTTCGGCGTCGACGGCCGGCTCGGGCTCGTCTTGTTCCGGGGCGGGGGCATCTTCCACCGGCGGCTCCGTGGGTTCGGGCTGCGTCTCGGTATCCTCCGGCAGTAGAAGCGGCTCCACTTGGGCGTCGGATTCGTTCCCCGACGGCGCTGCCCGATTCCCGTCGACCGGGCCCATGGGAACCTCGTCCGAGAGGGGCGCCGGTTCCAGCGGAACGGAAAAGGCCGGCCCTTCGCCTGCGTCGAAGAGTCCTGCCGCCACCACCGAATGTCCCGAAACCGCCAGGCTTACCCAAAGCCCGAAAGCCCCCCAAACGAAGCTTCGACCGATTCGCATCGTGTCCTCCCTGCCCAAGAAGCCGCCACGCCGTTGCACCTTGCCGCTCCCGTAGCGCAGCCCGGTACTCCGGAATATCTTCCCTAACTGTTTCGACCGGAAGCACCCTTATGCATTAATAGGACTTGCCCCGGGCATGCTTTTCGGGAGGGGCATGGCGGCGAACTCCCCTCCCCGCCGGGCGGGCGGAAGCGTGCGAGTCGGAATCGTCCCGACGGAAGGGCTTCATCAGCGCGGTCACGCATACCTCCTGGCGGTTGTGCGCCAACTGCCGGGCACGAACGTCGTTGTAGCCCCAACGCCGGATGCGGGCGAGATAGGCCGGAACCTCGGCCGCAAGCTGCCAGTCGGCCAGTTTGAGCGTGAGCAACAGGCCGCGAATGTGCACTTGCGGGAATTGGAGAATTGCCTCGACGGCGTCCAGCGTGCATGTTGGGGCGACGTTCATATCGGCCAGGAGCCAACGAGCTTTGCGGAACTCGCGGCGGCGAACTTGCCGCACCCGACGCCGTAGGTGCGTGAACCCCGCCTCGCCCAATACGCTCGGATGCATCGCCCCGGGATCGATGCCCATCACCTCGAACCCCCTGTCCAGCAGGGCCTGGCTCGACCCGCCCGGCGCGCTGCCCAACTCCACGACGCGCGAGCCGCGGGGGATGGGCATTTCCGACCACCAGAGGGCCTCGCGCGTCTTCAACCACGCGCGGCTGACGGCATGCGGCGGAAGCCGAAGCGGCGGAATGCCGCCCGGCCAACACGAGGCCGGTTGCCACGCCCGGTGGTACCCGACCCACCACTCGTCCGGCTCGACCAGCGCGCAGTCCAGCACGAATTCGCCCCGCCGTGCGGGTGCCGTCGGGTCGCTCGCCGCCTCGGCCAACTCGCTCGGCCGGGGGCAGCACTTCAGCAGGGCCGCATGCGCCTCGCGGGCCGCGGGGGTGAGCGAAGGTTCAAAGTCGTGCTCGCCGGCCGGGTGCGCGTCGCGCGGCCAAACGTGCAGCCGCCGGCACGGCCGCTCGCCGTACACCGGCCAAACGGCGCGGGCCAGCTCCACCGTGCTCGCCGCCCGCACCTTCCCCAGCGAAAAGCCCCAGCACCGCGCAAAAACGAGCCCCAGGTCGAAATCGGCCGGCAGGCGGTGCTCCGGCGGCAACTTGTAGGTGAGGAACCCGGGACGCGAGTAGGCGAAGCGGAGCCGGGGCCAGCCCCGGTTCATCTCGTCTTTCACCGCCGCCTCGGCGCCCACCTGGCAGCACAGGTACACAAACCCCGGCCGCTCGTCTGCAAGCGTACTGTCTTCCACGCAAAAGCCGTCTTTCCTATGGGCTTGGAACCACGGCGCGCGGTCGGATTCCTCTTCGGAAACCGCCTGATTACACCGCTATGGTTCGGCCCATCAAAAAATGCGAGAGCGGGGATTCGAACCCCGACCCCTTTCGGGACTGGATCCTAAGTCCAGCGCGTCTGCCAGTTCCGCCACTCTCGC
>CAYPWB010000079.1:0-17733 GCA_964414315.1 uncultured Planctomycetaceae bacterium | reverse complement strand
TTCCTTCGCAGCCTTGTCCTCGCCGCGCCTAAACAAGGCCATTTATTCCTTCGCGGGCCCTTACCTGGAAGCCTATCCCACGCAATTCGGTGCATTATTGTTTTGCACCACCCTGCAGAAACCGGACGGCGGCCCGCCTCACCGCACGTTCGCAAGCAAGGCGAGCCGCATCGCGAGCGCAGGCCGGCGCCACGTCATTCTTCAAGCAGCGCCTTCTCGAACGCTGCGCAGAAGTCAGGCAGGTCTTTCGGCAGCCGCGAGGTGATGATGTTCTCGTCGCGGACCATCGACGTGTCGGCATACTCGGCCCCGGCCTCGCGCAATTCGTCGGCAATGCCCGAGTAACACGTCGCCTCTTTCCCGTCGAGCACCCCCGCGGTGACCAGCACCTGGGGCCCATGGCAGATGGCGGCGATGGGCTTATCGGCCTTGGCCATCTTCCGCGCGAAGGCGACCACGGCCTTGTGCTCGCGCAGATCGGCCGGCGCCTTTCCCCCGGGAATCACCAGCCCGTCGAAGTCGTCCGCCGAGACGTCGCCGACGGCTTTGTCGACATACACTTGCATCGCGCTGTTGTAGGCGGTCACCGGTCCCGGCGCGGTCCCCACGACGGTCACCTTGGCGCCCCGGTTGACCAAGTACCCCAACGGAACGAGGGCCTCGGCATCTTGGAAACCTTCGCCCAACAGAAAGGCGATATGCTTGCCCTCCAGGGGGCCGCCGTGTTCGTCGGCCGCCGCCGGCACACTCGCCAGCATGGCCCCACCCGCCAGCACTGCGACCAGGCAACCGCTCAACCCCTTACCAAACATCGATTTGGGTACTCGCATCTCGTTTCTCCTTCGGTCAGAGTCACCGTTTCCGCGAGGCCGGGCGCGTAGTCCCAGCCTCCCAACTGCTGGTATTCTATACCGCGCTCCCTCGCGGGCAACCTGCGTCAAAGTGTCCAGCCGCGAGGAGTGGTGCATGGGGCGAGGCTGCTTACCGGTACTGCTTCGAGGAAGTGGAGGCTGGGCAGCCGGCAGAAATGACAAGCTGGAAGCTTATCCCACGGGGGGGAGATGACAAGCTGGAAGCTTATCCCACGGGCGGCGCGGCGGCTTCGGGCTCAACTTCTTCCGCATTCACCAGTCGCCAGGCGGCTTCGCCCTGTTCGAGCGGCAAGCGCTGCATGCCGAGGGAAACGAAGAAGGTCCGTCGGCCGTGGTCGGCGTCGTGGTAGGTGACTGAAAAGCGTTGCCGAACACCCACGAAACGGGTATCGCTGCCGTGGGCTTCGGTGCCGTCGTACCGCACCCGGGCCCGCTCGCCCAACGCCAGCAGTTTACGAACCACCGGCTGCTCGACGTAGCTTTGCAGTTCATCGTGCCACGGCTCGCCTTCCCGATAGAACTCGGGCAGCTTGTCGTCGAGCGGCTGCCGGTAGCGCGGCGCGAGGGTAAGCTGGTGGGCCTTATGCGGCTGCTCGACCGAGAGGAAGGCGAACCAGGCCTCGGCGAACCGGCGAGCTTCCAGGTCGACGGCGCGCCAGTACGCGATCCGGTCGGCTGCGGCCGCCGACGTGAACAAGATCGACAAGAACAGCCCGGCCAGCGCGACCTTCCGGCCCGTCAGGGCGGGGGCCAGCATGGCGACGCGCACCAGGGCGACGGCGGCTGCCACGACTCCCAGAAGGGGGATCAGGGTCAGCCACACGTTGACGAGCGCGAACGGGCCGAGCAGGCCGAGGATCAACGCCGCCACGGCCCACCCGCTTAGCGCCTGGTATTCGTCGACCATGCCGTCGTCGTGATCGGTCAAATGGGGCGAGTCGCGCAGAACAGACATGCCGGCCCTTCCTTTTTGCTAAGCCGAGCCTCAGGGGCGCACCCGAATGGTGCCGGTGTTTTCCACGTGCGACTGGAGCCGCGCCCGCCGCGTCGCGTACTTCGGCAGCAGTTCGCCGGTGCGGTCGAACACGGCGAGGTCTTCTTCGCCGGGCCGCTCTTCCTGTTGGGAAGCGTAGGTGTTGGCGGCCACTTCGCTTTCGGAAAGCCCGCGGCAAAACTGCCCTCGCGAGACCCGCTGCATGAAACCCAGCCAGTACAACTCGGCGCCCCCCTTTTCCACCCGTTCTTCGGGCACGAAAGAGCCGCCGAGGAATTCGCGCCCCAAGGGGGCCGTGTGCAAGGAGAACGCCGTGAAGGCGATTAAGACCCAGCCGATCCACGCCGAGCACAGCACGCTGCCGATCTGGTCGGCCAGCTTGAGAAACTTCACCTGCACGCGCGAGATCGTGTCGGTGGCCGCGCGGAAGAGGGCCAGGAACACGACGAACAGCCCCCACAGCGCGAGGAAGTCCCACAGATAGCTGTACGAAGGCTGCATGCCTTCGAGGTACGCGGCGGCCGGCTCGAAGTAGTTCGTGGCCAGCAAGGCCGCGGTTACCACGTTGATCAACCGGACGGCGTTTCCCCACAAGCCGTCCTGGTACAACATCGCCAGGCACGTGGCGAAGATGACGATGAATATTCCCAGTAGCATCGCTTGGTCCCTATTGCTTGAGCACTCGCATCAACTCCGGCAGCGAGGTGACGCCCTTGGCCACCAGCAGCAGTCCTTCTTCCTGCAAGGAACGGGCCCCGTCTTTCCGGGCCGCCTGGCGGAGCACGTCGGGCTTGGCGCGGGCGGCCAGGGCCTTGCGGACCGCCTCGCCCACCACCAGCAACTCGAAGATGGCCGTCCGCCCCACGTACCCGATGCCGCCGCACGCCTTGCACACTTCTTCGGGCTGCTGCGGCGGGCGATAGAAGGCCTGGACGCGGCCCTCGGGCAGCCCGAGTTGCTTGAGCACCTCGGGCGCGGGGGCGTAGGCCTCCTTGCATTCGTCGCAGAGCTTTCGGATCAGCCGTTGCCCGAGCGCCCCGCTGGCCACTTTGGCGAACGCCTGCGGCTTCGCCCCCAGCGCCAGCACGCGCACCAGCGCCTCGGCCGCGTCTTTCGCACGCATCGTGCTGAGAACCATGCGGTTCTCGTCGACAATCTCGCGGCAAAGCATATCGACCGTCGCGCCGTCGGGAAGATCGCGGAACACAATCACGTTCGGGTCCATGCGGAACAGCTTCGTGAGCGCGTCGGTAGGCGATGGGCCTTCAGCGGCGTTGTATACCGTGACCGGGATGTTTTCGATTTCCTCGTATCGTTTTGAGGCTGCCTCGACCGCCACGAACTCTCGGGTGAAGCGGTCGGTGTTGTGCAGGACGACGTCGACCGTACTGCGCAGGCCGGCGCCGGGCATGGCCGAAAAGACCAGGAACCCACGTTCGGCGTTCATCAGTCCTTTGAGCTGCTCCTGCATTTTCGCCCGCATGCCCAGGTCGTCGAGCGTCTTGAAGCGGACCTTGGGGTCCTCGAACTGGAGGACGACCCGCTCGCCCGCCTTCGTCCCCTGCGAGGCGAACGTCCCCTCGTAGTGAATCGACTGGTATTCGGCCCCGAAAGTCCCCTCCTGGCGGCTTTGGCGGTCGTCGGGTTTCAGGCCGCAAAGGATCTTCATCGCTTCGAGCGCGGGATCGGCCGTTTCGCGTTCCTCGGGCTCGCGCTGGTGCCAAACACCGTCAATCAGGTGCCGCACGCCGACGGCTTGCTGCGTGTACTCCAGGAGGATCGAGGCGGCGCGGCTTTCCAGGCCGTCGGCGATGATTTGCCGCGCGGCCTTCAACCCCGGCGCCTGCCGGGCGGCGAGCAGCCGCGCGTTGTTGTCGCGGTCGTTCGCGCCGCCGCGCGCCGACAGTACCACCGGCGGGCCGGTACGGTGCGGGTCGGGCGCCTCGGTGTCGACCTTCACGCCGAACGTCTTCATCTTCGACGCCAGCACGTAGCGAAGATGCTCGCGTGTGAGTACCCGCTGGTCGTTGCTCACCTGCGAGTTGCGGAGGAAGATGTAGGTGCCCAACGGGCCCGCGTAGCTGATCAACAGCAGCGGGAAGCCCAGCCAGAAATACGGAATGATCCACAATAGCAAATACCCGGCCATGAAACTGCCGAACACGATGGGGTTCCATCGCAGATAGTTCCACTTGAGCTTGACCGCCTGCACGTCGCGACTGACCCAATCGGTCGTCCACACCCAGGCCAGGAAAACGAACCAAGGAAGGAGGACCTTCACGAGGCTGAGGTAGTGGCCCGGCCCGCGAAAGTCGGCGCCGGCGGCGGGGTCGGGGGAGCGGTAAGCCGGCCAGTCGGCGGCCATCGCGCCGTCGGCCACGGCGGCTGCGAAAGCGATCGCAAGCAGGAACCAGAGAAGCCGGCGTGTCACCATTCGAGTTCGTCCCAGCGTTTCTGACATGGTCGCATCGTAAGCAAGTATCGCATGTACCACCCCCGTCCAAATGGGGGATTATTTTCCCCAGGGCCAGCATTGAACGGCTATCCGGAAAGGTCCGGATCCCCGCCCCCTCCGTGAGAGGGGCACTTTCCGCTAGCCTCTGAGACAACGGGGCCGTCGCCCAGCCGCTCACAGCCTCCATAATAACCTGCGGCGCACCGCTAGAGAATACCCGGAGCGCTCACCTCGATTCCCTTCAGGGCCATCTTCAGCGCCTCGGGGTTCGGCGCCACTTCAAAGGCCGTGGCCCGGTCGATCATGTCGCGCTGTACCAGGTCGCGCAGGCTCATCGTGAAGTCCTGCATCCCCTCCTCTTTTCCAATGCGGATGGCGTCGCTCAGCTTGTCGTCCTGCTCGTTGAGCAGGAGCTTTCGCACCGTGGGCGAGAAGGTCATGATTTCGCAGGTGGGCACGCGGCCGACGCCGTCGAGGATCGAGGGCAGCAGCTTCTGCGCGATGATGCCCTTCATGTTGAACGCCAGCGCGCTGCGGATAGCCGGATGCATGGCCTCGGGAAACAGGTCGAGAATACGGCCGATCGTGCTTGCGGCGGTCGAGGCGTGGATGGTGCCGAACACCAGGTGGCCCGTCTCGGCCGCCTGAATGGCCGTTTCGAACGTTTCGCGGTCGCGCATTTCGCCTACCAGGATGATGTCCGGGTCTTCGCGGACGGCGTGCTTCATGCCGATCATGAAGTCCTTCACGTCCATTCCGATTTCACGCTGGTTGATCAGGCACTTTTCCTCGGTGAAGACGAACTCGATCGGGTCCTCCAGCGTGAGAATGTGCTTGCGGTAATTGTGGTTGATCCAGTCGAGCATCGACGCGATGGTGGTGCTCTTTCCCGACCCCGTGACGCCGGCCAGCAGGACCATTCCCTGGCTGAACTTGCACAATCGTTCAAGCCCTTCGGGCAAATACAAGTCCTTGAAGTTTGGGATTACGTTATTCACGCGCCGCGCGACCAGCCCGACGCGGCCCATCTGCTGGAGCACATTCACGCGGAATCGCCAGTTCGTGCCGTCCACGTCGACGGTGTGGGCGAAGTCGACCCCGCCCGTATCGTCGAATATCTGCCGACGGCGCTCGTCGACGTCGACCATCTGGAAGATCAGCCGCAGCATCTCCTCGTCGTCGACCGGCGGCCGGCTGAGCGGCCGGAGCACCCCGTTGACGCGTACGAACGGCGGGCAATCGACCTTCAGGTGCAGGTCGCTCCCCTCGAGTTTCACGAGGGCGCGGAACAGTTTGTCAATTTCATACGACTGGCGCTGGGCCAAAAAACGTTTGTGTTCTTCAAGTTCGACGGTAGCCATAGGATTCTCTGACAGGTTCAGCTCCGTACGTGTGGTAGGACTCTTGCTGTAGCTCGACTCTCCGAGTCGTTCTTGACGATTCGGAGAATCGTCCTACTGTAGCTCGACTCTCCGAGTCGTTCTTGGCGATTCGGAGAATCGTCCTACTGTAGCACGACTCTCCGAGTCGTTCTTGGCGATTCGGAGAATCGTCCTACTGTAGCTCGACTCTCCGAGTCGTTCTTGACGATTCGGAGAATCGTCCTACTGTAGCTCGACTCTCCGAGTCGTGATGCAATGACTCGGAAGGTGCCATTAGGTTGTCGCCGGCAAACGCACCGGTACGCCCCGTTCACGCATGATCTGCTTGGTTTGTTCGATCGTGTACTCGCCGTAATGGAAAATGCTGGCGGCCAAAGCCGCCTCGGCGCCGGCAAGGAGTACGGCGTCGGCCAAATGCTCCGGACAGCCGGCCCCGCCGCTGGCCACCACGGGGATGGTCACCGCCTCGGTCACCGCGCGGGTAATTTCCAAATCGTAGCCGTCTTTTGTGCCGTCGGCATCCATCGAGGTGAGTACGATTTCGCCGGCACCGAGCCGTTCGACCTCCCGAGCCCAGGCGACGGCCTCCAGGTCGGTCGGGACCCGCCCCCCATGGGTGTGCACTACCCAGACTTCCTCACCGTTCTTCCGCACGCGTTTCGGATCGATATTCACCACGATGCACTGGCTGCCGAACCGCCGGGCCGCGTGGCGTACAAACTCCGGGTCGCGGCAGGCGGCCGAATTGATGGAGACCTTGTCGGACCCTGCGTTCAGCAGGGCCCGGATGTCGTCCATGCTTCGTATTCCCCCTCCAACCGTAAGCGGCATGAAGACCACTTCGGCGGTACGGCGTACCACGTCCAGGATAATATCCCGCCCCTCGTGAGTGGCCGTGATGTCTAAAAAGACGAGTTCATCGGCCCCTTCCTGCTCGTAGCGCGCGGCCACCTCGACCGGGTCGCCGGCATCGCGGAGGTTCAGGAAGTTTGTTCCCTTTACAACCCTGCCCTCGTTCACGTCGAGACAGGGGATGACCCGTTTGGCAAGCATGGAAGTCCGTGCGAAAAGCCCAGTAACGCCCGGCGACGGCATCAGACGACCAGCCGGAACGGGTTCACTCTAAGCATGGAAGAGGAGGAAGTCAAGGGTGGGGCGGCGCGAGTCCGCCCCACCCGTCTTCGTCGTCCACGGGGATCCTAAGGCGACGCGGACTTCGCCTGGTTGAGCACCTCTCGAGCCCGGTCCTTCAGCGGGTCGCCAACGCCCGAGTCCAGCACCTTCTGCATCGCCTCGGCCACGGCCTTCGGCTGATCGGCCGCCAGATTCGCCGCGATGGCTACGGCCGCTTCGGCCGCGGCGTCGCGCAGGGCGGGCTCGCCCAATCGCCTGGTCGCTTCGGCGAGCGTCTCCGGCGAAGGAATCCGAATCAGAACGTCAATCGCGAGCCGTCGCTCCTCGTCGCGAATTGCCGTGGCCATGGCCGTCTGGTACATCGTTCGACGAACGTCGTCGGGAACGACGAACTGCCGGGCGATGCGCAGGTAACCGCGCAGCGCGCGTACCTTCAGCCGGTCCTCGGCGGCGTTGCGGGCCAGGGCCAGCAACGCCGGCGCCGCGTCGGGCGTCATCCAGTCGCCCAACTGCTGCGACGCCGCGCCTTGCACGGCCACGTCGGACGACTTCGAGGCCTCGACGATGGCGGCCAAGGCCCGTCCACCGCCGATTGCCCCGAGCGCTTCGAGCAACTTGATCTTCGCCGGCGTGGGGGCTTGCGGCATAGCCGCGGCGAGCCGAGTCGCGCACGCGTCGCGGTCGGGCATGCGGCCGGAAGCCGCCTTCAGCGCGTCGCCGGCCGCCTCCAGCTCCTCGGCGGTCTGCGCCTCGACCGTGCGTTCGATCAGCCACGGCAACCGGGCGAACTCAATCGTTTCTCCCAGTGACTGGTAGGCTGCCTTGCGGACCGAACCATCGGCGTCGTCGGCGGCCTTGAGCAACTCGGGCACGGCGGCGGAAATGCCGCGCCGCCCGGCCAGTGCGATCAGGCGCAATCGTGTATCGCCTTCGGAAGCAGCCAGGCGTGCGGCCAAATCGGCGTCGACCTCGGCGCCGGGGAGTTCTTCGAGCGCTTCGCCGGCCGCCTCGGATACTTCGGCGTCGGCCTCGGCCGCGGCGGCCAGCAGCACGGGCACGCACGAGGGGTCGCCCTGTTGCCGCATCGCTCGAATAGCCGTAATTCGCACGTTCTTCGGGCCGCTTTCGGCCGCCTGGACCAACAAGCTTACCGGCGGTCGATCCTTGCGGTCCATCACGGCCAGCATCAGCAGCGCCTGCCGCTCGGGCGCCATCCGATCCAACTCGGCCACCAGGGCGTCGGTTGCCTCGCGGCCGGGCAATTCGCGAGCCACCCAGAGGCCCAGCGCGAAGCGTTCCCGGTCGTCGGAGTTCAGCAGTTCGACCAGCGAAGCAACGCCGTCGGCCTTGCGGACGAGGATGGCGCCTCGGGTCGCTTCGAGCACGCGTTGCTCAGGCACGTCGGCGCCGCGCACCCCGTCGAACAGCCGGAGGGCGGTAGCGGCATCGCCCGACTGAGCGCTCTTTTCCGCGCACAGAATACAGCCTTCGGCCACCGCCGAGCGCACTTTCTTCGGAGCGTCGGCCATGGCCGAACCGCTCAGGAACTGCGACAGGGCTTCGGTCGCCGCGTCGTCGCCGATGCGTCCCAGCGCCACGGCGGCAGCCGCCGCGACTTCGGGGTCGGCATCGGCCAGTTTGGCGGAAAGGATGTCGACCGCCTTCGCATCGCCCCGCATGCCGATCGAATTGATCACGCCGACCAACAGCCGGCCCTCAAGCTGCGCAGCCGCTTCGCGCAGCGCCTCGTCGGCGGCCGGATCGGGGATCGCTTCCAGGGGAATGCGAGCCCAGGCGGCCAGTTGCTCGTCGGTCAGCAGGGCCGCCAGCGCCGGCACGGCCTCGCCGTCGCCGAAACGCGCCAAATGTTTGCAGGTAATCGCCTTCTCCGCCTTCGGCGCGTCGGACGATTCGAGAACCGCAATCAACCTTTTCTGACGCTCGGCCGCGGTTTCTTCCGCGCCGGCGACGTCGAGGGGCTGAAACAGGAACGCCGAGAGCGCCGCCGCAAGGCAGGCCGCCCTTCGAGCAAACGATCGATACATATCTGAATTCTCCATGGAAGTGCAGTGATGGGTTGGGAGGCAATTACATCCGCCACGGCGCCCGAAGGGCTTCGCCGCGCAGTCGGTTGGCTTCTTCGTCGTCGATGAAGACGTATTTCTCAGGGTCGAACTTCACGGTGCGGTCGAGGAAGATGGCAATGTTCGCGCCATGGCAGGCGATGTGCGAGTGGCACGCCACGTCGGCATTGGCCACCGTTTGGGCGCGGGTCTTCACACAATCGAGGAAGTTGCGCACGTGGAACGTGGCGGGGTAACCGCCGATTTCGGCAACCTTCTTCCCCGCCAGCAAGGCCGGCGAACTGACGACCAGTCGTCCGGAATCGCCCGCCTCGACCCATCCGTCCTCGCCTTCAAAACGCACCGGGCAGGAGCCCAACGGGAGCCAGCCGTCCTCGCGAATGACCAGCATGGTGCCGCTGGCGTACCGCGCGGTGGAGCGGTTGTCGGGCGTGCGGGGATGGTATTCGACCGGCGCGGTATGGTCGGCGTTGGCGGCCCATTGGCAAAGGTCGACGCAGTGGGAACCCCACTCCAACACGCCGCTTCCGACCATGCCCCCGCCCTTTTCGAACTCGCCGCCGCGGTCGGCAATTTTTGCGTTGTACGGCCGCCACGCCGCCGGGCCGAGGTACAGATCCCAGTCGATTTCCTCTTCCGGCGGCTGGGGCTGAGGCTCCGGCCACCCGCTCGTCTTCGTCGAATTATCCCAGGGCGACGGGTGTGCGTGCACCGCCGTCAGCTTACCGAGCTTTCCGGTGCGGGCCAACTCGACCGCGAACGCGAAGTGCGGCAGGCTCCGCCGCTGCGTGCCCGCCTGGAACACCCGGGCCGTACGACGGAACGTTTCCGCCAGAAGCAGGCTTTGCGCGATGTTCCGTGTGCAGGGCTTCTCGCAATAGACGTCCTTGCCGGCCAGGGCCGACATCATCGCGGCCGTGGCGTGCCAGTTCGGGCCGGTGGCGACGAGCACGGCGTCGATGTCGTCGCGGTCGAGCAACTCGCGGAAATCCCGATAAGTGGCACATTTCGTATTGCCGTACTTGGAATCGACAATCTTTTTGATCTTCGCGCGCTGTGATGCCTTGGGATCGGCGACGGCGACGAATTGCACGTCGGGCTCGGGCAGAAAACAGCCGAGGTCGTACGTGCCCCGCCTGCCGAGCCCGATACCGCCGACGATGATCCGATCGTTGGCGGCCGTGGCTCCGTCCTTGCCCAACGCCGTGGCGGAAACGAGCGTCGGCGCGGCCCACGCGGCGCCGGCCGCGGCCAGAAACCTCCGCCTGGAAACGGTCTGACTCCCGTGAAACTGCATGGAAACCTCCTTCGAATTGGGATACGGAAACCCCGTGTTGGTAAACAAAAAAGCGATTCCTCGAAACCGTGATTCTGGCACAGCGGCCCCCCGCCGTCAAGCGAGCAGCGGGAGGTTGCCGCTACCGGTCCCTTCAGACAGGAAACGGCCAAAAAGCGGAGCGAGGGTGGGGACGCCGCCGGAAAAGGCAGCCGGCCAGAGGGGCGACAGCCGGCAGCAGGTTGCTGGTCGGCTCGGGGACGGCGCCGTCGAATACGGTCCCGTGCGTCAGTTCGGCAACGGCGGAGGCGCTGCTCGTATTGTTGCCAAGAAAGAGGGGATTGGGCTCCGACTGGGCCCATATCTCGTTGGTCCGAAATGCCGGCTCAATCGCCCGCAAGTCGTCGCCCGCCGCCAGGATGCTGACCCCGGCGCGGTTGTTGCTGCCCTGGTACTTTTCAGGGCACTTCCGCTTCTTCGGTGCAAGTCAGGTGGCCGAACGAGGGAGTTCTGCCCAATAGAAGCGGACGACACGACGGAGTGTGCCTGCTACTTTGCCGTGGTACACACTTCGACGCGGGAGAGCCGTCTTTAGGCAAAGCCAAACGCGGCCGAACGGCGCGGGAGGCTCAACGTTCGCCACCGTCGGCCGACGGTGGTTCGAGCGTCATCACCAGCACGCCGTCAAGCAGAGCCGTATCGCCCCGGCGGCGGTTGATTTCCAGGCCGCCGCCAAGTTGGAGCAGTCCGCGAGCGAAATCGGGTTACCGCGGCACCCAGTCGGGACCGGCAAGCTGCCCGCTTTCGAGCCGCCGCCAACGCACATAATCGGCTCGTCGCTCGTACCCGCTGCGAGGCGAGGGGTCGTAAATGATCAGGCTGTTCGGGTCGGGCGTTCCGTCGGCGTCGATGCCGTACCCTGCTCACGCCTTCGGACGTTCCATCTTGTGCAGCACGGCGAACAGGCCGACGGCCGCTACCGCGAGGATGGCAATGAGCACCGCGGGCGGAAGGCCGGTCACCTCGGGAAAGCGAATCTTGCCCAGGTCGGCCGCTTTCAAAACGGCGCCGGAGAGGGCCGGCTGCACCTCGGCAAAGACGGCCGCGCCGAATAGCATGCCCAGGACCCCGAAAATCGCGTGCCGGGAACCTGCGCCCATGGCGGCCACGCCGGTGCCGGGGCAGTAGCCCAGCAGGGCCATGCCGACGCCGAAAATGATGCCGCCCAGCAGGTTGGCTACCACAACGGCCGGCTTCACGTGCAAGGCGACGTCGCCGAACACACCGGGCAGGGCCAGCATGCCGTACACGCCCACCGCCCCGACCACCACCGCCGTGAGCATGGTGCGCAGCACGGTATGGTCCTTCCAGAGGAACTGCCCGAGGATGACATGGTAATAGGCGACCCCGCCGCGATGGAGCAGGAACCCGAATACAACGCCGGTGGCCAGGCCGAGCAGAAGATCGGCGGGTCCGGCGAATCGTAGCACTTCAGACATGGTTCCGACCCTCCTTTCCGAACAGCAGCAACGCGGTCACGATTCCCGTACTGAAGAACGCGGCGAAGAAGATCCAGCCGCTCACGCTCAACTGCAGCCCGCCGCTAATGCCGTGCCCCGAGGTGCATCCTCCGGCCATCCGAGCCCCGAACAGAGCCAGCGCCCCGCCCACGAACGCCGCGCCGTAACGGAGCGGCTTGCTCGGGCCGAACCGCCATTTCCACAACTCGGGCACCCGTTCGACTTTCCAGGATTTGCTCAGCAGCGCGGAAGCCAAGGCCCCGAAGAAGAGCCCGACGACGAGCATCCCCTGCCAGTCGATGGCCGGTTTGTCGACCACATACTTGGCAAAGTAGGCATTGCCGGTCACGTGTTCGGGCGCGAAGACCGATTCGAGGAGCGCAACCCACCGAACCATGGTGGTGCTGGTTCCCAGTGCCTTGCCCATGAAGGCAAAGGTGATCCAACTGAGTACCCCGATGCCGGCCCCCACCACGTAAGGTGACCAGCGGGGAGAGCGCAGAATGTTCATTGGCGTAACCCCCAAATGGCGAGTGTTCCCGGCTGCCCGCCGTTTTTTTGGCAAACAGCCCTGCCACTATCGATGCGCCTGGGAGTTCGGGGGTTACAAACGCATTACCGCGCTTCCGCATCCCGGGAACAACCACGGCAACGCAGCAGGCACGCTCCGTCGTGCCGTCCGCTTCATCAGCCAGCCCCCCTCGCTCGGCTAATTGGATTGCACCCCTCGATGAAAAAGTCCACCAACTACGGATGCTTTCCTTCGAAGGAGTGGCAGGAACCGCAGTTCATCCGGCCCTTTGAGTCTTTCAATCCGTTGGGGCCGTGGCACACGATACAGCCCTTGACCTCGCTGGTCACGCCGATACATTCGCAGTTCGGGTCGGTCAGGTTCCGGTTCAACAGATCGACCACCCGAATGGCCCCGTCCGCGGCGGTCCGACGACAGCGTTCCTTTCGCTCGACACATTTCACGTCGCGGCCGGTCACCTGGCACCAGTTCGCGACGGCCACGTGGCAAAGGATGGAGTTCGACACGCTGGGAGTCGCTTCATCGGCCCAAACCGGTTTGCTGGGCTCGTACACCGGAAGCGGCGTATTTTCGTACCACGTGCAAATGCCGGTGATCAGTTGCTCGCGGCGTTCCTTCTCCTTTTTGTTCTCGAACAGGCCGATCAGGGCGGCGCAGCCGTTCACTACGCCGCACACCGATCCCATGCCGCCCATGCCGCCGTTGCCGTATCGCATCATGGAGACGGGGAACGAGCGAAACGGCTCGCCCACCTTCTCGGCCAACGCGCCCATCACGCCGCCGACGACTGCATACATGCAGCCGCCGTCGGTGTACATCTCGTAGGTCACCTCGGCCACGGCGTACGGGTCGAGTTTCACATACTTCCACGGCGGCGGTTCGGCGGCCGCCGGTTCAGCGGCGAGCTGGGACGACGGCGTCGAAGCGTCGAACTCGCCGGAAGCCTGGTGGGCACAGCCGCCAAGCAGGGCCGACCCGCCAAAGAGTCCCAGTGAAGCCAGGGCGCTGCGGCGATTGAGCGTTTTCACGGGCTGGTTCCTCTGGAAAGCGTGGTCGAGTTCGATGGAAAAACTATTGCAGGAGTTTCTGGATTTCGTCGGGGGCGGGCACTTTGCCGACGAGCTTCACTTCGCCGTCGACGGCCAGGGCAGGGGTCGTCATCACGCCGAATCCGGTAATCACGTTGATGTCGGTCACCTTCTCGACCGTGGCCTCGATGCCCGCCTGCTGCACGGCCGCCTCGGCGTTGTGCTTGAGTTTTTCGCATTTTGGGCAACCGGTTCCGAGCACTTGAATAAGCTTCATGGGAGTGTCCTTATAGGCTGTTTGGCGTAATTGACAAATATACAGTGCAACAAAACGCCGTGAACGCTCCACGGCGTACTAGGCAAGCAACTCCTGGTGGCTCTGGGCGTTGCACGCGATGACCGATTCGATGCAATCGAAGAAGTTCAGGATGCACTTCACCCGAAGCCGGTAAAAGACCATCTGCCCCCGCTTCTCGTCTTCCAGCAGCCCGGCGCCCTTGAGGACGGCCAGGTGCCGCGAAACGGTCGACATGTCCGATCCGACCAACTCGGTCAACTCGCACACGCACCGTTCGCCGGTGCGGGAAAGCTCATCGACAATGAGCAAGCGCGCAGGGTGCGCCATGGCCTTCATGATTCGGGCCCTGGCTTCAAAACGAGCGCGTGTGGCTTGGTCCATACGGTCTTTGATCGGATTTCGTCAACGGGGCAGTCCAGGCAATTCGGCCGACCCACGGGGAACCGACGCTTCCGACAACAAAGGGGGTGTCCACGCCCACCGGTCCCCGGGAGCCCAACCTCAATTCTCTTGCTATTTTAACCAAATACTTCGGGGCGTCAAGGGCGCGCGTGCTCGAGAATCCGACGATTTACCTCGACCCGGGCCGGCCACGCGACCGCCGCCTGTTTTCCAAGTGGCAAATGGGGTACGATGTTGGTCTCCGAGAAAAGGATGGGCTCTTCCGCTTACGGGTGCAAATCCGTTTGCCGAACGAAGGAGTTCTGTCCAGTAAAGCGGACGGCACGACGCAGCGTGCCGGCTACTTTGCCGAGTGGTTTGCGCCGAAAAACGGAAAAGCCCGTACGCTCCCCCAACTCGTTCCCTGCCGAGGAGATACCCATGAACCGGTTTGTACCTTTGGCATTGACACTCGTCCTCCTCGCGGCGGCCTGTTCCACGGTCCGCGCGGCCGAGCCGCTTGGCGAACAGGTCGAGCAGCTTCTCGCGACGAATGCCGTGAGCGGGGGCTTGATCGTCCATGCCGGATGCGACGGCGGCTTGCTGCCCGCATCGTTGGCGGAGCACGACAGCTTTCTTATCCACGGCCTGGTGCGCGACGCCAACCGGCTCGATGCGGTTCGCGCTACTATCCGCCAGCGGGGGCTGTACGGGCGGGCGACGGCCGTTCTGTGGGACGGCCGCCGCCTACCCTACGCCGATCATTCGGTCAACCTGCTGCTCGTTTCCGAGGAAGCCGTCGAGGTGGCCCCGGAGGAGATCGACCGTGTGCTGGCGCCCGGCGGGACGGCGATGGTAGTCCGCAACGGCGAAACCAAAACCCACCGCAGCCCGTGGCCCGACGATATCGACCAGTGGACCCACGCCCGGTACGACGCGACGGGCAACCCCACCAGCCGCGACGAGCAGGTCGGGCCGCCGCGCTACGTGCAATGGTACGCCGGACCGCGATGGAACCATAGCGTGAAGACGAGCGCGTTGGTTTCCACCGGCGGACGAATCTTCTACATCCTCGACGACTCGCACTTCGCCGCCCGCCAGCGAAGCTGGGCAGTGATTGCCCGCGACGCCTTCAACGGCGTCCGGCTTTGGCGGCACGAATTGCCCACGTGGGGCGGCGCGTTCGGCGGCAAGAAGGTCGGCCCGGTGCAAATGCATCGGAAACTGATCGCCCAGGACGACCGCGTGTACGCCACACTCGAACAGTTCGCCCCGGTGAGCGTGCTCGACGCGGGGAGCGGCGAGGTGCTGCGCGCCCTTCCCGAAACCGATTATGCCGAGGAGATGATCCTCTCGGACGGCGTGCTGGTGGTGCTGGTCAACCCAAACACCCCGACCGACGTGCGGCGCGGCATGCGCCAAGCGAAGTCGCTCGTAGCCCTGCGAGCGGAAAACGGCGAGGTGCTTTGGCGGCGGCCGCTCGAAACGATCCTGCCGCTATGCCTTGCGGCCGACGGCGAGCAGGTGGTATACCACGATGGGGAGCGGCTGGAGAGCCTGAGCCTGACCACAGGCCAACCGCGCTGGACGTCGGCGCCGACCGGGCAGAAGGTGATCTACCCCGACGCGGCCAACCCGGACCGCCCCGGGGCCGAGCCGTCGACCATCTGGATCGCCCCGCAGTTCGCCCCCACGCTGATGATCTACGGCGACGTGGTGGCTTTCGCCGGCGGCAAGCAACTCAACGTGGTTACGGCCGTCGACGGCAAGGAACTGTGGCGGGCCGACTTCGCGGCCTCCAACTATTCGGTACCGGTCGACCTGTTCGGTTTCGGCGGGCTGCTTTGGGGGCCCGACGCCGGCATGAATGTCTGGTCGCCCGGACGGCCGCGTACCGACAGCCTCTACTTCAACAGCTACGACCCGCAAACGGGCGAGGTACAGGACGCCATCCGCCGGCGATACGGCTTTATCTTCCAGCACCACCGCTGCCATCAGATGAAGGCCGTCGGCCGCACGATCCTCGCCGCGAGGGCGGGCATCGAGTTCCTCGACACCGAAACCGAGCAGGTCCTGGGGCACCACTGGATTCGCGGAAGCTGCCACTACGGCGTCATGCCCGCCAACGGAATGCTGTACGTGCCGCCGCACGACTGCGCGTGCTTCGTTCGCGCGAAACTGCCGGGCTTCTTCGCGCTGCGGTCGAACCGGGCCGCTACGCCGCCCGAAGTGCCCGCAAGCGACCGGCTCGAGCACGGGCCGGCCTTCGGCCAAGCCTCGGCGGACGCCGTGGCTGTGCAGCCGGCCGACTGGCCCACCTATCGTTGCGATACCGCACGGTCGGGCCGGGCCGGCACAACGCTGGCCCCGAAGCTCGAACCGAGTTGGGAAACGCATCTTGAGGGCAAGCTCTCCAGCCCGGTCATTGCCGGCGGCCGCGTGTTCCTGGCTCAAACCGACGCGCACCGGGTGGTCGCGCTCGATGCGGCCGACGGCCGGCTGCTTTGGGAGCGAACGGTCGGCGGGCGGGTCGATTCACCGCCGACGATCCACGAAGGACTCGCCCTGTTCGGCTGCCGCGACGGCTGGATCTATGCGCTCCGCGCCGCCGACGGCGCCTTGGCCTGGCGATTCCGCGCCGCGCCGCACGCACGGTGGATTGTTTCCCAGGGGCAACTCGAATCGGCTTGGCCCGTGCATGGCAGCGTGCTCGTGGTGAACGGCACGCTGTACGCCGCGGCCGGACGCTCCTCGTATCTCGACGGGGGCGTGCATCTGGTCGGCCTCGACCCGCACACCGGCGAAGTGCGTTTTCAGAAGGTCCTCGATTCCCGCGACGCCGATGGCCGGCAGGTGTTCGACGAGGAGGGGGTCGACGGCTACCTGAACGACGTGCTTTCGAGCGACGGACGCCGCCTGTTTCTGCGGCATCAGGTGTTCGATCTGGAAGGCAACCCAGTCGACGAGGCGATTGCCCACCTGCACGGCGCCGACGGGTTCCTGAGCGACACGACCACGCACCGGCTCCAATGGAGCTACGCCCCGCGATACACCTCGCTGCACCAGGGGGCATTCTACGATATGCGCCTCAGCCGCACGCTGTACCCTTCGGGCCGCATCCTCGTGGAGGACGAGCAGGCCGTTTACGGCTTCGGACAGAACCACTACGAACAGCCCCAACCCGAGCCGGGCGGGCAGTTCGCCCTGTTCGCCGCACCGAAGGGCAGCGACGTGCCCGACGAGCGCACGATGATCGAGTACCGGCGACTCGCGCTGCGGGGCGAGGTGTCGGTCGGGTTCCACTGGTGGCGGCCCATTCCCACACACGCCTGGGCCATGCTACAAGCCGGCGACGTCCTTTTCGTGGCCGGGCCGGGGCGCGAGGCGTTGGGCTCGCAAGCCGCGCTCGATGGCGAGGCGGAAGGGCTCCTGCTGACGCACTCGACCACCGACGGCGCCCCGCTTGCCCGCATGCCGCTCCCCAGCACGCCGGTGTGGGACGGCATGGCCGCGGCCGCCGGCCGGCTGTACGTGTGCACGCGCGACGGCCGCGTCGTATGCCTCGCGCCCGTCGCAGCCCCGTAGCACGACGAGCACGGTAGGGCGACTCTCCGAGTCGCCACTGTAGCACGACTCGCCGAGTCGTGAATTGTCGACTCGGAGAGTCGACCTACAGTGCTCACGCTAGCGGCGTGCGGTGCGGGTTCCCGTCGTCGGGAATGTTTTGCTCCGGCGGGGGCCGGTTGTCGGGCTCGTCGGAGACGGGCACCGGCTCGG
>CAYPWB010000078.1:0-17808 GCA_964414315.1 uncultured Planctomycetaceae bacterium | reverse complement strand
GCTGTCACCTTTTCTCCCCCGGGCCAAACCGCTCCGTCGCAGGCGTGCGGCAAGCTACTCGACCCAATTCCGTTCTCGTGAGATAACTGCCCATTTGCCGTGGTCATCCTTTTCCAGGTAGACCTCTCCGCCACCAAAGTGCTCGCGGAACTCGACCACCGCGACGGTGCGGTCGCGACTGAGATACATTCGATACGCCATCGGGTGCGTTTCGAAGTGCCATCCCCTCCCCCAATGGCCGGCGACGATCTCTATTTGAGTATTGAGATAATCCAGCCGTCGTTGCCCTACGGTCTTCTCTCGTTTTTCCGGCTTGAGTTGGAA
The DNA here is from genome assembly GCA_964414315.1 of uncultured Planctomycetaceae bacterium. Taxonomy (GTDB): domain Bacteria; phylum Planctomycetota; class Planctomycetia; order Pirellulales; family Thermoguttaceae; genus PWXP01. The sequence goes on along the minus strand of CAYPWB010000078.1, from coordinate 17,484 downwards.
CGGGTCCGCATCGTGCGGGATATCCCAATAGCTATCGACCAGAGACCTCTTGCCATGTAGATCTTCGCGACCCGCCACAAGGAAGCTCAGCAATTCATACAGGTGCCTGTTTTCAAGATAAATCACTTTCGGACCATTCAGGGTCACCGAGGGCCGAAAGTCCTTCAATACGATGCGGCTGATCGTCCGTAAGGGCACTCGCTGGAACTCCGGAATACCCTTCAAAGCCGCGATTCGTTTGCGGATATCCGCCATATCATCGTCAACGAGCACGACCTCCAGCTCCTTCTGTATCATCACGAAGTTCTTTTCGCGATAGCGTTTTCCCGGAGCGAAGAACTCGCGATATGCCGCATAGGCTTCGCGTTCGAACTCGGGCTTTTTCGCTAACTGCTCGGCCGTTACAGGTGTCGCATACTTGTGCCAGGCTTCGAGAAACCGCACTAAAGGTGTCGTGTCGCCATTCGCAAAACCTCTCTCTAGCCAGCTTCCCCCATCGCGCCAACTGGTCTCTACGTACGTTTCGCTTTGTTGGTCCTTGCCATCCCCGGCGAGAACCGCACCGGCAAGAGAAACGATTGCAATAACGCACACACACGCATTTCGATGCACCATGATTGTTTCCTCCGTTCCGAAGCGGTTCGACAAACGAACCATTTCAGGCGGGTCGAATTAAATGTGTCCGGTATTTTCTCTATGAGACGAAAAAGGTATCAACCCCCGAATCTGTGCCATTTGGGGCACCTGCCCACCTCGATCTTCCCTGCCTTCTCCAGATTTGGCGGCCGTCACCTTTTCTCCCCTTGTCCACGTTCTTGTCGCCGTGAGCGCCGCCACCATGCGATGCCGGCAAGACCTCCCACGAGCCAGACCGTCCCAGTAATTCCGCCAAGGATCGCGCCGCCGACACCATATTCAGCACCGGCGCCAACGCCGATGATAATCAGGATTGGTGAGGCAATCAAGAGCATCGATCCATTCACAAGCGCAACGGTCCTCGCAGTTTTTTGTTGTTTTCGGTTCAGATCTTCCAACCGTTGTTGGGTCTTGAGTGGATCACGCCGCGGATTGAGCAGGATGAAATGATTGTAGAGCAGACCAATGAACGGAAAGACGGCGTAAAACAGGCCGGAATAGAGATGTTCGACGTTGCGAGTAAAGAACCAAACGATGGCTCCGCCAAGCACAAGGATCAAAGCCAGAGCGAGCCAAACGCGGTCGTATACGCGTCGCCACTGATTGTGGCACTTGGCCAGTTGTTCTGGATCGTGCGAAGTATCCATTTCACCACTCGGACGCTGGCGAGATGTCGGGTAGCCACAGAGCCGGGAAATGGAGCCGGAAAAGGTGACAGCCACCAAATCTGGGCGGTTTGAGGCGCCGACCCGCCCCGACCTCCCCTACCTTCTCCAGATTTGGCGGCCGTCACCTCCCCCCGTCACCTTTTCTCCCCCACCATTTTGTACACGTGTATTCCCGCTCCCGTGCATCCCTTGGTTACGTGCCGTTTTGCGTGAACGTATTGACGATGAATTCAGCGGTCACGGTCGCCGCTACTGTATTCGTATGCGACAAATCCAGACTATCGAGTGCTGCTGTTTTTGCCTTCGTTCGGGCACGCATTGCGTAAGCTGAGATTTCGGGAACGCGGAGTTCAGTGTCGAGGCCCGATATTTCATACGAAAGCTTGTGTACCCCAACCAACGGAACAGACAACGAGTCAGCCACAGCACGAGCAGCTTCTTTGGCGGCGCGCACCGCGCTTTGGATCAAGTCGCGTTTGGTCTTCTCAATGTTCGGGTAGTGCCACGACAGGGCAGCAATCTTTGAATTCTTCTGCGACGAAACCGCAGTCAATACACGACCGAGCAAATCGATTGATTTGCATTCAACAAGCAGGTGGTATGTGGCAGACGATGATCTAATGAGGATACCGCTTTCAACTTCGGTAGAGACATTGAGCAAGTGGATTTCATCTTCGGGGATCCCACAGTTTTTGAGGCTGGACACGCAATTGGCAACCTCGGTGGCTTTCTTGAACGCTTCGCTGCCGGTGAAGAACGACTGTCCGGCGATGCGCACTGCAAGTTTGGCCCCCGACGCCTGAATGTCGGCGGTCGCCATCTCACGTACGGTGACGAGGTGGAGTGTGTCCATTTGCTTCCTGGGTGCCGGGGAAGGCACGTAACGTGTATATGAATATCTAGATAATATTTGTAACTTGCGGAACTGCAAGCTAATGGGCGGGGGCCTTTCCCTTGGAACCTCATTAACAATCCACGTTCAGGGCGCGACCGGGGCCGGGCGAGCGCCCATATCAAGATCTGGATAACGCTCAACTCGGCCTGGCGATTCGGTCCGCCGGGCTTTCGACTCGGCGTCCTCCTCGATTCGGAACACGGGTGTAGATCATCGTCGTGCGAAAGTCCGCCTGCCTGTCACGCGGTGCGTGACAGACGGTTCAAATGCCCCCAATTGTAACCGTTCGCGGGCAGAGACGCAATCCGCGGGAGGAACGGCAGCCCCTTCACCTGCAAGTCCTTGCGTCTCTCGCCGGCGGCTTTGTCCAAGAATCTCGGCAACCGTTCACAGCTCGGCGGCGCGGGCTGTTTTCTCCGCTGTATGCGAAGGGGACAGTCCCATGTTCGCGGCCTCGGCAGGCGGCCGATTGGGCGAATCGCCCTTTGTGCCGCGAAAATCGGGACAGTCCCCTGTGAACGGTTAAGGAATCGCGCAACCGTTCCCAAGGGACTCCCCCCTCCCATGCAGCGGCGAAGAGAGCCCGCGCCGCCGTCCTGGGAACGGTTACCCGACGGAAATCAACTCGATGCCGGGGCCGACGCCCAGGTTGCGCGAGTATTTCTTCTCGTCGACGTTGTTCCAGTGCTCGTGCACGCCCAGGCTGCCGAGCCGGCGGGTGGGCGTGGCGTGGTTGGGATCGTAGAACGTGCCCGACGGCGGGTTGCCGGCCAGCGCGGCCTCGTGCAGGTAGTCGTCCGCGCCGGGTGCCCGCGGGAACTCGAACCGGTCGGCCCACAGGAAGTCGAACGCCACCGAGTCGATGGCCACCGGGTCCTGCGAGGCCAGCAGGCTGCACGGCCAGCGGCCGTCGAAGGGCGGTATGCGCATGGGCTGCGGCTCGTGGTCGCGCGGATGGACGCCCGAAAACAGCCCGTCAATCAGGTGCAACACCGTCTTCCCGCCCACGTGCGCGTGGCCCATCAGGTCGACCAGCGGCCGGTAAATGCGCGTCTCCTTCGCGAAGCAGCCGGGATGCGTGTTGTAATAGCCCTCCTGAACCGGCCACCGCACCAGCGAACCGAGGTGGTTCTTCGCGCACAACGTGACCCCCGAGCCCATGTGGGCCTTCAGGTTGGCGAAGTTGATCAGGTAGGCGGCTTCGGCGAAGCTTGCGGGCACGTAATCCTGCGCGGCCGCTTCGGGCCGGCAGCTCCAGAACAGCGGCACGTCCGAGCTGCTCGTCTCCATGCGGCCGAATTTGCCGGCGTGGTCCTCGTAGCGGGCGTCGGGGAAGTCCCGTTGCAGGATGGTGTAGTACTCGTCGGCCAGGTTCGCCAGGGTATCGCAGACGGTGATGTCGGCCGGTCGCACGCCCGCCTCGCCGGTAAGCTGGCGCAGCAGGGCGACGATCCATTGCGGGGCCGTATTCATGTAGTCGATGCGTCGGATGAGCTTGTACGATTCCGGATCGACGTTCGGCTCGCGCCAGATGAGGCCGACCCAGTTCGGCTTGACCAGCACCTTCTCGCCCGGCCGATACCCGCGGTCGCCGCGGCCGGAGGCGGCGTTGAAATGGCGGAACAGCCGGGTCCAGGCGTCGGCCGGGGCGGCGGCGCCGGCCAGTTCGCACACGGCGTGCCGCATCATGGCGTCGGCGCGGTCCTGGTCGAGGTGCTCCGGCTGCCACCAGTGGCCGTCGCCGGGGCCTTTCCAGTCGAGCACTTTCGGATCGTGCACCCACACGACGCGTCCGGGCCGGACGCCCTTCGCGTCGCCCATTGGCTCGAGCCGCTGGAGGTCCTCGCCGCCCGGTTCCATGCCCCACAAAGGCGTGGCCCGAACCGCGCCGGCAATGGCGGCGGCGGTTCCCATGAAGTGCCGACGACTCAGGCTGCCGGCATTCGCGCCCGACTCGGGGTGCTCGTGGACGGAATCGTTTCGGGACGGCATGACTCGGCTCCTGGAACAAGAGGGGGCTCGCAACAACTACGCTTCCTTATATCACAAGCCATCGACCGATGCACGAGTTCCTCGTCCGGAAAGCGACTGTCGAAGGCCGACACAGGGCGGCAGGGTCGCCAACCAATGCGAGCTTCCGCTCGAAGCCAAGGCGACGACTTTGTAAAGAAGTTCACGATGTTTGGAGTTCGTAGTGCAGCAAACCGAATTGCCTCGCCCCCACCCGGCCGCTACCGCGTCCGACCTCCCCCGAAGGGAGAGGTGAAGGACATGGGCCTCGGCTTGTGCACAACGACAAGGGCATTCGCAGCGCCGGGCGAAGCAGATGCCGGCGGGCAATTGTTAGCAGCGTGTTATAATTGGGAAGAGTTTGCGAACCGTTTTCGAGCAACCAACGTACGGGTTGGGGTGGCGATCGTCGCCGCGCGGCCCTGGGAATCCCGCCCCTTCGGCCCTCCGAATTCTGCCCCCTTCGCACCGTATGACCCAGCACCCCGATCCGTCTCATTCGCCCGAACCCTCGTCGGAACAAGAGGTTACGTCGTCAGGCCGTCATCGCGGTCTGCTCCTGGCCACGGCGCTGTTTCTGACAGGTGCCGCGGTGGTTTCGGGGGGGTATGGGATAACTACAGGGCTGTACAGCGTCCAGGCCCTGGCGCTGCAAACCTTCCTGGCAGCCGTCGGCGTCTGGATCGCGCTGAACGCCAACCGGCTGCGGCAGGGCCGGGAAGAGGCCGAGGCCATCCTGACCTCGGGCGTCGAGGAACGGGCCGAAACTGCCCGCCGCCAGTGGCTCAGTTCCGGCGAGGCCGACGTGGAGCAGACCTACCACGCGGTCATGGCCGACGTGGAGCACGGCCGGCGGCTGCACTACCTGTTCGTGGCCGTGCTGCCCACGGTGTTGGCGACTGTTTTGATTGCCGCCGCGCTGTTCGTGCGGCCCGCCGATGCCCCCGTGGTGGCGGAAGCGCAGGCCACGGCGCTCGGTATTCTGTTTCTGGCGGTCTCCTGCCTCTGGCTCGTGTTGGCCCGATCGTTCAGTTCCGTTTCGGGCGACAGCCTTCCCGAGTCGCAGTCGATCATGCTCGCGCTGCGGGAGAGCCAATGGGTGAGCATTCTGGCGTCGGCCGGTCTGTTTTCGCAACTGGTGTGGGCCGATTTGGATTGGTGGATCGCGCGAATCGTGCTCGTTTGGCTCCTGGCGGTGGCCGCGGAGCAGTTGACGCGGCTGTTGTGGGCGTGGCTAAGCCGGCGCGGCGAGCAGGCCCCGCTGCTGCCTCCGCTGGAAAGCTTCCTCCGCCACCTGGTGTTCGTCCGCGGGAATCCCCTGGCCAGCCTGTTCGAGACGATCGAATCGCACTGGGGCGTCAGCTTCCGTTCATCCTGGGCCATCGGGTTCGTGCGCCGCGCGATGGTGCCCACGGTGCTGCTGGCGCTGTTGATGTTCTGGGGGCTGAGTTGCCTGTCGATGGTCGGTCCGAGCGAACTGGGGCTCCGCGAAACGTTCGGCCGGCTGGCGAGGACGCCGCTACGGTCGGGGCTGCACCTGAAAATGCCCTGGCCGCTGGGACGCATTTTGCGGTTCGAGGTGAAGCGGGTGCGGGCGCGGGCGCTCGGCTTCGTTGAAATGGACCAGCCGACCGCCTATCTTTGGACGAACAAGCACGCCAAAGAGGAGTTCGCCTTGGTGATGGGCGACGGGGCCGAGGCGGTCGTGGTAAACGCCGTCGTGTACTACAAAATCCGCGAGGACGACGAAGGTTTCCTGAACTACGCGCTGCAGTTCCAGAACCCGGAGGACGCGATGGAAGCCTTCGGCTACCGGGCGTTGATGGAACAGACGCGCAACTCGAGCGTGAGCGAGGTGCTGGCCACGAACCGGGCCGAGTTCGCCGCCGAGATCGAGCGGCTCGTCCAGCAATACGCTGCGGACAACCGGTTGGGAATCGAAGTGGTCGACGTGTCCATATTCAGCATGCATCCGCCCATCGAGGCGGCGCCCGATTACCTGGAGGTCGTCAGCGCCCGCATCGACGCCGATCGGTACGTGACCGAGGCGTCGGGCGCGCGGCTCGTGGCCGTGGAAGACGCCCGGACCGAGGGCGCGAAGGCGGTGGCCGACGCCCAGGTGGAAGAGGCGCGGCGCGTCGGCAAGGCCGTGGAGGAGTCGGCCGAGTTTGTAGCCGTCGGCCAGGCGTATACCGTCGCACCGGAGGCGTTTCAGCTTCGCTTGCGCGGCGATGTGGTTCGCGAAACGCTGAGCGAGCGGCCGGTCATTCTCATGGACAAGTCGTTCACGCTTCAACCGGGCGAGTTCTTCTTCGACTTCCGCGGCACGCGCGCCGAGGAAGCGACCAACCAGGGAGTACGGTAATATGGGACATGCTCACGCCCCCGTCGCCCCGGAGCAGCGTTCCTCGTGGATCGCCATCCTGTGGCGCCTTCTGTTCGCACTGGCGGTGGTGGGCCTTCTGACGGCCTACGGCTCGACCTTCACGGTCCAGGAGCAGCAAAGCGCGATCGTCACGCGTTTTGGGGAACCGGTGCAGCAGCGCCACGACCCGGGTCTGTACGCCAAGTGGCCCTGGCCCATCGAACAAGTCCATTACATCGACCGCCGCTACAAGTACCACAACACGCCGTTCACCGAGACCTTCACCTACGACCGCAAGAACGTGGTCATGGAAACGTACGTGGTGTGGCGGGTGGAGGAGCCGCTGTTGTTTTTCCAGTCGCTCGGCCGGGTGGAAGAGGCCGAGCAGAAGCTCGACGGCATGGTCACCTCGGCCAAGAACTTCCACATGGGCAACTACTCGCTCAGCGCGCTGGTGTCGACTAACCCGGAGGAAATCAAGACTCCCGAAATCGAGCAGCGCGTCCTCGCCGACGTCCGCGAGCCCATGGCCCAGAAGTTCGGCGTCGTTGTCGATCAGGTGGGCATCAAGCGCATCGCCTACCCGGAAGAAAACATGGAGGCCGTGCTGGAGCAAATGCGGGCCGAGCGGCGTTCGGAAGCGGGCGAATTGCGGGCGCGGGGCACCAAGGAGGCCGAGGCCATCCGCAATGAAGGTCTGGTGCAGGCCGAGCAAATCCTCCGCGAAGCCCGCGAGGAGGCCGGCACGATCATCGGCCGGGCGGAGAAGGAAGCGGCCGAAACGTACGCCGAGGCCCACCAGCTCGATCCCGACTTCTACCGCTTCTGGCGCTCGATGCAGGTGATTCGCAACACGCTGGGTTCGAAGTCGACCGTCATCTTGCGGAGCGACCAGGAGCCGTTCCGCGAATTGTTCGAGAGCGCGCCGTCCGGGTCCCTTCCGCTGAGGCCGGACTCGCCGCGCGAAACGCCCGCTCTCACCGGCCCCGCGCCGACGCCCGACCCGGAGACCGAACCATGAGCGCGCGTCCCGCCAAGCCGACGCCCGTCGTGTTCCAGGGGCTCGACGCCGGGCTGCGCATGTTCCGCTGGGTGATCCTGGCGCTTCTGGTGCTGTTCCTTTCGTCGGGCTTCACCCAGAACTGGGTGCCGTCGAACAGTGTCGGCCTCCTGTTGCGTTTCGGGCGGCTGAGCGGGGCGTCTCGGGCCGACCAGATCAGAAAGCCGGGCCTGGTTCCGTCGTTTCCCTACCCGATCGACGAACTGTTCCTCGTGCCCGGCCCCGACCGCGAGGGCGAGGTGACCCTCGACGAGCTATGGAAGCCGATTGGCGAGTTGGCCGCGCTGGACAAAATCAACCCGATTACCGAAGGCTACTGCCTCACCGGCGACCAGAACGTGATCCAGGCCCGGCTGGTGGCCCGCTACCGGGTGACCGACCCGATCCGCTTCCGGCTGTTCATGGACGTGGGCGTCCCCGAAGGCGTCCTGCACGAAGCGGTGCTGGCGGCGCTGACTCAAACCGTTGCCGGCTGGGAGGTGGACGACGTGTTGCGGCAGCAGCGCGGCGGCGAGGGGGGGCCGGGCACCATGGAAAGCCTCGCCGCGGTGGTGCAGCGGCGGGCCCAGGAGCGGCTCGACGAGGTCGACTGCGGCCTGCAAGTTTCGGCGCTGGAGTTCAAGGAAATCCACCCCCCGCGGCACGTGGTGGCCGCGTTCCGCGACGTGCAGAACGCGCGGATCGAAATTGAGACCAAGAAGCGCGAGGCCGAAGGGTTCGTTCTCGGCAAAATTCCCGCCGCGGAAGCCGAAGCGAACCGCCTGATCAAGTCGGCCATGGCGTACGAGAACACGCTGAACGCCCGGGCGTCGGCCGAGCTTTCCGTGTTCGAACAGGTGTACGCCGAGTACCGGAACAACCCGGGCGTGGTGCGGCAGCGGCTGCTGATGGAAACGCTCGAGAAGGTTCTGACGAACGTAGGCCGCCGCATCTACCTGCCGCAAGGCTCGCGCGTGATCCTGCCGCCCCCCGCCGAGGTGCAACCGTGAGTACGCTGGCCACCCCTCTCTCGTCCCGCATGGAGCGCTCGCTCGACGTGCCGCTGACGCTCGCCGAGCGCAGCCGGATCGTCGTGCAGCTTGGCACGGCCATGCTGGCCGCCGCCCTACTGGCCGTCGGCTGGATCCAGCTCCAGTACGGGCCCGCCGATCTGGCGAACATTGCCCACTTGATCATCGCCCTGGCCGCGCTGATTGTGGCCGCGCCGGTCTTCTGGGAGGCTTCGCGCGGCCTGATCACCGGCGACAAGGGGGCGATGACCGACCAGCTCGTGGCCCTGGCCACCCTGGCCGCCATGATGTACGGCGACTTTGTCACCGCCACGCTCATTCCCGTCATCCTGCACCTGGGCCACTTCTTCGAGGAGCGGAGCGTGCTGGGCGCGCAGGCGGCCATCGAGGGGCTGCGGCACCTGCACGCGCGCAGCGCCACGCTCATTACGCCCGACGGCGAACGCGACGTCGCTCCCGATACGCTCAACCAGGGCGACATGATCCTCGTGCGCCCCGGCGACACGATCGCCGCCGACGGCGAGATTGTCGAGGGCATCTCGGCGGTCGACCAGTCGTCGATCACCGGCGAATCGGCCCCCGAGGACGTCGGCCCCGAAAGCCCCGTGTACGCCGGCACGGTCAACCTGTCCGGCTTGCTGCGCGTGCGCGTGACGAAGACCGGCTCCACGACCGCCCTCGGCCGCGTGGTCGAACTGCTCCAGGAGGCCGAGCAGTCGAAAACGCCGGTGATGAAGCTCATCGAGCAGTATGCGGGCTATTACGTGCCCATCATTCTGATTATCGCCGCCGTGGTGCTGTTCATCACGCGCGACATGTCGCGAGCGGTGGCGGTGCTCATTGTGGGGTGCCCTGGGGCGTTCATTCTGGCCGGACCGACGGCCATGGTCGCCTCGCTGGCCGCCGCGTCGAGGCTGGGCATCCTTATCAAAAACACCAGGTTCCTCGAAGCCCTGGCCGACGTGGACACTGTAGTACTCGACAAGACGGGCACGGTCACCCTCGGGCGGTTGGAGCTGGTGGGCGTCGAGGCCGCAGGCGGAATGGGAGAAGTATCGCTGCTGGAGCGCGCGCTCACCTGCGCTGCGGCCTCGCGGCACCCCGTGTCGCGGGCCGTGGTCGAGGCGGCCGCCGCGCGAGGCATCGTCGTGCCGCGGGCCCTGCCGGGCACGAACATCGAGGAATTGCCGGGCAAGGGAATGCGGGCCAGCGGCAACTCTCACATAACGATGTTGGGCCGGCGCGAGTGGCTGCTCGAAGAGGGGGTCGCGGCGCCGGAGAATCCCGAGCACGCCGGCCCGGTGGTTTGGGTGGCCGAGCGCGATGGCACGGGTGCCATTCGCCCCCTCGGCTGCCTCCTGCTGGCCGACGTCGCCCGCCCCGAAGCACGCGAGGCCGTCGAAGCCCTCCGCTCGTTGGGCATTCGACGCGCCGTGCTGCTGACCGGCGACCGCCGTGCCGTGGCCGAGCAGATCGGCGCCACGCTCAACGCCGACGAGGTGATTGCCGAGGTACTGCCCGAGCAGAAGTTGGCCGTGGTGCAGCACGAGTGCGAAGCGGGCTTTGTGATGATGGTGGGCGACGGCGTGAACGACGCCCTGGCCCTGGCCAGCGGCGACGTGGGCGTGGCCCTCGGGGCGGTGGCTTCCGACGTGGCGCTGCAAAGCGCCGACGTGGCCCTGATGACCAACGACCTGGGCCGGCTGCCCATGACGGTCGAACTCGCCCGGCGCACGCGGCGCACGATCAACCAGAACATCCTCATCGGGGCGACGATTTCGATCGGGTTTGTGTGGTTGGCGTCGATCGGGCAAATCGGCCCGCTGATGGGCGCCCTGCTGCACGTCATCGGCGAGATCGGGGTCATCGGCAACAGCGCTCGCCTACTCGGCTTCGGCCAAACGCGGTAAAATGAACCGTGGTGAAACCGGGACAGGCCGACCGCAATCCGTAGAGTCGTAGGGCGGGCTGTGCCCGCCATCCATTTCCGGAGACGTTTTCGTGACCTTCCCAATTCAGCATTTCCGAACTGTGGCGGCCTCCGGCGCCCTGCTGGCCGCGCTTCTGGCGTTTTCCGGCTGCGGTCCGGCGCCCGACACGTCGGCCCTGGTCGGCTCGGAACGGGCCGAGCAGCAGGACCAGCGGAAGAGCCGGGAGCAGGAGGCGTTCGAGCAAACGTTCGCCCGGTGGAAGGAAACGATGAAACAGCTCCGCGCGGTCGACATCGAATACCGCACGGCGCATCCGAGCCGACGCGAACCGATCGACGCGCGGTATGCCGAGGTGGTGCAGCGGGGCGAGGCCCTCGAACGCGAACTGATCGACGCCGCCGTGCTGGCGTTCGTCGACGATCCGTCGTCGAACCAGGACTTGGCGCGATTCCTGCTGGGCGTTCTGGGGATGGAAATGTCGGCCGAGCGTTACGAGGAATCGCTCCGCATTGCCCAGCTTCTAATCGACAACGAAGTGAAGATTCCCGAGTTGTATAACCTTGCCGGCGTGGCGGCGTACAACTCGAACCAGTTCGAACTCGCCCGCGCCCACCTCCGCCGCGCCCACGAGTTGAATGCGCTCGACGAGGCGGGCCGCAAGTGCTCGGCGTCCCTGAAGTACAGTGCGGAGGCCTGGGCCGAGGAGCAGAAGCTGCGCGAAGCGGAAACCGCCGCGCGGAACCTGCCCCGCGTCGTGCTCCATACGAACAAGGGCGAAATCGAAATCGAACTGTTCGAGGACCACGCCCCGAACACCGTGGCCAATTTCATCTCGCTGGTCGAGAGCGGTTTCTACGACGGACTCACCTTCCACCGGGTGAAGCAAGGGTTCATGGCCCAGGCGGGCTGCCCGAAGGGCGACGGGACCGGCGGGCCCGGCCACACCATCCGATGCGAATGCTATGAAGACAACGCCCGAAAACACTTCCGCGGCAGCGTGGCCATGGCGAACGCCGGGCCGCACACGGGCGGCTCCCAGTTCTACATCAACTTCGTGCCCACCCCGCATCTCGATGGCCGGCATACGGTGTTCGGCCGGGTGGTGCGGGGGCTCGACGTGCTGGCGAAACTGCAGCGCCGCGAGCCGCGCGACCCGATGGAGGTGGCCATCAACCCGCACAAGAACGTCATTATCCCACGCGCCGACCGCATTACCCAGGCCCGCGTGATCCGAAAACGCGACCACGACTACGTGCCCGAGGTCAAATCCGAGCCCGAAGTCCGGCCCCTTCAAGAAGGTCCCTCGCGAATGGGGATGCCGGGGATTCCATGACGCAACACTATTTACTTCCCTGTTCCTGCGGCCAGAAGCTGGCCGTCGCGCCCCGCCAGGCGGGCGAGTCGATCACCTGCCCCTGCGGCACGGCGGTCGAGGTGCCGCCGCTGAACCGCCTGAAGGCCCTCGAAGCGGTCAGCCCGGAGGTGGAGCGTACGAGCCCGGCCGGAACCGTGCAGGAGCGGTCGGCGTGGGGAGGGCGGCAGACCGGGCTGTTCCTGGGCATCGTGCTGCTTTGCGTGGGGATTCCCTGGGCCGGCTGGCTCGAGTGGAGCAAGCCGCGGCTCGTGCCCGTCGAACGCATGTCGCCCCTGCAAACCTGGGGCCTCTGGCAGGAGCTGCGCACCGGCGCCGACCGCTATCCCTCCCGCCAGGCCCGCATCTACGCCGACGCGCTCAGCCAGAACCGCAACTGGTTCATCGTCGCCATCGGGCTGAGCGTCGCCGGCACGCTGGTTTGCGTCGGCTCATACGCGCTGCTGAAACCCAGCGGCTCGCGCGATGCCCCGGGCGGGTAGGCGGCGTGTGGCCGCATACAGGCGGCTTGGGACCACTCCGTACAGGGCGCTTAACGCATTTTGTCCGGTATGCTACGGCCTCGTGTGCCACTGGCTGTGCCAGTGCCTGACGGGGCATACAATGTGTCTCATCGACCGAGCCAGTGTCACACTCGGGCGTCCTTTGGCACTGGCTGAGCCAGTGGCACACTTGCGGCATCCAGGGGGCTTCATGCCACCCTGCGAAGCGTGCCCCAGGTTGCCATTGACGCAAAACCCGCATCCACTACAATGCCGCCCGGTCGGTCTCTGCAATCGCTTCGCAGGGAGAATCTGCCCCGCCTTGCGCCGGGAATGGTTCAAAAAGGACGCGGAGACGGCCTTCGGGGGCTATCCGAAAACTCCCCTCTCCCAGAGGGGCAGGGGACGTCGATCAAGCCTCTCCCCGACGGAGAGGGCATGTGGGTCCGAACCTTTCCGGATAGCCTCTTAGAATAGGCAACTCGCGAAATACACGACATGACAAATCCCAGCCAGGACGATGTGACGGGCGGCGCGGCGCTGGAAGCCGCGCGTCGCGAGAAATTGCACAAGCTAAAGGAAATGGGCATCGACCCGTGGGGCGGACGGTTCGACGACCACCAGGCCATTGACGAACTCCGCGCCCGCGAGGACGAAATCGTCGTCGAGCCCTCCGGCGATTGCGAAACCGGCAAGCCGCCGCAGGCCCGAGGGCCCAAGGTCCGCGCGGCCGGCCGCGTGGTGCTCCAGCGGAAAGCGGGCAAGCTCATCTTCCTCGACATCCAGGACTGGACCGGACGCATCCAGTTGTTTGTCGGCAAGAAGCAGGTGGGCGAGGAGGGCTGGGCCGTCGCGCAGTGCGTCGACCTGGGCGACCTGGTCGGCGTGGACGGCGAGTTGAACCGCACCCGAACCGGCGAGCTGACCATCTTCGTCGAGCGGCTGCACTTCCTCACCAAGTCGCTGGCCCCGCCGCCGGCGAAGCACAAGGGCCTGCAAGACCCCGAACTGCGCCAGCGGCTGCGCCACCTCGACCTGATCCACGGCGAAGGAGTGCTCGAGCGGTTCTTGCGCCGCACGCGCATCGTGCAGTCGATCCGCAACACGCTCGGCACGCGGGGGTTCGTCGAGGTGGAAGGGCCCACGCTGCACGCCATCGCGGGCGGGGCCGCCGCACGCCCCTTCACCACGCACCACAACGCGCTCGACATCGACCTGTACCTCCGCATCGCCCTGGAACTGCACCTGAAGCGGCTGCTGGTGGGCGGGGTCGAGCGGGTGTACGAGTTGGGCCGCGTTTACCGCAACGAAGGCATCAGCCCCCGGCATAATCCTGAGTTCACCATGCTCGAGGTGTACCAGGCGTACGGCAACTACGAGACGATGATGGAGCTGACCGAGCAGGTCATTGTGGAGGCGATCCGGGCGACGGGCCAGGAGTTGAAGCTCACCTGGGGCGGCGAGCCGATCGACTTCACGCCCCCGTTCGAGCGCGCCACGTACGACGAGCTGTTCGCCCGGCACACGGGCACCGACCCGTCCGACGCCGACGCCCTGCGCGCCCTGGCCGTCGACCTGGGCATCGACACGCAAGGCAAGCATGCCGACGTCGTCAAGAACGAGATTTTCGAGGAGAAGGTCGAGGATCAGCTTGCCGGGCCGGTGTTCGTGCTCGACTATCCGGCCAGCATCTGCCCGCTCACCAAGCGCAAGCCCGACCGGCCCGAAGTGGCCGAGCGGTTCGAGCTGTTCATTCGCGGCATGGAGGTGGCCAACGCCTACACGGAGCTGAACGACCCCGACTTGCAGGAGAAGCTGTTCAGCCAACAGCTTGCGGGCCTCAGCGAGGAGGATTCGATGGCGCGGATGGACCGCGATTTTGTCCGCGCGTTGCGGCACGGCATGCCGCCGGCGGGCGGGCTGGGCATCGGCATCGATCGGCTGGTCATGCTGCTGACCGATTCGCAGACGATTCGCGAGGTGATTCTGTTCCCGCTGCTTCGGCCCGAGGCCGAGGCGTAGCGGGACCCTGAACGGAGGCAAGGAACGGCTTTGCGATGTACAGCACGCTTAGGCGTGAACTCCAACAGGCGGCCGGTAGCGACGTGTTGGAGTTCACGCTTTAGCGTGCGAACCAAGATTGTGCGATACGCAGCACGCTGAAGCGTGAACTCCAACAGCGCAGTTCCGCAGTGATCCTTCACGTCCGGTGAAGGCAGCCCGGCAAGGAGGCCTGAAACTCATGTACAAACTACTACTCTCCTGGCGTTATCTTCGCACGCGGTACATTGCGTTGGCGTCGATCATCAGCGTCATGCTGGGCGTGGCCACGATGATCGTGGTCAATAGCGTGATGGCCGGCTTCACCCACGAGATGCAGAACCGCATTCACGGCATCCTTTCCGACCTGGTGGTCACCGCCCGGACCCTCGAAGGCGTGCCCGACGCCGAGCGGCACAAGGCGAAAATCCGCGAGGCCGCGGGCGACGTGATCGAGGCGATGACGGCCACGGTCATCATCCCGGCCATCGCCAGCTACCAGTACGACAACACGTGGATCACGCGGCAGGTGCAGTTGATCGGCATCGACGAAACGACGCACGGCGACGTGAGCGAGTTCAGCTTGTACCTGCAACACCCGGAAAACCGACGGCAGTTGAGTTTCGAACTGCGCGAGGACGGGTACGACACGGGCGGGCTGGCCGACAGCCTGGGCACGCCGCTGCGGCCGCAAATGGCCGACGCCGGCTGGCAGCACCGGCGGCGCATGGCCAGCTATCGTCGGTTCGAGCGTCGTATTTCGGGTGAGCCGGCCGACGCGGTCGAGGAGGAGCCGTTCGACGGCGCCGGTTTCGGGCCGCCACTGGACGGGTTCGATCCGGCGTCGGAGCCGTCGGAAACCTCGGACGCCCCGGACGCGGCGTTCATGCCGTTCGCGCCCGATTCTCGCTTCGCCCGGCCGGCGGAGCCCGAACCCGACGATGCCTCCCGCCCATCGCCCGACGCCGTGCCGGCCGATCCGTTCGCCGCGCAGCGCGGCAACGAACCGGAGGAGGAGCGGTTCGATCCGGCAACGCAGCAATACACGGGGGCGGTGTTGGGCATTGCCCTGTCGTCGGTGCGGCTTCCCGGCGGCGAGGACGGCCTCTTGCTGCTACCGGGCGACGACGTGCGGCTCACCTTCGCCACGGCCGGCGCGCCGCCGCAGGCGATGAGCGACACGTTCACCGTCGTCGATTTCTACGAGAGCAAGATGAGCGAATACGATTCCGGCTTCGTGTTCGTTCCCATCCGCAAGCTGCAGGAGCTGCGCGGCATGATCGATCCGTCGACCGGGGTGGGCTACATCAGCGCCATCCAAATCAAGCTGAAGCCGGGCGTCGACGGCAACGAGGTGCGCGACCGCCTCCGCGCCGCCTTCGACCCGCACCTGTACAGCGTCGAAACCTGGCGCGACCGCCAAGGACCGCTACTGGCCGCCGTGTCGATGGAAACGGCCCTGCTGAACATCCTCCTGTTTCTGATTATCGCGGTGGCCGGGTTCGGCATCCTGGCCATCTTCCTGATGATCGTCATTGAGAAGACGCGCGACATCGGCATCCTCAAGTCGCTCGGGGCGTCGGGCTCCGGCGTCATGGGCATCTTCCTCACCTACGGCCTGTCGTTGGGCGTGGTCGGGTCGGGCGTGGGCACGGTGCTCGGGCTGCTGTTCGTGCGGTACATCAACGAAATTGCCGCCTTGCTGGGCGAAATTACCGGGCGGCCCGTCTTCGACCCCTCGGTCTATTACTTCTACAAAATCCCTGCCACCGTCGATCCGTGGACCGTCTCGTGGATCGTGGGCGGGGCCCTTGCCATTGCCGTGCTGGCCAGCGTGCTGCCGGCCATGCGAGCCGCCATGCTGCACCCCGTGGAGGCACTGCGCTATGAGTGACGACCTTCGACACCTGCTTGAGGGCGACAAGCCCGCGAAACGCTCGGCCGTCAACCCGCGGCTTCGCAGCGTGCCGCGGGTGCAGGGCGGGCTGCCGCTGGACGGCGGACCGCGGCTTGACCTCGACGCTTCGACGCACCGGCCGACTTCGGCGGGCACCGCCCCCGGCCGCACCGGCGGCCCGCACATCGCGCTGCCCGAGCCCCGGCCCCAGGCGCCCGAAGTCGAGGTCCGCTACCAGGCCGCCGCCGAGACCGGCTACCTCGACGGCCCGCAAATGCGCACCATCGGCCTGATGAAAAGCTACCGGAAGGCATCGGTCGAAATTCCCGTGCTGCGCGGGGTCGACGTCGACGTCCAGGCGGGTGAACTGCTGGCCGTCATCGGCCAGAGCGGCTCGGGCAAGAGCACGTTGCTGCACCTGCTTTGCACGCTCGACGCGCCCGACCGAGGCGAAATCTACTTCGAAGGCCGGCGGATCGACCGGCTGCCCGCCGCCCAGCGCGACCGGCTCCGCAACCGCCGGTTCGGCATGATCTTCCAGTTCTACCACCTGCTGCCGGAGTTGAGTACGCTGGAAAACGTCCTTTCACCGCTAATGATTCGCCACGGGGTGTGGAACTACTTCCGCTACCGGCGGGCGATGCGGGAGCGGGCGGAGGAGCTGCTGGAAATGGTCGGGCTGGGCCACCGGCTGAAGCACAAGCCCCGCGAATTGTCGGGCGGCGAGATGCAGCGGGCGGCCATCGCCCGGGCGCTCATCTCCCAGCCCGACCTCCTCCTGGCCGACGAACCGACCGGCAACCTCGACCACGCCACCGGGAACGAAATTCTCCAACTGCTGCGAACCTTGAATGATCGGCAGGGGCTCACTATAGTAATGGTCACGCACGATCCGGCCATCGCGCAAATGGCCGACCGGACCATCCGGCTGGTCGACGGCCGGATTCAGCCCTGAACCGCGAGACAAGCATTCCGTCGCCCCGGAGCATCCCCTCCCCTGGGGCATGCTGTTATATTATAGCTGAGTCGGTAGTTTTCGCCGCCCCCCGATTGCCCCGGTGCCTGCCGTGTTGGAGTTCACGCTTTAGCGTGTCCGACGACGTGAACGCTTGGTTCGC
>CAYPWB010000077.1:0-17848 GCA_964414315.1 uncultured Planctomycetaceae bacterium | reverse complement strand
CTCAGCAGGTTCTTCGGGTTCAGCCGGCTCCTCGGGGGCCATGGGCTCCTCGGGTTCCTCGGGGACCTCCGGCAATTCGGGTTCCGCCGGTTCCGCCGGCTCTTCGGCCGGTTCTTCCACGGGCGGAGCAGGTTCTTCGGGCTCGGCCGGTTCTTCGGGCTCCGCCGGCTCCTCAGGTTCGGCCGGTTCCATGGGCTCTTCCGGCTCGGCCGGTTCCTCGGGCTCGGCCGGCTCCTCGGGCTCGGCCGGTTCCATGGGCTCTTCCGGCTCCGGCGCCTCGGGGGCCTCGGCGTCCGGGAGCGGGGCTTCGGGCGCCTCGGGGGCTTCCGGGGCCTCGGCGTCCACGTCGGCCGCCGCTGCGTCCTCGACGGCGGCGCACGGATGCGGCATCGCGGGGGCACACGCCTGGGGAACGCAGGTTACCGGTTGGCAGCAGCAGCACGGCTTGCAGGAACGCATGACCCAGCAAACCCTCGGCCGGCACCGGATCCGGCAGAAGAGCCGGTCCATAATTCGGCCCGCCGATGCGCTATCGGCCATCACCAACAGCGCGCCGACGAAGGTCAGCAACAGAACTCCGAAACGTCGGTTCATCGTACACTCCCTCCTAGTCTTGCATCGAGAAAGAAAAACACCAAAGCCCCGCCTCGGCGCCGTCGCGCTCCGACGTGTTCCCGGCAAAAGGGACACGCAGGAACGGACTTCTCAGCGCGACGCGGACTCACAATACACGGTTGGACACATTGGGGTTGGACTCAAACGCGGGAGAACGGCCCCGGCAAATATCTGCCAGTTTACCTACCTCGCCCCGCTATTGCAAACGTGCGAGGCGAGCGCAGCGCCGTATCTGAAGTTTTAGGCTAATTGGCCCGGTTCGGGTTTGCAATACTTTTCTCCACGATCGCACAGGATAGGGCCGAATTTTTGCCAATATCGCCGCAAAACCACCCCGCAGAGGGGAACGCACAGGCCGTGGTGCGTTTGCTTCCCAAGTCGAGGGCCCGGCGGCGCCCAACCGTTCACCGAACGGCGACGCGGGCCGTTTTTTCGCTGACTGCGGCGAAAACGCGTCGTCTAAAGCGAAATGTCCTGCGTCGCGACCACCGCAGTGCCGCGTCCCGCCGACGGTCACCCCTGTTCGACCTCGGCCGGTTCCGACATACTGGACGGAAACAGCGGCGGCCGCGCGCAGCCGTACTTGCCACCCGCTCCCTCGTGAATCCAGCTACCATGCGAACGCGTTCTACCACCATTCTTACGGTCCGCCACCGCGGCGTGGTCGCCATGGGCGGCGACGGCCAGGTGACCATCGGCAGTTCCATCATGAAAGCCGACGCGCTGAAGATTCGCGCCCTGCTCGACGGCAAGGTGCTCACCGGGTTCGCCGGCGCCGCGGCCGATGCCTTCGCCCTGATGGAACGATTCGAGGCGAAATTGAAAGACTACCCGGCCAATGTTCCCCGGGCCGCCACGGAACTGGCCAAGGAATGGCGGACCGATCGAGCCCTGCGCCGCCTCGAAGCCATGATTGCCGTGGTCGATGCGAAGCACACGCTCCTGCTGACGGGCAACGGCGACGTCATCCAGCCGACCGACGGCATTCTGGGGATCGGTTCCGGCGGCAGCTACGCGGTGGCGGCCGCCCGCGCGCTGGTGAAGCATGCCGACTTGGGCGCAGCCGACATCGTGCGCACCGCATTGGACATCGCCGCGGGCATCGACGTGTACACGAACACCAACATCGAGGTGGAGGAGATATCTTGCGAGACCTGACCCCGAGGCAAATCGTCGAGGCGTTGGAGCGCCACATTGTGGGCCAGGACGACGCGAAGCGGGCCGTGGCCATTGCCATCCGCAACCGCTGGCGGCGTCAACAACTCGACGAAGAGATGCGGCAGGAAGTGGCGCCGAAGAACATCCTGATGATCGGGCCGACGGGGGTCGGCAAGACGGAAATCGCCCGCCGGTTGGCCAAACTCACCGGTGCGCCGTTCATCAAGGTCGAGGCGACGAAGTACACCGAGGTGGGGTACTACGGCCGCGACGTGGAGAGCATGATTCGCGAGTTGGTCGACAATGCGATCGGGCTGGTTCACGAGCAGGAGCGGGCGGGCGTGGAGGAGGAAGCACGGCGGCGGGTCGACGAGCGGCTGATCGACTTGCTGGCCCCTCCCCCGGCCTCGTTCGACGCCTCGCCGGGCAGCCCCGACTCCCCCGACCGCTACGAACGCACCCGCGAGAAGATGCGCGCCATGCTCGCCGCCGGCGAACTGGAGAACCGTCGCGTGGAGATCGCCGTCGAGCAGAAGTCGACGCCCATGATGTTCACCGGCATGGGGCTGGAGCAGATGGACGTCGACTTGCAGGGGATGTTCGAACGCATCCTGCCCAAGTCGAGCAGCCGGCGCGAACTGACCGTGGCCGAGGCGCGCGGCGTGCTGTTCGAGCAGCAGTGCGACGCCCTGATCAACCAGGAGAAGGTGCAGGCGCAAGCGATCGAATTGGCCGAGAACACGGGCATTATTTTCGTCGACGAAATGGACAAGGTCGTCGCCAGCGAGCACGCGCACGGCGCCGACGTTTCCCGCCAGGGCGTACAGCGCGACCTGCTGCCCATCGTCGAGGGCACGACGGTGCAAACCCGTTACGGTTACGTGCGGACCGACCACATCCTGTTCATTGCCGCCGGCGCGTTCCATCGCGCGAAGCCGAGCGACCTGATGCCCGAGTTGCAAGGCCGGTTCCCCATTCGCGTGGAACTGGGGGCGCTGACGCAGCAGGATTTCGTCCGCATCCTCACCGAGCCGCGCGGGGCGCTTACGAAACAGTACGAAGCCCTGCTGGCTACCGAAGGAATGAAGCTGGCATTCGCCTCGGACGGGGTCGAGGCGCTGGCCGGCTACGCCTTCGAAGTGAACCAGACGACCCAGAATATCGGGGCCCGACGCCTCTACACCATCCTCGAACGCGTCCTCGAAGACCTCAGCTTCGAGGCGCCCGACCTGAAGTCGGGCCGGGTGGAAATCGACGCGGCGTACGTCCGGCAGCGGCTCGAGAAGCTCAGCCGCGACGAGGACCTCAGCAAGTTCATCCTCTGACCGCCCCCGTGAGACAAGCTTCCCGTGGGACAAGCTTCCAGCTTGTCAAGCCCAAGTCGATCAGTCTCCAAACCGCCGCGCTTTGCCGCAACGGAGGGCAGCCCACGTTGACAAGCTGGAAGCTTGTCCCACGGGACGGGGAGCTATCCGGCGATCGTTAAGCCCAAAGACACGATCAGGATCAGTACGAGCAGGCCGGTCACCAGCCACGCACCGACGGTCGCCAGCGCCACGATGCCCGCCGCACGCCAAAACGACCGTTGCGCCGCCAGGGCCTGCTCCAACTCGGCCGTGCCGCTTTTGGCCACGTAGGCCGCAATGCGTTGCGCATACACAAGCAGGTGATAGGCGGGCCAGGCGAGGAACGCGTACGTCGCCAGCATGACCAGGGCCACCAGAATGCCGGGAACGTTCAGGCCGACGATGGAGACGAGCAGCACCACCAGTGCCGCCAACGCGCCAAGCCCGGCGATGATGAACCAGAAGATGGCCATCATGAGCACCCAGGGACGGGTTTGCGCGAGCGTGCCTTCCAGTCCCCCGGCGGGCGCGGCGCCGGCGCGGGCCTTGAGTTTCGGGTCCGAGCGCGTGGAAACCGCCGGGGCGATCGCCTTGCCGGAATCGCCTCGCACGCTGATCGGGTGATCCTCGGTCGAGGCCTCTTCGGCCAGTTCCGGAAAGATTTCGTCGGCCCACTTCCACTGGTCCCAGCCGTCGCACAGAAGTTGGCAGGTGCCGTCGATGCGGCCCTCGGCCACCCAACCGTTGAGTTCTTCACGGTCGACCGGGCCGTACTGCTCGCCGTCGTCGGTTTGCATGTACCACTGCCCCTCGTCTTCCGGTTCAGCTTCCTGCGCCGGTTCCGGGGCCGTTTCGATCGAAGAGCCGGATGGCGCGGGTTTTTCGGCCACTTCGGGCACGGGTCCGATGTCGGAGCCTTCGGCCGGCTTTCCGCCGGCCTCGCCCTTGCCGCTCCCTTCCTCGGCGGCGCCGGCGGCCGGAACTTCAATCGGCTCCTGGCAGTTGGGGCACTTGATGCGGCGGCCGCCGAACTTATCGGGCACGCGGAACCGCTTCTTGCACTGGTTGCACTGGATGTCGATCGGCACGGCAACTCCCCTGCGATGTATACATACGTTCATCTATCGGCCGCCGTTTCCGGCAGCCGGAAACGGCCCTCACGCGCCGCCTATACGATCTTACTCTAATAATTCCAACCGCGCCGCGAAAGACCCGGGAGGCTACTTTAGCCCCAGGGCGCGGCGAACGAGCCAGTCGCGAAAACGGTCGGGCAACATGCGAAGCCCCTTGAACGAAAGCCGGGATTCCCAGGTGATGTAGTAACGGGTGCGCGGGCGGCGGGCCGTCAGCGCCGCGACGACGGCGCGCGCGACGCGTTCGACGGGCATGGCTCGGGCCGTCAAATCCTCCACCGTTTCGCGCATGGCGGCCAAATCGGCTTCATACAGCGCGAGCCGGTCGGGCGAAACCTGGGTGGCCAGCAGGTCGGTCGCGCCGGCCGACTTTTTCCAGATGGGCGTCCGAGTCGGGCCCGGCTCGACCAGCACGACGTCGATCCCCCAGCGCCGCAGTTCCACGCGCAGACTGTCGCTTACGGCTTCCATCGCGTGCTTCGAGGCCGCGTACGCGCCCAGGTACGGCGGCGACAGGGCCCCGTTCACCGAACCGACGTTCACCACCCGCCCGCGCGCGCGGCGAAGCAACGGCAGAAACGCCCGGGTGACGGCCAGCGTGCCGAACAGGTTGACGTCGAACTGCCGGCGCAGGGCGTCGAGGGGCAGGATTTCGAGCGGGCCGGCCACCACGATGCCGGCGTTGTTCACCAACCCGCCGAGCCCCGCCTCGCCCACCTCGGCCGCCACGCGCTGCACCGCGGCTTCAACGCCGGCCGCCTCGGTTATGTCGAGCAACAGCGGTTGGATGGCAGCCGCGTGTTCCGCGGCGCGGTCCTGAAGACGGACGCCGTCTTCCTCGTTTCGCACCCCGGCGAAAACACGGCGTCCGAGCCGCGCCAACTCGAGCGCGCAGGCGGCGCCGATGCCCGTCGACGCGCCGGTGATCACAATGCTTCCGCTCGCTGCCTCATGCATAGTGGTTTCGCACACCTTATCCTGCGGTGGGCCGCAGGAAGAATAAGTAGGCCGCCAGCACGCCGGCCATGACGAACATGAGCCATCGGACGTCGCGGCCCCGGCCGCCGGCCAGTTTGACGATCGGGTACGCGACGAAGCCCAACGCCAGGCCGTCGCCAATAGAGTACGTCAGCGGAACGCCGACGACGATGAGGAACGACGGCAGGGCCTCGGTGAAGTCTGCCCAGTCGATTTTCGTAACGTTGCGCATCATCATCGCCCCGACGAGCACCAGGGCGGGCGCGGTGATGGCCGGGTAGTTGCCGACCATGCGGATGATCGGTGCGAAGAACAGCGCAACCAGGAACAGGCTTGCCGTCGTGCAAGCGGTCAACCCCGTGCGCCCGCCTTGTTCCACGCCGGCCGTGCTCTCGATGAAGCTGGTCACCGTGCTGGTGCCCATCGCGGCACCGGCCGCGGTTCCGATGGCGTCGGACATGAACGCCTGCCTTGCCCGGGGAAGCCGATTGTCCCGGACCAGCCCGGCCTGCTCGCTCACGCCCAGCAAGGTGCCCAGCGTATCGAACAGGTCCATGAACAGGAAAATGAGAATGAAGGGGATCATGGAAACCGAAAGGGCCCCGCGCAGGTCCATTTGCAGAAAGGTCGGCGCCAGCGACGGGGGCCGTTCCACGACCGAGCGGGCGACCTCGAAGTGCTGCACCAGGCCGGAGCCGGTTACCACGTCCGACTGGGCCCAGCCTTGCGGCAGCCAGGGCAACGACCCTTGCAGCCCGGCGGCCAGTAATGTGGCGGCCACGATACCCCAAACGATGGCTCCGCGAACGCCCCGCGCGAAAAGCCCCGCCGTGAAAAACAGCCCGAACGCGAACACAAGGACGTCGGGCGAAGCAAACGCCGGATTGAGTGCGACCGGGGCGCCGCCGCCCGCGACAATCAGGTCCGCATTCTTCAGCCCAATGAAGGCAATGAACACGCCGATGCCCACCGCAATGGCGTTGCGCATGCTGGGACTGATCGTTTCGAGCAGCATTTCGCGCACTCCGAGCACCGCGAGCAGCAGGAACAGCAGCCCGGCGATGAACACCACACCCAATGCGGTTTGCCAGGGCTGGGCGCCGCCGGAGGACGCCACGGCCGCGGCCGGCACCACGGAAAAGACGAAGAAGAAGTTTTCACCCATGCCGGGCGCCTGCCCGATCGGGTAGTTTGCATACAACCCCATGATGGCGGTGGCCAGCGCGGCGGCCAGGCAGGTGGCCGTCATGACGGCGCCCCAATCCATGCCGGTGTGCATTTCCTCGCCGAACAACTGGCCGGAAAGAATGGCCGGCTGCAGGAAGATAATGTAGGCCATCGTGAGGAACGTGGTCAGCCCGGCCAGCAATTCCGTGCGGACGTTCGTGCGGTGCTCCGACAGTCGGAAGAGGCGTTCCAGCATGGGGCAGGCTCCGAAGGCGTGGTTCCGTCTCGCTTCGACGGCAGTTTAACCGGCGGCCCGGGCGCCCGAAAGTAGGGGGCTTCGGGCCTTCGGCTTGGCCTTCCGAGGGTTTCCGGATAGAATAGCTTGGAATCCAATGAGACCTTTCGACGCCGACCAACCCGATTTGGCGAACCCATACGCTGCCCCGGAAGAACCCGTCCCGGACGAAGTGGTGCCCGAGGAGTCTGCGCCGTCTTACCCGGTGCGGGGGCCGATCCGGCGCTGGTGGGCGCTGCCGCTGATCCTTTTCGTGGCGACATGGGCGAGCACGCTGGCCCGAGGCGGCCTGTTTCGTGCCCTGGAAGTCGGAAGCGAGCACGGCATTGGCGCCGGCCTGGCTGCCGGACTGGTCGAAGGGATGAAGTTCGCCGTTCCACTGATGACCATCCTGATTTGCCACGAGATGGGGCATTTCCTGCAGGCCCGGCGGTACGGCGTGTACGCCAGCTTTCCGTTCTTCATTCCCATGCCCATCTCGCCGTTGGGAACGTTCGGCGCCGTCATCGCAATGGAGCCCCGCATTGGCGACCGGAAAGCACTGTTCGATATCGGCATTACCGGACCGCTGGCCGGCCTGGTTCCGACGCTCGTGTTTTGCGTCGTCGGGCTGCACTGGTCGGAGTACAAGGTCCCGCCGGAAGGCAGCCTCCTTTTCGGCGATCCGCTCCTGTTCCAGTGGCTGACCGAATCGGTGCTCGGACCTCGACCGCCGGGACACGACGTTTTCGTCCATCCGATGGCCTTCGCGGCATGGGCCGGGTTGCTGGTGACTTCCTTGAACTTGATCCCCATCGGGCAACTCGATGGCGGCCATATCCTGTATGCATTGTTGGGCAAGAGGGCGCACCCGGTGGCCATCGGGCTGCTCCTGTCGGCAGTTCTGGTGGTGGTGTTCAACATTGCGGTGTACGCGCCGTGGCTGCTGGTGATCGTGTTGCTGATTGCCCTGGGGCCCAGGCACCCGCCAACTCAGAACGATCACGTCGCTCTTGGCCCGGTCCGCGTGCTGTTGGGCTGGTTGACGCTGGCCTTCATCGTCATCGGCTTTACGCCGCAGCCGATCGTCGGCGTGGGCTGAGAGGGCCGCGCGGGGTGACTCGACCAGCCCGTTGCGGGGGTTTTCGGGACGGTGGCGTTCGCCCATCATAGAGGGAGGACGGCCCCGTTCATCGCGGAGACGGACCAGAAGAACCGATCACGATCGAAGGAAGCTGCAATGACGCCCCAGTTCGAACTTTCAACGCCGTTTTCGCGTGGTGTTGTCCTGCTTATCCTGGCCCTGCCGCTGGCCTGGGAATTGCCGCCGGTACATGCCGACCCGGCGCCCGACGCCGCGGAGCTCATCCGCCGGCTTGGGGCTCCCGAGTACGCAACGCGCGAAACGGCGACAACGCAGCTTGCGGCGCTTGGCCTGGAGGCGCACGACGCCCTGAAGGCCGGCCTTCGCGATGACGATCCCGAGGTCCGCCGCCGCTGCCGGAGAATTCTGGTGCGGGTTCTCGAGGCCGACTACGAACGTCGGATCGCGGCGCTGCTGGCCGACGACGAAGGGGGGGAGCACGATCTGCCCGGCTGGGCCTGGTACCGCGAGGCCGTCGGGCACAACCGGAAGTCGCGCGATTTCTACGCGGCGATACTTCGCGCGGAGCCGGGTTTGCTCGCCTCCGCGGCCCAGGGCCGTAAGCAGGCGGAAGAGGCGTTCACGCTGCGCACGGCCCAGTTGGTTCGCCAAACCCGGTTTCCCGATCAGCGTTTTCGTCGCCAGCCGAGCAAGGAGAGCGTGGCCGCCCTGCTGCTGGTCGGCGCCCATCCCCAGTGGCGCCTGCCCGGTCCGTTGGTCGACAACTCGCAGTTGCTCGGCTTCACGCGAAGCGGCGACTTCGCCAAGGTGCTTCAGGAAGACGAGTACCGCGAGCCGGCCCGCCGTTTGGTCGGCCGTTGGATGCTGATCGAAGGGATGCCGCAAATGGCGCAGCATAAGCTCCGCATGGCCATCCAATTCGAGATTCCCGAAGGTCTCGCCCGTGCGCTGGAAATGCTCGACCAAAGCGACGCCCAGGCACAGAACCTGGTCGCGTTTGCGGCCGAGGCGGTGGCGCGGCTGGGCGGCATGGCGCACGCGGCGCGGCTGCTGCCGCTGTTGGACGACGAGCGCCAGTGTGCCCGGTCGGGCAAGCGCGTGATCGAAGTGCGCGACGTCGCCTTGGCCTGGCTGGTGTACACCACCGAGCAGGACATCGAGCAGTACGGCCAGCCGACGGCCAAGAGCTGGTTCCAGAGCATCGAGAATAATCCGGCCGTCATGCTCAGTTTCTCACGGTTCGGTTATGAAGAGCCGGAACAGCGCGTCGAGGCGTTGGAGAAGTGGGCCGAGTGGTTGGAAACGAATCCGCTTCCCACGCCGCCGGAAGTGGAACAGGCATTGGTGTCCGACCGGCCGTCCGACCAACCGCAAGCCCCCACGCCGCCGGCCGAGCCGGCCCCGTCGGTGGCCGGCGGATTGAACATGGCCGACCGCATGCTGGTGCGCCACCTGCAGGAGGCGGAGCGGCTGACCCGGATGCGCGAGTACACGGTGGCCGCACGGCTGCTTGGGCGGTTGCTGGCCGCGGAGAGCGATTTCGTCTTTCGCCCCGACCGCGACATGCCCCTGTACCGCCACCTGAAGCCGGCGGCCGAACAGGCCGTCGGCCTGCTGCCCGAGGAGGGCCGCGCGGCCTACCAATTGCTGTTCGGCGCCGAGGCCCAGCACCTGCTGGCCGAGGCTGTGGCCGAGGGCGACCGCCAGGCATTGGCCCGCGTGTCGCAGGATTACTTCCATACCGAGGCGGGCGCCGAGGCGGCCTATCTGCTCGGCGCGAGCTACTGGCAGGCGGGGCAGTTCTTCAGCGCCGCCGCCTGCTGGCAGCGGCTGGCCGAGTCGGGTGATCGGGCAAGGCGGTTCGAGCCGGCCCTGTCGCTGCAACTGGCGGCCTGCT
The DNA here is from genome assembly GCA_964414315.1 of uncultured Planctomycetaceae bacterium. Taxonomy (GTDB): domain Bacteria; phylum Planctomycetota; class Planctomycetia; order Pirellulales; family Thermoguttaceae; genus PWXP01. Next base: position 8,175 of record CAYPWB010000077.1, on the reverse strand, counting down.
GGCTGGCCGTGGGCGAGCCGCAGCGGATTCCTCCGAGGCTCGCGCAACTGAAGTCGCAGTATGCCGGCGCTCCGCTCGACGTGGCCGGCCAACCCGAGCAATGGTTCGACGATACCGACGACCCCCTGCCCTGGCTGGTCGACCTGCTCGGGCATGAACCGGCGTCGATCGAGGCCCGTTGGGGCGTGTTCCGGGGCCGGCCTTCCCGCAATCCGGTAGCCGAAGGGGGCAGCCCCTATCTCGTGGCCGAGCCGCTCGGCGCGCCCGAGAAGGCCTCGCCGCTCCGCAAAGCGGTCGACCGTGTGCGGGAGGAGTACTTCGGCCGCCGGCGGGCCGCACTGCCCGCCATGTATCCGCTCGTCGCCGACGACGCCTTGGTGGTGCGCACGGCAACGCGACTTCGGGCGTTTCACATCGAATCGGGCGAGTTGCTTTGGGAAGCGCAGCCGGACGACCCGCTGGCCGACCTGCTCGCCTCGCCCGGCGTCGAGAAGGACGGCATGCTGGCCGAACTGCTCCCGAACGATTTGCTCCACCGACTGTGGCAGAATCTTGCGTACACCGCCACCAGCAGCGACGGCCGATTCGTGTACGCCGTCGAGGGGCTTTCGCTGCACGGGCTGATCGGGCCGCAGCGCCTGGTGGTCAACCGCGACGGTTCGCGACGGCTGGACTCCGGGGCATTGGAGAACGACAACCTGCTGGCCGCGTACGATCTGGCCACGGGCAAGCTGTGCTGGGAAGTGGGCGGACCGGCGGATTCGGAAGGCCGGGCGTTGGCCGGAGCGTATTTCCTGGGGCCGCCGCTGCCGCTGGGCGCCGGCCTCTACTGCGTTGCCGAACTGGGCGACCAGACCGTGCTGCTCGTGCTCGACGCGGCCACCGGCGCCCTGCAATGGCAACGCGTGCTGACCATTCGCGAGGAGCCGAGCTTGCCGCAACGGGTCATCCAGGTGCTCGGCTTCTCCATGCCGCAAGTGGAGCAGCCGGCCCGGGCCAACGGGGCGTCCCCCTCGTACGCCGATGGAATCCTCGTCTGCCCGATCGACGACGAGCGGATCGCCGCCCTCGATCTGACCAGCCGGAGCGTCATCTGGCTGTATGAAGGCCAGGACGACCTGGGAGGCGAAACCCTCGCCCAACGCCGGATGCGACTGGCCCGCGCCCAATCGCAATCGCCCCGCCCGCCCACCGACCGATGGGTCGACCCGTACGTGGTGACCGTCGACGGCTACGTCCTGCTGACCCCCGCCAACGGCGATGAGCTGGTCTGCCTGCGCCTGGTGGACGGCATGGAGCAGTGGACCGCGCCGCGGGGCGACGGGTTGTATCTGGGCGGCGTGCATGAAGGCGTGGTGGTCGTCGTGGGTCGGAGCAGCGTCCGAGGGTTTCGGCTGGCCGACGGCCGGCCGGCCTGGGACGACGACCTCCCCCTTCCGCCCGGCGCCCTGCCCAGCGGGCGCGGGTTCCTCAGCGGCGAGCGACTGTACATTCCGCTGAGCACGGCCGAAGTGCTCGGGGTCGACGTGCCGGAAGGTCGAGTGGCCTCGCGTTCGCGCTCGCCGGAGGGCATTGTTCCGGGGAACCTGGTCGGGCTCCGCGACGGCGTGGTGTCGCAAAGCGCCGAGGGGCTGTGGCGATTCGACCTGATTGTCGACCGTGAGCGTCAGGCGGCGCGGCGCATCGAGGAGAACCCGGACGACGCCGCCGCGTGGGCCGAGCGGGGCGAACTGCTTCTTTGCGACGGCCGCATCGCCAAGGCCGTCGAATGCCTCTCGAAGGCGCGACAACTGAAACCCACTCCCCAGTCGCAGCGCCAGCTCGCCCGCGCGGTGACCGACGGCCTTTGGGCCGACTATCCGCGCTTCCGCCCGCTGGCCGAGAGCCTGGAGTTGGACGCGATGGAGGCGGGGCAGCGGGCCAGCGTATTGCGGGCGATGGGCTGGGGCGCCCAGCACGCGGGCGATGTCGCCACGGCGTTCGACCGATTCCTGCAACTCGTCGAGACGGATCCGGCCGCCGATGTCATGGAATCGCTTTCGGCGGCGGTTCGGGTGCGGCGCGACCGCTGGCTGGCCGCTCGGCTGGAAGAGCTGCTCGACGCGGCGACCGATGAGGTCCGCGCCCGGGTGGAACCGCGGCTGGCGTCGTTCTCGGACGAATTGCGGGTACGGTACCTGCCGCTGAAGCCGGAAACCGTCGACGTTTGGCTGCGAACGGGCAGGACGTTGATGGAGGAGGACCAGAAGTTGACCGCCGAGTTGCGGCTGCGCACGGCGCTCTGGCTTGCGCAGCCGGAGGTGCGGCCGGAGGCGGTCGCCCGGTTGGCCGAACTGCTGCGGCGCGGGGGGCGTCCGCGAGCCGCGGCGCGCCTCTATGCCAAACTGGCCGGTCCCCTGGCCGATGCGGTGGTGCTGGAAGGCCGGACGGGACGCGAGGTGGTCGCCGCGCTGGCGGCCGACGACCCCGCCCGCCCCGAGTACGTAGCCGCGCCCCTGTGGCCCTCGGACAAACTGAAGGCCGAGGCCAAAAAGAGCGACGGCCGGCAGTCGATTGCCGCGCACGCCCCCGTGCGCGTTCGGCCGGTCGACCCGCGATTCGACCGGCCTGCCGACATCCGCGTGGAGAACGTCGGTCGGGCCCTGTACGGCTACGATGAGTTGGGGCGGCAGACGTGGGAACTGTCGCTCAAGAACACTCAGCCGGCGTTCGGGTTCCGCAACGGGTACTATCTGGCCGATGCGGCCCAGCTTGGCGACATTGTCGTCGTCTGGCTGGTCTCGCGCGTCGTGGCCCTCGACGTTTCCGGCGAGAAGCCCCGGCTGCTCTGGGAACATTCGACCACCGACCTGGGCGGCAACGACCCTCAGTACCGGCACCGAATGCAGCTTGCCCAGAGACGTCGAATGCAAAAACAACAGGCTGGAGGAAGCGTGGGCGAGTCGAGCCCGCTGGTGGTTGCCCACGGCTATGCTTGCTTCCAGCGAAACGAGGAACTGGTGGCGGTCGACCTGGAACGGGGCGAGTTGCTTTGGGCGCGCGACGACGTTGCGGAGAATGTCGACCTGTTCGGCGATGCCCGATACGTGTTCGCCGTTTCCGCCGATGGCGACGAGGAGGCGCGCGTCCTGAGCGCGCTGGACGGCCGGGAGTTGGGCCGACGCGAACTGCCGCCGCAATCGGAACGCCTTGCCACCGTCGGCCGACGCATCCTGACCTGGAACGAATCGGCGGAGCGGTGTGTGGTGAAGTTGCTGGACCCGTGGAAGGGCGAAACCGTGTGGCAGCGCGAGACGGCCGGCGAGGCCCAGGGCTGCCTGGTCGGCTCGGACGGGTTCGCAACCCTCGACCCGGGAGGCCGCCTGCTCGTGCTCGACATCGTCACCGGCAAGCCCCTCTTGGAAGCCGATATCGAACTTCAAGCAAAACTCGAAGGGCTGCACGTGGAACCCTACGGCGAGAGCTTCCTGGTTGCGGTCAACCATCCGCCCGAACCCGAGGGGCAACGAGTCCATATCCGTACGCCCATTCCGTCGGTCGACGTGGACGGACGCGTCCACTGCGTGAACCACGACGGCGAGTTGCTCTGGGACGCGGAGGTGCTGGACCAGCAACTGGAACTCGACCTGCCGCCGGAACTGCCCGTGCTGCTGTTCAACAAGCGGCGGTACCACCGGGTTCCCCGGCCGCAGGGCGGTGTGACGACGAAGATCGAATACGCCGTCCTGTGCCTCGACAAGCGCACCGGTCAGACGATCTACGAAGAGACGTTTCCGACGCACGGGCAGGAGATGGAAGTCCGTGCGGCCGACCCGAAGGGCGGGCTCATCGAGGTGGTCACACGGCCGGTGAGCATCCGACTGACCAGGGCGAAGTAGCTGCCGGCATGACCAACCCCGAAATCGCCGCCGTATTCGATCAGGTGGCCGACCTGCTCGAGTTTCAGGCGGCCAACGCGTTCCGCATCCGTGCGTACCGCAACGCGGCGCGCACCATCCACGACTTGCCGGAGTCGATTGAGGAACTTGCGGCCGGGGCGGACCGCCCGTTCAGCGCGATCGACGGCATCGGCAAGGACCTGGCCGACAAGATCGAAACGCTCCTGGCGACCGGTTCCCTGCCGATGCTCGACGAACTGCTGGCCGAAATTCCACGCTCGGTGCTGGCCATCCTGCGCGTGCCGGGCCTGGGCCCGAAACGCGCCGCCATGCTGTACCGCCAATTGGGCATTACCACGCTCGACCAGCTTCGCGAGGCGTGCGAGGCCGAAAGGGTGCGGACCCTGAAAGGCTTCGGGGCCAAGACCGAGCGCACGATCCTCGAAGGCCTCGACCTGGCCGCCGAAGCCGACCGACGTTTGCTGTGGGTCCAGGCCGAACGGCACGTTGAGGCGATCCTCAAGCACGTGGCAGGCTGCGACGCCGTCGAACGGATCGAACCGGCCGGCAGCTATCGCCGCCGCAAGGACACCGTAGGCGATCTCGACTTCCTGGCCCTCGCCTCCGACGGCGGAGCCGCCATGGACCGCCTGGCCGCCTACGAAGGCATTGCCGCCGTCTTGTTGCGAGGGACGACGAAGATGTCGGTCCGTCTCACCGCCGGCCCGCAGGTCGACCTGCGCATCGTGCCCGCCGAGTCGTTCGGCGCCGCCCTGCAGTACTTCACCGGCTCGAAGGAACACAACGTCGCCCTGCGCGGCCGGGCCCGAAAGCGAGGATTGAAGGTCAATGAGTACGGCGTGTTCCGCGGCGACGAGCAAGTGGCCGGCCGCACGGAAGACGACGTCTATGCCGCGCTCGGCCTGCCGTGCTTTCCACCGGAACTGCGGGAGAATCGCCGCGAGTTCCAATGGGCCGACGCCGGCTCCCTGCCCACCCTCGTCGAAACGGACGACATCTGCGGCGACCTGCACATGCACTCGACCTGGACCGACGGGATTGCCACGATCGAGGAAATGGCCGAGGACGCCCGGCGCCGCGGCCTGCAGTACATCGCCATCACCGACCATTCCAAGCGGGTTTCGGTGGCCGGCGGGCTCGAAGCCGACGATCTGCTCCGCCAATGGAAGTTTATCGATCAACTGAACGCCCGGCTCGAAGGAATTACCGTGCTCAAGGGCGTCGAGGTCGACATTCTGGAGCGCGGCGGGCTCGATTTACCCGACGAGTTGCTGGCCGAAGCCGATTGGGTCAACGCCAGTCTCCACTACGGCCAGAATCAGTCGCGGGAACAGATAACCGACCGCATTCTCGGCGCCCTGAAGAACCCGTACGTGTGCGCCGTCGCCCACCCGACCGGACGCATGCTGCAGCAGCGCCACGCCTATCCGGTCGATCTGGATGCGGTCATGCGTGCGGCCCTAGAGAACGGCAAGTTCCTCGAACTCAATGCGCATCCGGCCCGCCTCGACCTGGACGACGTAGCGTGTGCGGCCGCGAAGAGCCTTGGGGTACCGATCGTCATTTCGACCGATTCGCACCGTGCGGAAGGACTTCAGGCGATGCGGCTGGGCATCAACCAGGCCCGCCGCGGCGGCCTGACCGCAAGCGACGTCGTGAATACCCGTTCTTGGCCCGAGGTGCAACGGCTGCGCCACCGCACACGGGCATAGCGGACGAACTCCGCTTGCCCCGGTACCCGTCGTCCCCGCGCCCAGGTCCGTAAGAGCTCGCGAAGGAATAAATGGCCTTGTTTGGGCGGGGCGAGGACAAGGGTGTGAAGGAAGGCGAAGCAGACATATTGCCTATACGTCGATGCAGCCTGACGGCGCGCAGCCGTAGCCGCAGCCCGTCCAAATCGGCCAGCTATTTATTCGCGGGCCCTAAACCCGTTACGCTTCGCCGAGCCGGTAATCGCTCGATGTGAGCTTGGAGCAACGGTAGAGCCTGCGAACCGCAGGCGCGCGCTTGGGTTGGGCGGCATGAGCCGCATCGTCGCGGCGTGCCGGTCCTTGCCGCCCTTCAGCCGCCGGACCAGCGTCCGGCCAGGTAGGCGACCGTGCTGACCGAGGCGGCCAGCACGGTGCCCCAGGCCATGTCGACCACCGTGACGATCCACGGCCAGTCCTTCACGGTGGCATGGTTCGTCAGGTCGTAGGTGGCGTAGGTGACCAGGCCGAAAAAGCCGCCCAGCAGCACGGTCCGGCGGAGCGAACCGGCCTGCAAGCCGGGTACGACCGCGAACACGAGCAGCCCGGCCAGGAACAGCAGGTAGAAGACCCCGGCCGCCCACCAGTTCGGCTGGTCGGCCAGCAGAAAGCCCAAGTGCTTCCGGTAGAAGCCCCGAGCCACGACGGCAAGCCACAGCATGTCAATGGCCAAGAAGGCGACCACGGCGGCCAGATAGACTTTGACGTACAGCATAAGGCGTTACTCCTGAGTGCCGGAACCGGATTCCCGATCACTTCCCAACAACAGACCTACTGCGAGGCAACCCGCACCGCGGCAAGCTCGCACGCCGAAGCATTCTATTGCAGCACGTCCGCCGGTGGCATATCGGAACGAAGAAGTTCGTTCACCACGGTGGAAACGTCCGTGTCTCGCTTGTCGGCAATCTCCTGCACAAAGGTCAGAACTTCCTCGTCGAGGTAAACCGGCAGGTTCATCTTCGCATTCGGGCGATAGAACTTTCCACGCTCCGCTTTGGAGAAGTCGTATTCATCTTGCATAGGCTACGCTCCGTACCGTTCTGCCTCGCGTTTCATGGCTTTGCGACTGGAAAAGATGCGAATCACTGCCGAATCGTCCGTTGCTTCCCAGTAGGTGTGGCAAACCACCAATACCCTCCCCTTGGCAGAGATGCCGAGGGTAATCCAACGATCTTCCTGTTCCGTAGTGTGTTGACCGTCATACAAGGTCAACATCCGCGGATCGCGAAACACCGTCGCTGATTCCTCAAAACTTACGCCATGCTTGGCTCGGTTCGATCGGGCTTTGACCGCATCCCATTCGAAGTCGAGTTCCCTGCCGAGGGTTCCCGCAGACGGGTCCGAAATCTAGCGGACAGTATACCTCCGAAGCACACTTTGGGCAAGCAGACCCATGCGGGGCATGTTCACCGCTTCCCAATCAGCGTTCATTCGCGTCCTCCAAACCGGTAGTGCGAAACGAACCATTCATCGCCGCCTGCGAAGGCGAACAGCTCGGCGCAGGCCATGAAGAACATGCGCCAGCGCTGGAACTGCCGGGCGGCGTCGTCCGGCCCGAGCGACGCTTCGAACAGCGGCAGCAGATCGGCCCGCCGGGCGTCGCACCGGGCAAGCCAAGCCTCCAGCGTCCGAGCGTACTGCATGCCGGAAACGTGCCAATGATCCTCCAGCACCAGGTCGCGCTGGAACCGCAGCAACAAGTCGTCGGACGGCATGATGCCGCCGGTGAAGAAGTGCCGCCCCATCCAGTTGAGTTCGCCCTCGGTCTCGAACGGGTAAGCGAAACGGGCGTGGCAGAAGATGTGCACCATAAGCTTTCCGCCGGGCTTCCGCCATCCGGCGATGCGCCGCAGCAGTTCCTCGTGGTTGCGCACGTGCTCGAACATCTCGACCGACAGCACCCGGTCGAAGCGGCGGTCGGTGGCAAATCGGGCCGCGTTGGTCGTTTGCACCTCCACATTCTCCAGCCCCAGTTCGCGGCAGCGCGCCTCGATGAACTCGCGCTGCGTTCGGGAGTTGGACACGGCCAGCACGCGGCATCGCGGATACCGCTGGGCAACCCAAAGGCAAAGCGAGCCCCAACCGCAGCCCAGTTCCAGCACGTCCATGCCGTCTTCAAGCTCCGCCCGCCGGCAAAACAGGTCGAGCATGGCGTCTTCGGCCTCGGGCAGGGTGGTGCCGGGACTGGGCCAGTAACAGCAACTGTACTTCAGTCGCGGGCCAAGCACCTGCCGGAAGAACTCGGTGGGCACCTCGTAGTGTTGCACGTTCGCGGCGTCGGCTTCGATGGCGATCGGGCTGCCGCGCATTTGCTCGACGAACTGCCGCATGGCTTCGCCCGGCTGGGCAAGCTCCTGCCGCCGTTCCTCCCGGAGCCGCGCGGCCATCAGGCGGCGCATACCGAAGCGAATGAGCCCGTCGGGCAGCACGGCCCGCTCGGCCAGATCAATCAGCGACATGCGTCTTGCCCGCCTTTCTTCGAAAACGGGGGGGACGTAACCATCGCCTGAGGCTACCCCCCTGCCGCG
>CAYPWB010000076.1:0-17869 GCA_964414315.1 uncultured Planctomycetaceae bacterium | reverse complement strand
ACGCCTTGTGCAGTCAGGTGCCTCGCTTGCCGCCAGGGAACTGCCCAAGCCCGACGGAGCAAGAGCAGGCAACACCGCGGTGCAGCTGGAGCAATCGGTCCCGGCCGTGCGCTTTCTTGCAACAACCATGACACCGTGCGGCGGGGCCGCGCGACCAAGAGCCCGCTCCAACTCGCTGCCCTTTTCCGGGCCTGACCTTGACCGCGCAGGCAAAAACTCCCTACAGTACGGTTCATGCACGAACCACCGGAAACGCCCGCCGAATATCAATGCCCGGGGGAGGGGTATGCCATTTCGCGGGCGGTGCATTTGGGGCGGCTGGCGAGGTTCTACCCGGGTTGCCGCAACTGCGAGCATCGGCACGAGACGGGCAGCCTGTCGCCCCGGCAGGTGAAGCGGCTGGGCGAGACGGCCCGCCGAGGACAGGAAGCGCCGCTGTTTCAGGCCGACCTGGTGGGCGGACTGCCGCTCGGCATGCTGGCGCCGCCGACGGTTCGCAACGTGGCCGCTGCGTTGGCGATATGCCTGCGGCGCGGGCTGCCGGCGTCGAGCGATGCGATGCCGGACGCCGGCGGCGGGCCAAGTGAGCCGGCCGTGGTGGTGGCCGGCGACGGCCGGCCCGCCGTGGCCGAACTGGTCGCCGCCGCCTACGAGGGGCTCCGCTGGGCCGGTTGCCATGTGGTCGACCTGGGCGCTGCGGGCACCGCGTCCCTGGTGTTCGCCGCCGATCACCTGCAAGCCGCCGGCGGACTGCTCGTCGGCGCCGGCCCGAGCGGCTCGCACGGCGTCGGGCTGAAACTGTTCGGCCCCGGGCCGCTCCCCCTGACCGACGCGTGCGGCCTGGACGCCGTCCGGCGGCAGTTCGAACGCGGGGCCGACCGACCCACACGCCGCTACGGCGGCCTGCACCGCTTCCAGGCCGACGAGCCGTACCTCGAACTACTGCGGCCGCATTTCCACGCCATCCGCCCGCTGCGGTTCGTACTCGATTGCGAGTGCCGCCCCGTGCGGGCGCACCTTGATCGGCTCGTTGCCGGTTTAGCGTGTAAGGCGGTGCCCGGCCATGGCGGCACGGCATCGCTTTCCGAGCGAGTGCCGGCCGAGGAAGCGCACTTCGGGGCGCACATCGACGACGACGGCGAGCGCTGCCGCGTCGTCGACGAAGGGGGCCGCCCGGTCGAGCCGCTGCGGCTCCTGCGGCTGGTCGCCTCACGGCTGCTCCGCGCCGATGGGGAAGGCGCCGGCACCGTGGTACTGCCCCACGATACCGCATGGCCGGTTGCGCCCGGCGCCGCGGATGTCCCGTCCCACTCCGTGGTGCGAAGCGACCCCACCCGCCCGGCGATGACCGCCGCGATGCGCCGCAGCGGAGCCGCGTGCGGCGGTACCGCCGACGGCCGCTTCTGGTACGGCGGGCCGGGAGGCCCCTTGCCCGACGCCCTGCACACGCTCACTCACCTGCTGGCCCTGCTCAGCCGCAGCGACCGGCCGTTCTCGCTGGTGCTCGACCGGGAATCGCCCAGCGGGTAAGATACGGGAAAACGGGACAGGTCCAATTTGTGCGCAGCACCCGAAGGGCCGTTTCCGGCAAATTGGACCTGTCCCGTTTTCTCCCCCAAATTGGACCTGTCCCGTTTTCTCCCCCGTCCCATTTCCTCCCCCAACCCCCGGCCTGTTGGAGTTCACGCTTCAGCGTGCCGGATTTTGCCTCGATCGGGGTTCGCACGCTGAAGCGTGAACTCCAACGGCGGTCCGGTCTCCGCCACCTGCACCATCACAAGGATCAAGCATGGAAAACTGGCTGGCACAGCGAACTCGATCGTTCGATGTTTCGGGCATTCGGAAGTTTTTCGACCTGGGCGCGAAGATGTCCGACCCGATCAACCTCTCGATCGGCCAGCCCGACTTCGACGTGCCTGAAGAAGTAAAAGACGCGGCCATCGCCGCCATTCGCGAGGGGCGCAACGGCTACGCCCTTTCGCAGGGCATGCCCGTGCTGCGCGAAAAACTTCAGACGCAGGTGGCCGACCAATTCCACCATGCCGACCGCGAGGTGTTCGTCACGTGCGGCACGAGCGGGGGGCTGGTGCTGGCGATGATGGCGCTGGTCGACCCGGGCGACGAGGTCATTCTGCCCGACCCATGCTTCGGCATGTACAACGCCCTGGCGGCCATGATGGGCGGCCGGGTGGTCCCAGTCGATACGTATCCCGACTTCCACCTCGACCCCCAGCGCTTGGCCGAAGCAATCACCCCGCGCACGAAACTCATTCTGGTGAACAGCCCCAACAATCCGACCGGGGCCGTCGCCACGCGCGAGGAGCTTCGGGCGATCGCCGAGTTGGCGGCCGAGCGGAACGTGGCGCTGCTGAGCGACGAAATCTATCACGACTTCTGCTACGACGAGCCCCATACGTCGCCGGCCGAGTTCAACCCGCAAACGATCGTGGTTGACGGATTCAGCAAGAGCCACGGCATGCCCGGCTGGCGGCTGGGGTTCGCGCACGGTCCGGCGGCCATCATCGGCGAGATGACCAAGCTGCAGCAGTACAGCTTCGTGTGCGCCCCCCAACCGGTGCAGTGGGCCGGCGCGAAGGCGATGGAGGTCGACATCAGCGGGCACATCGACGCGTACCGACGGAAGCGCGACCTGGTGGTGGAAGGGCTACGTGAGCATTACGAACTGGTTTGCCCGCGCGGCGCGTTCTACGCCTTCCCCAAGACGCCTCGGGGAACGAGTACCGAGTTTTGCATGCGGGGGCTCAAGGAGCACAAGCTGCTGGTGGTGCCCGGCGGCAACTTCAGCCGGCAGGACAGCCACTTCCGAATCTCGTACGCCGCTCCCGACGCGGTGCTCCAGCGCGGCATCGAGGCGCTCCGGGAATTGGCACGGGAGGTGTAGCGTGCCTGCTGCTTTGCGCAGGCATGTCGACTCGGAGAGTCGAACTGCAGTGGGCGGACGGCACGGCGGAGCAGGTCGGCTACTTTGCCGGAAACGTCTCGATCGCTTCGGCCAAAGCGGCGCGGGTGGAATACAGCAACTCCGGGTCCGGAAGAATTCTGGAGGAATACCGCCCGCCGGCGTTGGGGATTTCCACCAGCCGCGCGGCCTGCTCCATGGCGGTCCGCGCTGCGGCGACGTCGCGTCCGGCCGCTTGTGCCTGGTCGATCCGGCGTTGCAGTAAGTGGAGGTACTCGTAATCCTCGATGCCTTCCCGGGCCTGCTCCAGGCGGATCGAGCTGACCGGCCCCTCGTGGCCGATCGGTTCGCCCGGGTAGATCAGGAAGCCATCGCCGTTGGGATACCGCACCCAGAAGGAACGGCCCGGTTCGGAAGTCTGGTGGATGTAAGCGTGCCATCCGTAGCGGTAGGGGTTGTAGGTGAGCCACGTGGCACCCCAGAACTCGTACGCCTCGGCTCCGTACTGGAAGCAGTAGTGCGGCAGGAGCCGCTCGACGGCGCAGTAGGGCGTGTCGGTACACATTTGGCCGTCGGTCGTGAACCAAACTCGGGCACCGCCACGGCGTAGTTCGTCCATCTTTTCGGGCGAAACCACCCCGTAATGGCCGATACCCCAAACGTCGAGGTATCCGTCCCAGTCGGGCACATGGTGCCACGTGCTCGAATAGATGGGAATGTCCGGGTCGACCTCGTGGATCATTTCGCACAGGGCCTTCATCTGCCGGCGGATGTGCTCGTGGCGGTCGAACGGCTCGTCGGAGATGTACAGAACCATCTTCTTGTCCCAGCCGTTGTCCTTCAGATGATCCCAAAAGAGCTTCAGCATGGCCTGGTAGGCGGCCTTGTACTCGGGCCGCAGCCGGCTTCGGTCGGCGTCGGCGTAGGGCGGCTCTCCCGGGTAGGGGCGCTCGCCCAAGATAGTCTTCGGCGGATGCCCCCAGCCGAACAGGTAAAAGTCTCTGGGCGTATAGGCAAACGGCAGGTTCAATTCGTCGAAGTACCAGCGGGCGGCTTTGTCGAAATCGGCAAAGTCGGCCTCGACCCGACCGTCCTCGTAGCGGAACCTCGGGGCGGGCCGGATCATGTCGGGACCCAAACGCCGTTCGGCCAGGAAGCGGACCGCCTCAGGATAGAACTCGTCGAGCGACTTGCCCCAAAGGTTGTCGGCACGGCCGAGGCGGACGTCGTAAATCGCCCCCACATTGCGTTCGTCGGGCAGGGTAAAGTCCCAAACGCGGAAGGTGAAGGGCGACTTGGCAAGGGTTCGGCCCTCGTGCACCAGGCACAACGCACCCCGGTACTCCCCGGCCGGCGCATCCTTGCCCACGCGCACCGTGACCCAAATCGCCTGTGTGGCGTCGGCCCCGAGGTTGAACGTTTGCTGCGGCAGGAGTGGATCAGGCCACAGCCCCGGCCAGCCGTCGCATCGGCCGGGCTGGCGGGGCACTTTGCGATGCCACGGCGGCGAAGTGGACCGGTAGTAGTTGGTCGGATAGTCGATGGGTACGTAGCCGACCACGTTCACGTCGAAATCGGCGAGCCTCGCCCCGCCCGAGCCCGTCGGAGGGTCGACCTCGACGCGAACGCCCTCGAGCGTCCGCGGGCTGCAGACCGCCCACTGGAGCGATTCCCATTCGTTGCGAGCCGCGGCGAACGACGCGGCGACAGCCTCATCCCGAGGCGCGGGATCGTCGGGAAACACCTTCTGAACGGCAGGCACCGGCCAAAGGGCGACGGCATCGTCCTGCATGGGACGACTTTCCATGCGCGCAATGCGCCCCGGCACGCACTCGGCCAGCACGACCCCGTCGTGCCAGACCGTACCCGTGCCGTCGGTGGTCAGGTGAAGATGCAGTTCGACGGTATCGTCCGGCATGGCGAGCAGCCCGGTCAGCAGGGTCCAGCCGGTCGTACCGGTGATGGGCGGCCCGACGCCGGCCATCGGCGCGACCTCGGAAAACACACCGGCTGCCGTGTGACGATGGGCGTGCAGGGAGAGGCTCCCTCGCAGGTCCTCGCACTTTACCCACGCGGCGAACAGGTACGTGTTCCCCGGGCGCACCGCCGCGCTCTGATGCCATCCTCGCCACTGCTCCGAGGCGGTGTGCGGTACGTGCATCTTCGCGCACCGGCTGCCCAAGCCCGGCGCCGCCGCGCCGTCAAGCATCCATCGCACGCCGTCGCGCCCCTGCTCGCCCGCGGCCCACGCCTCGGGCATTTCGCCGCCTCGTTCGAAGCTCGGGTTCTTCACCAGGTTCCGCTCCGACCGTACCAGCGAGGCGTATCGCGACCCAGCCTTGGCGTCGAACTCCGGGTGATCGGAGAAGTAGACATAGTAGTTGGCTGCCGTCTTGCCGGGCAAGCTCGCCTCGAACAGCAGCAAGTTCCCGTCGACAACATGCGGGACCACCTCGCCCTCGCGGCTCACTCGGAGCGAGTCGGGGTTGAGCCGGCCGCGCATCCGTCCGTCGAGCCTACCCAACTCCAGGCCGACCAACGCCCCGTCGAGCGGCTCCGAGTCGAAGTTCGGCGTCCGAACCACAGCGCGGTGATCCCAAGTGGGCGCCTCCGGCGTGTCGGCGGGCCACGGTTCATCGCGGCCGAGTTCCCGCAGGTCCATCCGCTCGGGCGCTCGCGCCTCGGCGCGGAGGCCGCCGGGTTCGAGGCATTCGAGCGTCACTGAGTCGAACCAGGCGGTGCCCGTGCCGCGTAGCACGGTGCCCAGGCTGGCACGGTTGGCGGCTTGCGGCGCGGTGAACTCGGCCACGACCTCCTTCCAATCGTACGTGCCCCCGTCGCCGTTGAGCGTGGGTGCGATCATCATGGGCCGCTCGCGGTCGCCCACGTGGAGGTACCAGCCGGCGAAGCCTTCGACGTTTTCCGCCCGCACCCATGCCCGCATTTCGTACTTCGCCCCACCAACGATGCGGATGCCGCGCTGTCGGGTGGAAATCCAACTGGGCTCGGCCCCGGCGTCGACCATCGTCTTCACGCAACGATTGCCCGAGTGGGGACGCTCATTGGTCCAGATTGCCCGCCGCTGCTCGTCGGGCTCGTCGTGCCGCCAGCCGGTCGGGGCCGGGCCCTCGCCCTGCTCAAAGTCGCCGTTGACCACCCCGAGCCGCGCGTCCAGGAAGTCGGGAACGAGCCGCGCCGCCGGGTTGTCGAAGTAGACGTAGTACGTCGCCTGCGACCGGGGCGGGCACTCGACCGGCATCACCAAGGTGCTGCCTTCGGGAATCGGTCCCTCGGGCAACGGCTTTCCCTGCGGGTCGGTCAAAGCAAAGAGCATTTCCACGCCGGCGGCGTCGGTCACGCGCACGGCTCTCGCCGCCTGCCCCACCAGCGCCGCCTCGCCCGGGGCCGCGCCGATGCGCAACCCCACGGGCTCGCCGTCGGCCGGCACATCGCGGGCATTCTCCACGCCCACGGCAATCCGGCTCCGCCACCAACCGCCGCCGTCGAGGTACAGCGGGTGTCGCCACTCAGACGCCGACGTCGCGAGGCACGATGCGAGAAGCAGTATTGCTGGAACAATTTTCGTCGATCGGTTCACGCTTCGGATCCTATCACAAGCAAGCTCAACATGACGGTTCACGGACCATTCCCTTACCGGCCGAAGGAGACAGTCCCCCTTGAAGGGCTGCCGCTCATCGATCGTACAAGGCGGAAGACCCTCCCGGCATGGTATACCAAGATAGAAAGCCGGGAAGACTTTGTCAACCGATCGGAAACCGGACGGATGCGCAGGGTAGCCGTTCAAGGGTCGTCGCGGCGGATTGTTCTCTTTGCTGTATGCGAAGCGCACTTCCACTTTGCCGGCCGCTGCGGCCGGCCGATTCGACAAACTACGCCTGGTACCGCGGGAACCGGGACACTCGCCCGTGAACGGGTCCACGTGAGGGAAGCAGTTCTCGCTGGAAGCGGTTGCTTGCAACCGGCCCCCCTTCTCGTTAAGATCGTGGCGAGGCGGTCAAGAGGCCGCTTCGCAGTTGTCACCGCGGTGATAGCCCCGATTACAAACGATTCGTTCTCGTAGTATTGGAGTCGTTCGAGCGATGAACAGACTGACTTGCGCACTGTCGACGTGCCTGTTCAGCCGCCGGCTGGCGGCGGCGCTGGCCCTTGGCGTTGTGCTTCTGCCCGGGCCGCTTCGCGCCGACCCGCCGCATGTTCTGCGGGTGCTGTGCTACAACATCCACTACGGCCAGGGCAATGACGGCCGATACGATCTGGAACGCCTGGCCGAGGTGATTGCCAAGACCAAGCCGGATCTGGTGGCGCTGCAGGAGGTGGACGTGGGGGTGAAGCGTTCCGGCCGGGTTCATCAGGCCCGGCGGCTGGGCGAATTGACCGGAATGGCGGTGCGATTCGGTCCCACCCAGCATTACGAGGGAGGGCTGTTCGGCAACGCCGTGTTGACCCGGCTGCCAATCCTCGACGTTGCCATCCATCCGCTGCCGTACACCGAATCGACGCCGGAGCGGGTCACCTACCCGCGGGGCGCGATTGCCGTGACGGTTCGCGGCCCCGACGACCGGCCGTTGCGTTTCGTGAGCACGCATTTCCAGCACAACGTCCCCGAGGATCGCGTCGCGGAAGCCGAGGCGATCAACGCGCTTTTCGCCGCCGAGGATGACCCGATCCCGACCATCCTTGCCGGCGACATCAACGCAACGCCCGACGCCGAGCCGGTTCGGGTGCTGCTGGAGCGATGGACGCATGCGATGGACGACGCGGCCGCCCCGACCGTGCCTTCCCAAGTGCCGACCAGCCGGATCGATTACATCTTCTTCCGGCCCGCTTCGCGTTTTCGCGTATCCGTTGCCGAGGTGATTGCCGAACCGACGGCATCCGATCACCGCCCCGTGTTCGCCGTTGTGGAATCGGTCCCGCGCTGAGGGCGGATGCCGATAGCCGCGGCCGGACCATCGCGGTGCGGTCGTCGGCGTGCGTCGAAGGGTGTCGTGGTAGACGGCGAGGGACCGCTACAGAGGAATCCGCCAATCTTGGAGTTTCAAACCATGTCGCGTATCTTTCTGCTGCTTAGTTTGCTCGGATCGTTCATGCTCGCACCGCCCGCGCGAGGCGTCGAGTTGTTCGTTGCCCCCGATGGCGACGACGCCAATCCGGGCACGCGCGAGGCGCCGTTTCGCACGTTGGAAAAGGCGCGGGACACCCTGCGGGAATTGCGCGCCG
This sequence comes from uncultured Planctomycetaceae bacterium, assembly GCA_964414315.1. Classification (GTDB taxonomy): domain Bacteria; phylum Planctomycetota; class Planctomycetia; order Pirellulales; family Thermoguttaceae; genus PWXP01. Next base: position 9,708 of record CAYPWB010000076.1, on the reverse strand, counting down.
CGGACGGGCTGCCCGAGGGGGGCGCGCAGGTCGTGTTGCGCGGAGGGAGGTATTTCCGCACGGCGCCGCTGGAGTTGAGCGAGCAGGATTCGGGCCGGGAAGGCGCGCCGGTGGTGTACCGAGCCGCCGAGGGCGAGACGGTGTACCTCGACGGCGGACGTGTGCTCGACCCGGCGGCCTTCGAGCCGGTGGCCGACGCGGCGATCGAGGCCCGGCTCACCGAAGCTGCTCGCGGCCGGGTGCTCCGGGCCGACCTGCGGGCGCTGGGCATCGACGATACGGGGCAGTTCGGCCCGCGCGGCTGGGGACGCCCGCGTATTCCGCCGCCCCTGGAACTGTTCCTCGACGGCCGGCCGCAAACGGTGGCCCGATGGCCCAACGAGGGGCACGTTCCGCTGGGCAAAGTGCACGAGTCGGGCAGCGTGCCTCGACGGGGCGAGCGGGACGGCCGCTCCGCCGTGTTCGAGTACAACACGCCGCGGGCCGAACGCTGGGCCGCGGCCGATGAACTGTTCATCTCCGGCATTCTGGGCGTAAGTTGGGCGCACGATACAATTCGGATCGCCGAGATCGACCTGGAGAAAGGGACGTTCACCACCGACGGGCCCTCGCACTACGGCGTGGCCCAGCCGGGCTCGCCCGCCAACGTGCAAACCTACTACCACGCCGTGAACCTGTTGGAAGAAATCGACGTGCCCGGCGAATACTACGTCGATCGGGCAGCCGGGGTGCTCTACTTCCTGCCCCCGTATCCGCTCGACCGGTCGCACATTCAGGTGTCGCTGCTCACGGGGCCGATGCTCCGCTGCCGCGGGGCCTCGCACGTGAGCTTCGAAAGCCTGGTGCTGGAGAACAGCCGCGGCCAGGGCCTCGTCATTGAGGGTGGCCGGGGCTGCCGCGCGGCCGGCTGCGTGTTGCGCAACCTCGGCCAGGAAGCCGCGCGGATTGCCGGCGGCAGCGACCACGGCATCGTCGGGTGCGATATCTACCAGGTGGGCGCGGGGGCCGTGACCGTGCACGGCGGCAACCGGCGGGAGCTTACCCCCGCCGGGCACTTCATTCGCAATTGCGACATCCGCCGCGCCGGCCGCTGGACCGGCCACTACCATCCGCTCATCAGCGCCGGCGGCGTGGAGATTGTCATCCAACACAACCACTTGCACGACTCGGACCACCAGGCCATCGTCTTCAGCGGCAACGAGCACGTGATCGAGCGGAACGAAATCCACCACGTGCTGCAAGACATTTCCGACATGGGCTCCATCTACATCGGCCGCAACCCGAGCTATTGCGGCAACGTGATTCGCTACAATTTCTTCCATCACCTGTTCAATCCGCACGAAGGCGGGCCCGGCACGCAGGCGATCTTTTTCGACGACGACACGTTGTACGTTGCCCGCGTGTTCGGCAACGTGTTCTATCGCACCGGCTCGAATGCCGTGATCAAGTTCAACGGGGGCGGCGGGGCGTCGATCGCCAATAACCTCGCCATTGACAGCCCGCGGCTCATCCAGGGCGGGTCGGAAGCCCACGTGAGCCGGGCGATCGGCTTCATGCACGGGGCCGACACCAATCCGGCCGCCTTCACCGCCCGCGGATTCGTCCCGAAAATCACCCAGCAGGTGGACATCCGTGAGGAACCGTACCGCTCGCGCTATCCGTACCTGTACGACACGTATGCCGACAAGTTCAACTACGGCACGCCGACGTGGAACAACTACGAGGCCGCGGCCGACGCGCTCAACCACTTCGCCGATGCGGCCAACCTCGATTTCTCCCTAAAGCCCGACTCGCCGATCCTTGCGATGGCGGCTGAGAACGTCGTCGACCGCGTGTACGGCGCCGACGGCGAGACGATTCCGTTCCAGCCAATCCCATTCCATTCGATCGGCCTGACGCGCGACGCCTTCCGGCGCGAACTCGGCCCCGGCGACTTCCGGCTGCTCGGACCTGCCGAGGGCGCGGCCGCGGGTGCATCCGGCACGGTGCAGTTCTGGTGGCAACCCTCGGCCGGCGCCGACGGGTATCGGCTGATCGTCGCGGCCGACCGGGAGTTTTCGCAGGTGGTAGCCGACGTGCCCGTCGAGGCCAACCATGCCGTGCTCGACAGCCCCAAACCCGGACAAACCTACTACTGGCAGGTTCATGCAGAAATCACCCGTTCCCGCTCGAACCGCGGCCGGCGTGCGGCTGAGAACGGGCCGTGGGAGTTGACCATCGCCGGGGCACAGTAGAGTTGCTGAATGGAGGCAAGAAGCATCCTGCTGCGCACTCGCTTGACAGAGCTGCTTGCCGGAGAATAGAATTCGGAAGGCGTTAGGTGAAGTACTACCCCAGGACGAGGTTGCCCAAATGGCTCTTTCCGAGTTGCTTCCGGCATTACACGGACTCTCCCGGGGTGACAAGCTCCAGGTCATCCAAGTCTTGGCGATGGATATTGCCCGAGAAGAGAAAGGTGCGAAGATAGTGGGGGAGCAATCTTACCCCATTTGGTCTCCCTACGAGTCGTTCGCGGGCGCCGCGACCCTTCTGGAGATGCTGGACAAGGAGGACGCGGGTTGACGCCATCGCCAACGGAACGCTTTCGCTATGTTATATCCGCCTGGACCCGGAGCAATCGGGTTCCCGTGATTCTCGGCCAAGTGAACTTTTTCATGGCATTCGACATCCATTTCTGCCGTTCGGAACTGTCTTTCGACATCTCGCTCAGGCGTTCTCCGACAGCCGGTTGATTCGCCGCTCGCTTCGCCATGCCCATCACGATGTTCCAACTTCGGCTCGTTCTCTTCAGCATTTCCGCGCTCCTGGCCGCCCGGCTTGCCCCGGCGCTGGATGGTTTGCCGCCGCTGCCCGAGCGCGCCAGGCTGGTGCTCGAGGAGGATTGGTCGGGCGGCGAAATCGACCCGGCCACGTGGTACGTGCTGCGGAAGAAGTGGGGCCACGGGAACCACGGCGTTGTGCCGGAGAATGTGTCGGTCGGAACCGACACCATCGGCGGACGCAAGCGGAACGTGCTGGTGTGCACCGCCCACGGCGATGAGTACGACGGTCCGGTCGCCGGCCTGTGGGGGAAGCGCACCCGGGTGGGCGGGGTGATCGTCAGCCGGGCGTACTTCGCCTCGGGCCGGTTCGAGATTGTGATGAAGATCGGTTCGACCGAGCGGCACGACGGCGGGCCGGCCGATCCGGCGCGGCCGATCGGCTCCGTTCCTGCGCTGTGGACCTACGGCTATCGCTTCGTCGAGGTTCCGCGCGAGCAAATGGCCCGCTTCGTACCCGACGTGCCCCTGTACAACCCGCACATGCCGGCCTACGGCGGGCCGTTCAACGAGTACTGGTCGGAACTCGACTTTCCCGAGTTCGGCAAAGACGGCAACTTCGACCGAGCCATGTACAATACCTTCTGCCAGAACCGGCACCATGCCGAGTTGTTCCCCGTCGATTCCGCCGACGGGCAGTACCACAGGTACGTTACCGAGTGGCGCACGATGCTCAAACCGCTGCCCGGCGTGACCGACCGGCAGGTAACCGAGCACGAAGGCTACTGGTGGGTGCGGGACAGGTCGGTGCCGTTCGCATCGTACCTGAGCAATCCGCTCAAGCGGCTGGGGAACGACCGATACGCGGTCTATTGGGGCAAGTCGGCCGACCATTGGATCGACGGGCGGAAGGTCGCCGAGAACCGGCGCTATGTGCCGGCGATGGCGGCGCAGTTGAACATGGGCGTGTGGCTGCCCAAGTGGGCCGGCCCGGCGCCCTGGAAGACGGCAAGCATGTCGGTCGCTTCGGTGAGGGTGTGGCAATACGGCGACGAAGGCGACGTCGGCGGCGTGCTGACCGGCGATTTGAAGGACAGCTTCGACGCGCAGGGGAAGGAGTTGCGTTAGGAAGTGGAGCGTAGGCGAAAGGCGCCCCCCGCTTCCCGTCGGCGTGCCCGCCGCGTGCAGCCTGCCCGCCCGCTGCAAGCTATGCTTGCGTAGAATTGCCCCCTCCCGCCGATTGTTCGCGTCGTATCGATTGTACAGGCAGCAGCAAGGATATCGACCTGATGAATGAACCCGCCCGACTTCAAGGCATCTTCACGCCGAACATGATCCCGCTCGACGAGCGGGGCCAAATCAATGAACCCGAGTACCGCCGGTACATCGACTGGCTGATCGACGGCGGCATCCACGGGCTGTATCCGAACGGATCGACCAGCGAGTTCACCCGCTTCACGGTCGAGGAGCGGCGGCGGAATATCGAGATCGTCGTCGACCAGGTGGCCGGGCGGGTACCCGTCCTGGCCGGGGCGGCCGAAGCGAACGTGCGCGAAACGCTGGCCGCGTGCGAGCACTACGCGGGGCTGGGGGTGCGGGCGGTGGCCATCGTCTCGCCGTTCTACTACCGGTTGAGTCCCGACAACGTATACGCCTACTTCCGAGAAATCGGCCGGAACACGCCGGTCGACGTGACACTGTACAACATTCCCATGTTCGCCTCGCCCATCGACGTGCCTACCTTGCAGCGGCTCAGCGAGGAGTGCCCGCGAATTATCGGCATCAAGGATTCCTCCGGCGACGTGGGCGAGATGATGCGGATGATCGACGCGGTGCGGCCCAACCGGCCCGACTTCAGCTTCCTGACCGGCTGGGACTGCGTGCTGCTCCCGATGTTGCTCGTGGGCTGCGACGGCGGCACCAACGCCACGAGCGGCTTCGTGCCCGAGGTAACCCGCAAGCTGTACGACTGCACCCGGGCCGGCCGGCTTGACGAGGCACGGGCCCTGCAAACCCAACTGACCGAAGTGTTCGACGCCGCCGTGTATTCGGCCAATTTTCCCGAGGGGGTGCGCGTGGCGGTCGAGTTGCGAGGCTTTCGCATGGGCACCGGGCGGCAGCCGCTTTCGGAACAGCATCGCGACAAGCTGCGGCAACTGGCCGGGCGGTTCGAAGCCGGCTTCCGCCGGATGGGACTTCCCGGCTTCGATGCGTCCGACGACGCCCCCGTCGACGCGCGGCAGGTTCGGCAGATTGTCGAGAGCGTCCTTGCAGCCTTGGGGCGGCAAGGAGTTCTCGCGGGAGGCTCGCAAAGCGTGTAGAAGAAGGCGGCGACTCGGAGAGTCGCCCTACTGTAGCACGACTCTCCGAGTCGTGAAGAAGAGAAGACGTGGCGACTCGGAGAGTCGCCCAACTGTAGGACGACTTTCCGAGTCGTCAAACTACGACTCGGAGAGTCGTGCTACTGTCTTCGCCCGTAACCCATAGACCCCGCCCATGAGCCTGGCCCTGCTGGAAGTTGCGAACTACTGCCCCGCGCTGGTCGTGGCCGATCGGTGCAGCAAGGCGGCCGGTGTCGAAATCATCGGCATCGAAAGCACGTTTGGCGCCGAGCAGTGTATCAAGCTGTCAGGCTCGCCGGCCGATGTTCAGGCGGCGGCCGAGGCCGGGGTGGCCCTGGCGCAGCACATGGGCAGCCGGGCCGTTTGGAGCGTGCTGTCCGGCCCCACGCACGAGGTCCGGCAGTTGAGTTCGCAGCCGCCGGTGTTCATTCCCATGCTGGCCATCTACGACGCCTTCGTAAAACGAGAGAAACCCATGGCAAACTCGCAAGCACTCGGACTCATCGAAACCCAGGGGCTGGTCGCGGCGTTGCACGCCACCGACGAGATGCTCAAGGCGGCCGCAGTCGAATTGCTCGGCAAGGAGAAGATCGGCGCGGCGTATGTTACCATTATGATCCGCGGCGACGTGGCCGCCGTCCAGGCGGCGGTGGCCGCCGGCCGGGCGGCGGTCGAGCAGGTAGGCGGCAAGCTCATCCTGGCCGACGTCATCTCCCGCCCCCACCCCGAACTGGCCGCCCTGCTGCCGGCGTGAGCACGAAGCCGGCATATTCCCCGCTCGTTGGAGTTCACGCTTCAGCGTGGGAAGCCGCATCGCGCCGTAATCCGCACGCTAAAGCGTGAACTCCAACGCTGCTGCGCACTCAGCCATCGTGGCTCCCGCGCGGCAGCCGGAGCGTGAACGTGGCGCCGCGGCCGGACCCGCTGTCGACGTCGATCCGCCCGCCGTGGCCGGTGACGATCCGCCACGCTTTCGACAGCCCGAGCCCCAGCCCGCGGCCCGCCTGGCGCGCCGAATAGAACGGATCGAAAATGTGCCGGCGCTCCTCGGCCGTAATGCCGGGGCCGTCGTCGCGAACGAGAATGAGCACTTCGTCGGGTTCGGCCCGCAGTTCCAACTCGATCCGGCCACCACGGCCGATCGCCTCGGCCGAGTTACGGCATAACGCGCGTAGGGCGACTTCCATTTGGACGGGATCGGCCGTCAGCGACAGTTCTTCCGGTGGGACAATGGACGCGACGTCAATCTCCTGCCGGGCATACTCGGCGGCAAGCTCCTCGGCAACGCGGCCGACCAGAGCCGCCGGGTCGAGCGGTTCCTTTTCCGGTTCCGGCGGCCGGGCGAACAGCCGCATGTCGGCAATCATCTCGTGGACGCGCACGGCCTGCGCGCGGATGAGCGCAAGAGCCCGGCACCGCTCGGGGTCGGGCTCGTCGCGCAGGAGCAACTGGGCACGGCCGGAGATGACGGTCAGCGGGTTGTTGATTTCGTGGCCCGCGCCGGCGGCGAACTCAGCCAGGGCTTCGAGCTTCTCGGCCTCCAGGGCCGCTTCGAACGCGACCCGAAGCTCAGCCACTGCCTCCTCGCCGAACCGGCGCTGCCATGCCGACCAGAATTCAGGGTTCATGCTGTCTGCCGGCCCAGGTCACGCGGCTATGCGGCCGAACCGACTTCGATGTCAAGCATGGCGCACATCCGCTCGACCAGCTTCTCCACCTCGAACGGCTTGTGCATGAAGTCGTTGGCGCCGGCCGCCTTGAGTTCGCCCACCTTGTCTTCCTCGACCATGCCGGAAATGCAGATGATGTGCACGTCGTCCATGGTCGAATCGCTGCGCACTCGCTGACAAACCTCCTTGCCGTTGATGTCGGGGAGCATGACGTCGAGGACGATGAGGTCGGGCCGGTACTCCTTGACCATCATGCCGGCGTCGAACCCGTTGTTGACCGAGCGGACTTCGAATCGGCCGTCGCGTTCCAGTACGTCGGTGATCAGTTCGACCAGTTCCTCGTCGTCATCGACGATGAGGATTTTGCGCTTGCCGCTTTCCAGGGCGTCGGTGGGAATGCCGTTGTCGCGCATGAACAGGTAGAGTTGCTCGCGCGGGATTCGCCGAAAGCGGCTGCCGGGGACTCGGAATCCCTTCAACTGACCGGAGTCGAAGCAGCGAATGATCGTTTGCTGGCTGACTTTGCAGATCTTGGCCGCTTCGCCGGTTGTAAACACAGTCTTCATGTTCACCGTCCCTCATGACCGGCCCTGCTGGGGCCGGCGGTAGCGAAACCCTGGGAAGCCGTCGGCAGGCCCCACGGGTTTCTGGTCCTCCGTGCTTGGATCGGCTGCGATTTCACCCCGAGCCCGCGAGATACGCAGACTCGTTACTCTCTGTTGCTGCATGTAAACAGCAGGCTTATCCGGATCTGCCGACATTACCGAACTTGCCAGATAGGACCAATTATAGCTATCTTTCCGCGCCAGTCAAGACAGTTCCATAGTCCGCAAAGCTTTATTGCGCAAGAAGTTACGGAACAACCCCAATTCGCCCAGCCCGCTTTCCCGCGCCGGGACGCCCAAATTCCGGGTACGTTACGCCCCGCCGCGCCCTTGCAGGTGCAGCATGAGCACCGAAAGGTCGGCCGGCGTGATGCCCGGGATGCGGCCCGCCTGGGCCAGGTCGTCGGGCCGCACGCGACCGAATCGCTCCCGGGCTTCGGCACGCAGATGCCGGACCTGCGCGTAGTCGAGGTCGGGCGGAAGACGCCGTTCGGCGTATCGACGTTGCCGGGCGATTTCGACCTCTTGCCGAGCGACGTAGCCGGCGTACTTCGCGTCGCTGGTGAGCGTTGCCGCGGTTTCCACCGAAATGGCGGCCAGGGCCGGATGGTGCGTCGCCAACTCCGACCAGGCTGTCTCCGGCCGGCGGAGGTGCTGCTCCAGCGAAAGCGAGCCGATGCGCAATTCGCGCAGCAACCGGGCGGCCCGCTCGAACTCGGCTTGCTTGCACTGAAAACGGTTCCATCGGGCGTCGTCGACCAATCCGAGTTCGCGCCCCCGTGGCGTCAGCCGGCGGTCGGCGTTGTCGTGCCGCAGCAGCAGCCGGTATTCGGCCCGGCTGGTGAACATGCGGTACGGCTCTTCGACGCCGCAGGTAATCAGGTCGTCAACCATCACACCAAGGTAGGCCTGCTCGCGCCCGAGCACCAGGGACGGCCTTCCTTGCAGGGCCAGCACGGCGTTCGCGCCGGCCAGGAGCCCCTGCCCGGCCGCCTCCTCGTAGCCCGTGGTGCCGTTGATCTGGCCGGCCAGGAACAGCCCGGCGACGCTCTTGGTTTCCAGCGAGCGGTGGAGTTGTTGCGGCGGAACGTAGTCGTATTCAATGGCGTAGCCGTAACGGAGAATCTCGGCCCGTTCCAGGCCCGGGATGAAACGCAGGATTCCCTCCTGCACGTCGCGGGGCAGGCTGGTGGCCAGCCCGTTGATGTAGAACTCGCTGGTCGCGCGCCCTTCCGGTTCCAGGAAGAGTTGGTGCCGCAGTTTCTCCGGGAACCGGACAATCTTTGTCTCGACCGAGGGGCAATACCGCGGGCCGGTCGACTGGATTTGCCCGGTGTACATGGGCGCGCGGTCGAGGTTCGCGCGGATCAGTTCGTGAACTGGCTCGTTTGTGTAGGTGATGTAACAGGGCAGTTGCTCGCCGTCAATCTGATCGGTGAGGAAGGAGAAGGGCTGCGGCTCGACGTCGCCCGGCTGGACCTCGGTCCGGCTGAAATCGATGGTCCGGCCGTTCACCCGCGGCGGCGTGCCGGTCTTGAATCGGGCCAGCGTGAGGCCGAGCCGGCGCAGGGCCCGGCCGATGCCGGTGGCGGCCGGCTCGCCCATCCGGCCGCCGGGCAGCGTCGTTTCGCCCACGTGCAGCAGGCCCTCCATGAAGGTTCCCGAGCACAGCACGACGGCCCGCGCACGGTACACGGCATCGCCCGCCACGCGCACCCCGGCGATGCGCGGCGCGTGGGCGGGCCCGTCGGTCAGCAGGTCGTCGACCGACTCCTGCCGCAGCGTGAGGTTCGGCTGCGCTTCGCACAGGCGCTTCACCTCCTGCCGATAGGCCCACTTGTCGGCCTGGGCGCGGGGCCCTTGCATGGCCGGCCCCTTGCGGCGGTTGAGCACGCGGAACTGGATGCCCGTCCGATCGGCCGCAAGGCCCATCGCCCCGCCCAGCGCGTCGATTTCGCGGACGAGATGCCCCTTGCCCACCCCGCCGATGGCCGGGTTGCAGCTCAGTTGGGCGATCGTGTCAAGATTGCCGGTAAGCAGGGCGGTCCGCGCGCCCATGCGTGCGGCCGCCAACGCTGCTTCGGTGCCGGCATGCCCGGCACCGATCACCACCACGTCGTATTCATAGGTCGGTTCCATCGGTCCATCTTAGCGCGGAAAGCGCGAGCGGTCCAGCGGGCGTTGGGCCGAACCGCCGTCCGGGTGCGCGGCCGGCCCTGTTGAAGTTCACCCTTCCGCATGGTTTACGACGCCTTTCGCGGCGTTTCACCGCCGGGCTTGCCCCGGCGGCTTCATGACTGGCCGGCTACCGCGGAACTTCGGTATATCTCTC